>NZ_JABWRW010000059.1:0-1276 GCF_014269095.1 Pseudomonas sp. SWRI50 | reverse complement strand
TCGCCGGCAAGCCGGCTTGTGTCTTGAGGGGGTATTAGAATCAGGAGTGAGAGCGGTGAATGGCAAGCTGACTGCCGGAGGTGCTGCGAGCACGAGTGGGAGCACACGCTGCCATTCACCGTTCCACTTTGGCGAGAGCCCGAACAGTTGGATGCGGCTCTGATCTCGAATCACAAGCGTGGGCCAAGCCAAAGTTCTCTCACTCTGCTGAGTCTAGGAGATTTTGGTCATGGTTTCCTTCGTGGGTATCGATGTTTCCAGCACGTCATTGGATGTGGCGGTGCGGCCTCAAGGCATCAAATGCAGTGTCAGCAATGATCCGGCAGGCTTTGAGGAGCTGGAGAGTTGGCTTCGAGGATTCAGCATCAAACGTATCCTGCTTGAGGCTACGGGCGGGTACGAACGCGATATCCTGCACTTTCTGCAGGACGCGAGTTACAAGGTTATCCGCGTCAATCCCAAACGAGCCAGGTCGTTCGCTGACTCCATGGGCATCAAAGCCAAGACCGACGCGATTGACGCTGAGGCTCTGGCGCATTTTGCTGAAGTCATTCCCGACAAACCCACCTTGCAGGTCAGCCCAGACAGGGCTTTGCTGCGTGAATTTCTGCAGCAACGTGATCGCTTCGTTCAGCAGCGAGATGATGATCGCCGACGCCTCAAACAAGCGCAGTCACAGGTGGTTGTCGACCTTCTGAAATCCCATATTCAGCACCTCAGGCTGCAGATCAAGCTGGTTGAAAAGGAAATCAAGCAACAGACCACGACGCTTAATGACGAACGGATCGCTCAGCTGATTCAAGTCAAGGGCATCGGGATGGTGACCGCCGCCAAGCTGGTGGCGCTGCTACCAGAGCTGGGGCGTGTGGAGTCTAGGGAGATCGCCTCATTGGTCGGAGTTGCGCCGTTCAACCACGACAGTGGGAAATCGGTGGGCAAGCGCTATATCTCGGGTGGCAGATCGCAAGTCAGGCGTGCGTTGTACATGGCGTGCTGGGTAGCGGTGAGGCACAACCCGGGCATGAAGGCGCGTTATGACGCACTGAGAGGGCGAGGAAAACTCGCCAAGGTTGCTATCGTGGCGTGTATGCGGGTCTTCATCGTGCAACTCAACGCGATGATCCGGACGGGTACGCCATGGCGAGAGCAACCGCCGACAAAGCCTGAAAGTACAGCGCAAGCTCAAGGCGCAGCGTGATTTCTGTAGGAATGGGTTTGCCCGCGAAGGAGGCACCACCTTGGATGGCACGGGCTTCGCCCGTGTTCGCGGGTAAAC
>NZ_JABWRW010000058.1:0-1400 GCF_014269095.1 Pseudomonas sp. SWRI50 | reverse complement strand
TGTAATCGATGGACTCGCCCCCGCCGAGGCATCACAGTGCCACGGTGGCGTTCAAAGAAGCCAACGGCAGCGAGGGCGAGACCATGAAGAAGCATAGTTCGAAGCACGATCCCCTGTCTTCCACTGATGTGGAGCTTTGCACAACCCTCTGCGTAGACCTGGCCAAACAGGTCTTCCAGTTAGCAGGCGAGGATGCTACCGGTCGGGTGATCTACGAAAATCGCATCAAATCCCGTCAAAATTTCCATGATTTTCTAATCAAGCTGCCAGTGACGGTGACTGTCTTAATGGAGTGCGGTCCTGGTGCGCAAGCCTGGGCCAGACTACTGCAGGCCAAGGGTAATCCGGTTCGGATCCTGCCTGCGCAACGCGTTGCCGAACACCGCAGCGGCGCGAAGAATGACCGTAACGACGCCCATGCCATTTTGCGTGCCGGTCGCGATACCAGTATTGCCTCAATCCCGATCAAGAGCACTACAGCACTGGCTATTCAAGCGCTGCACCGTGTCCGGCGCGGCAACATCAAGCGGCATACAGCGCTGGGTAATCAGATACGTGGCCTGCTGCTAGAGCATGGCGTCTCCATGCCTCAAGGCGATGCGGCGATCAATTCGCATGTGCCACGGGCTCTTGAAGATGCCTCTTTACCTCTGCCCGACTTGTTGCGCGAGTTGCTCGATGAGCTGCTGACTGACTGGCTCTCTCTGGGTGAACGCATTGCGACGCTGAGTAGGCGGCTTGAAGCGACAGCCCAGGAAGATAAGGTCGCACAGCGGTTGATCACCATTCGTGGCGTGGGCCCAATCATTGCCACGGCGATCGTGGCGAAACAGACCGAGCCTAGCCGCTTCGCCAGTGGCCGAATGTATGCCGCCTTCTTCGGTATCGTGCCCGACCAGCACAGCAGCGGAAACAAAATCAGGCTGGGCAGGATGAGCAAGCGAGGTGATGGCTACATACGCAGCCTGATGATCCAGGGGGCGCATGCTGTCTTGAGTCAGCTAAGGCCTGATTCCGATCAGCCAGACGATCACCGCCTTTTACGCTGGCTATCCCGCCTTGGACGCAAGGAGGCGGCGATCAGACTGGCTAATCGAAATCTGCGCATTATCTGGGCCTTGTTGCAGAGCGATCAGGTATATCAGCGCAAACCGAACAGCAACTCGGAGGCTGCTATGAGCCTCTGATCAACCGAGCAATGCCACCGGGGCGCCGAGCGCTCCAACCCCTGCTAGTGAACATTGACCCCTGGTAAGACCGTCGCAGACAGATGCCTCTGCTCCTACAGGCCTGATGAATGGCCTCAATGTAAACGGCACGCTGCGAGCTCACCACGATGTTGGCCAGAAGCAAAAAGCTTCCTCGAATAGGCCTGATACATAGATGCAACCGGGTTCCTA
>NZ_JABWRW010000057.1:0-1494 GCF_014269095.1 Pseudomonas sp. SWRI50 | reverse complement strand
AACCGCTGCACGCGCAGGCCACGCATGTGGTGGTCGTCGTAGGCGTAGTTGAGGGTGTTTTCGTAGTCGCTCTCGCGCGGGTCGATGGGGATGATGTACGTGCCTTTTTCGGTCCATTGGCCGAGCCAGGTGTCGTACTCGCCGTGGTCGAGCATGTCGCCTTCCTGCCAGATGAAGGCGGTGACTTCGTTCAGTAGTTTCAGATCCATCACTTGCTCTCCGCCGTCATCATCTTCTTCCACTGCTGGTACGCCGCGCGCATGCCGGTTTCGGCACTCACGTCGGACACCAGCCCGTCTGCGCTGGGCTTCTCGCCCGGCAGCCCGCGGTTGAGCATGATCCACAGGTCTTCACCGGCACGGGCGCCTTTCTGCACGCGCTCCCAGGCCTCGGAATCGTCCGGGGTGCCAAAGCCCATCGGGCCTTGGAAGTGCTCGTGCAGGCGCAGCCGGTAGCGGTTGGCTGCGGCTGGGCCGCCGTCCATGGTGATCACCGAGTGGTGGATTTCGGTCTCGGTCACCGAGATCGGCTGCAGCACGCGGAAAAACGCCATCGAGCAGGCGACGTTGGGGAACAGGTTGAGGTTGAAGCCCGAGCCACCGACGGCGCGGACGATGCGGCGCACCTGCTGCTCGTCGATGCCTTCGTCGCGCAGTTCGGCGGCGAGGGACTCGAAGCGCTCGGGGATCGGCTTGTCGAGGTCGGCTTCCAGGTCCACCAGCTCGGGGATCATCACCATCACGCTGTGGCCGTTGCCGAGGTCTTCGACGTAGCCTGGGCCTTTGACGAAGTCGAACAGCTCCAGGGTCTGCTCGTCGACCGAGGACAGGAAGCTTTTGTGCACCAACGGGAAGTGGTAGGCGTCGGTGGTGTTTTCCAGCTGGATCTTCCAGTTGCCGGGGAAGCGGAAGCGGTGCTCGCCGGGGACCTTGATGCCGTAGCCGGCGCCTTGCTTCATGAACAGGTCCATCCACTTCTTCGCGGCGCCGAGGAAGTCTTCGAGCGGTTCGATGTCGTCCTTGAAGGTGGCGAAGACCATGCCGGCGTAGCGCTCGACGCGCAGGCTGACCAGTGGCAGCTCGGCCTTGTCCAGGCAGTCGCCGTAGCTTTCCGGGTGGGGAATGCCGCGCAGCGAGCCATCGAGGGCGTAGCCCCAGCCGTGGTAGGGGCAGACGAAGCTGTTGGTCTTGCCCTTCTTGTGCTCGCAGACCGTGGCGCCGCGGTGGCGGCAGCGGTTGAGCAGCACGTTGATGGCCTTTTTGCGGTCACGCACGACGATCACCGGCTGTTTGCCGATGAAGGTGGTCTTGTAGCTGCCGGGCTCGGGGACTTCGCTCTCGTGGGCGACCCAGATCCAGGTGCTGTGGAAGATCTTCTGCAGTTCGGCGTCGAACAGGGCCGGGTCGGTGTAGAGGGAGGTGTGGACGCGGTCGGGCTGGACCAGCTCGGCCGGGTCGACCGTCAGGTTGACGGCGGGGATCAGGTTGCTCACGG
>NZ_JABWRW010000055.1:0-2258 GCF_014269095.1 Pseudomonas sp. SWRI50 | reverse complement strand
TAACTTCGAGCAACTGACGCCGAACCCGACCCCGGCTCAAACCACGATCAATGATTCGGTAGATGTCACTACCGCGACCCTGACTGCCAATCCGTCAGTCACCGAAGGCGGTGTGATCACTTACACCGTGACGCTGAGCAACCCTGCCCAGACGCCGGTGACCGTTACTCTGTCGAACGGCCAGACCATCACCGTCGAAGCCGGCAAGACTCAAGGCAGCGTTGACTTCCAGACCCCGGCCAACGACGTCTACAACAACGGCTCGACCGTCAGCACCACCATCACCGGTGCCACTGGCGGTAACTTCGAGCAGCTGACGCCGAATCCGACCCCGGCTCAGACCACGATCAATGATTCGGTAGATGTCACTACCGCGACCCTGACTGCTTCGCCAAGCGTTACCGAAGGCGGCGTAATCACCTACACCGTGACGCTGAGCAACCCTGCCCAGACGCCGGTGACCGTTACTCTGTCGAACGGCCAGACCATCACCGTCGAAGCCGGCAAGACTCAAGGCAGCGTTGATTTCCAGACCCCGGCCAATGACGCCTACAACAACGGCTCGACCGTTAGCACGACCATCACCGGTGCCACCGGCGGTAACTTCGAGCAACTGACGCCGAACCCGACCCCGGCTCAAACCACGATCAATGATTCGGTAGATGTCACTACCGCGACCCTGACTGCCAATCCGTCAGTCACCGAAGGCGGCGTGATCACCTACACCGTGACCCTGAGCAACCCTGCCCAGACTCCGGTAACCGTGACCCTGTCGAACGGCCAGACCATCACCGTCGAAGCGGGCAAAACCCAGGGCAGCGTTGATTTCCAGACCCCGGCCAATGACGTCTACAACAACGGCTCGACCGTAACTGTCACGATCAAGGACGCTACTGGCGGTAACTTCGAGCAACTCACGCCGAACCCGACCCCAGCGTCCACTGTAATCAATGACAGTGTCGATACCGTCACCGTAAGCATCGTCAGCAACGGTAATGTCACTGAAGACCAGCAGCCATCCTTCACGATCAAAGTGAGCCAAGCGCTGGACCGTCCGCTGACCGTGACCCTGTCGAATGGCGAAACCGTCACCATCGAGGCCGGCAAGACCGAAGTCGAGTACAAGACCCCGGCTCAGGGCGATGACGTCATCAAGGACGCGGGCTCCGTGACACTGAGCGTCACCGATGCCACTGTTTCGGGTGCAACCTTCGAGCATCTGGCCATCGGTGGTCCCGCTACCGTCGAGATTTCGGACACCATCAGCGAAGTCGTTGCAACCTTGACTGTCGACAAGGCGACTGTGGCGGAAGGCGGCCAGGTGACCTACACCGTCACGCTGACCAACGCGCAGGGGCTTTCGGTCACTCAGCACGGGGCACTGACCTTCACCCTGACCGACGGCACAAAAGTTACGATTCCGGCTGACAGTGCCTCTGGTACCGCGACCATCACGGTTAACGATGACGTGTACGTCGGCGGCCAGGCCGCTATTGCCAACAAGCTTGAGTCGGTTTCGGGGGCAGACAGCTTCGAGAAGCTGACTCTGGGTGGTGAAACTGTCACCACTTCTGTGACGGACGAACCGGGTTCGGGTACTCCAGGTACCGGTAACCAGGGCGACTTGGTGCAGGTCACCATTACCGCTGACCAGGTTTCGGTTGCTGAGAACGTCAAGCCGACCTTCACCGTTCACATCAACACCGCTCTGACCCACGACCTGGTTGTGACCCTGAGTAACAACGCTCAGGTCACTATCAAAGCGGGTGAAACCAGCGCGCCGTACACCCACGAAGCACAGGGCGACGACGTTTACAAAGACGCCGGCGAAATCAGCCTGGGCATCAAGTCCGCGGTCGATGTTGACGGCCGTGCCTTCGAGAACCTGCAGCTGGGCGACGCAGCGTCGGTCAAAGTGACTGATACCACTGACGACGTCATCGCCAAGCTGACCGCCACCCCTTCGGTTACCGAAGGCGGCGAGATCACTTACACCGTCACCCTGACCAACAAAGATGGTCTGCCGATCGACAACCACGCGCCGTTGTACTTCACCCTGAGTGACGGCAAAACGGTCATCACCGTTCCGGCCAACGGCACCACCGGTTCGATTACCGTAACTGCCCCGGACAACGTCTACACCGGCACTAACCCACCGGTCGAGCAGAGCCTGCAGGCGGTCAGCGGTGCTGACGCCTGGAAGTTTGAAAACCTGGTTCTGGACAAGACCCCGGTCAGCACCACTGTGACTGACGAGC
>NZ_JABWRW010000054.1:0-2326 GCF_014269095.1 Pseudomonas sp. SWRI50 | reverse complement strand
CGAGCCGGGTACCCCAGGCAACGAAGGCGATGTGGTCAAAGTCACCATCACCGCTGATCAAGTCTCGGTGGCGGAAAACGTCAAACCGACCTTCACCGTTCACATCAACACCGCGCTGGCTCACGATCTGGTCGTGACCCTGAGCAACAACGCTACCGTCACCATCAAGGCCGGCGAAACCAGCGCGCCGTACACTCACGAAGCACAGGGCGACGACGTCTACAAAGACGCCGGTGAAATCAGCCTGGGTATCAAGTCTGCAGCAGACATCGATGGTCGTACCTTCGAAAACCTGCAGCTGGGCGACGCCGCTTCGGTCAAAGTCACCGATACCACTGATGACGTCATCGCCAAACTGACCGCCACTCCATCGGTTACCGAAGGCGGCGAGATCACTTACACCGTCACCTTGGCCAACAAAGACGGTCTGCCGATCGACAACCACGCGCCGTTGTACTTCACCCTGAGTGACGGCAAAACGGTCATCACCGTTCCGGCGAACGGCACCACCGGTTCGATTACCGTGACCGCCCCGGACAACGTCTACACCGGCACTAACCCACCGGTCGAGCAGAGCCTGCAGGCGGTCAGCGGTGCTGACGCCTGGAAGTTCGAAAACCTGGTTCTGGACAAGACTCCAGTCAGCACCACTGTCACTGACGAGCCAGGCACGCCGGGCAACGAAGGCGACGTGGTCAAGGTGACCATCACCGCTGACCAGGTTTCGGTTGCTGAGAACGTGAAGCCGACCTTCACCGTTCACATCAACACCGCGCTGGCTCACGACTTGGTCGTGACCCTGAGCAACAATGCCACCGTCACCATCAAAGCCGGTGAAACCAGCGCGCCTTACACCCACGAAGCACAGGGCGATGACGTTTACAAAGACGCTGGCGAGATCTCGTTGGGCATCAAGTCCGCGGTCGATGTCGATGGTCGTGCCTTCGAAAACCTGCAGCTGGGTGACGCAGCGTCGGTCAAAGTGACTGACACTACTGACGACGTCATCGCCAAGCTGACCGCCACTCCTTCGGTCACCGAAGGCGGCGAGATCACTTACACCGTCACCCTGACCAACAAAGACGGTCTGCCGATCGATAACCACGCGCCGTTGTACTTCACCCTGAGTGACGGCAAAACGGTCATCACCGTTCCGGCCAACGGCACCACCGGTTCGGTTACCGTGACTGCGCCGGACAACGTCTACACCGGCGCTAACCCACCGGTCGAGCAGAGCCTGCAGGCGGTCAGCGGTGCTGACGCCTGGAAGTTTGAAAACCTGGTTCTGGACAAGACCCCGGTCAGCACCACTGTGACTGACGAGCCGGGTACTCCAGGCAACGAAGGTGATGTGGTCAAGGTCACCATCACGGCTGACCAGGTTTCGGTTGCCGAGAACGTGAAGCCGACCTTCACCGTTCACATCAACACCGCGCTGGCTCACGACTTGGTCGTGACCTTGAGCAACAACGCCACCGTCACCATCAAAGCCGGTGAAACCAGCGCGCCATACACTCACGACGCGCAGGGCGATGACGTTTACAAAGACGCTGGCGAGATCTCGTTGGGCATCAAGTCCGCGGTCGATGTCGATGGTCGTACCTTCGAAAACCTGCAGCTGGGTGACGCAGCGTCGGTCAAAGTGACTGACACTACTGACGACGTCATCGCCAAACTGACCGCCACTCCATCGGTTACCGAAGGCGGCGAGATCACTTACACCGTCACCCTGACCAACAAAGACGGTCTGCCGATCGACAACCACGCGCCGTTGTACTTCACCTTGAGTGACGGCAAAACGGTGATCACCGTCCCGGCGAACGGCACCACCGGTTCGATTACCGTAACCGCGCCAGACAACGTCTACACCGGCACTAACCCACCGGTCGAGCAGAGCCTGCAGGCGGTTAGCGGCGCTGACGCCTGGAAGTTTGAAAACCTGGTTCTGGACAAGACCCCGGTCAGCACCACTGTGACTGACGAGCCGGGTACTCCAGGCAACGAAGGCGATGTGGTCAAAGTCACCATTACCGCTGACCAGGTTTCCGTCGCCGAGAACGTCAAACCAACGTTCACCGTCCACATCAACACCGCGCTGGCTCACGACCTGGTCGTGACCTTGAGCAACAACGCTACCGTCACCATCAAAGCTGGCGAAACCAGCGCGCCGTACACCCACGAAGCGCAGGGCGACGACGTCTACAAAGACGCCGGTGAAATCGAGTTGGGCGTGAAGTCGGCAGCAGACATCGATGGCCGTGCCTTCGAGAATCTGCAGCTGGGCGACGCGGCGTCGGTCAAAGTCACTGACACCACCGACGATGTC
>NZ_JABWRW010000053.1:0-2539 GCF_014269095.1 Pseudomonas sp. SWRI50 | reverse complement strand
CCTGACCAACAAAGACGGTCTGCCGATCGATAACCACGCGCCGTTGTACTTCACCCTGAGTGACGGCAAAACGGTCATCACCGTTCCGGCCAACGGCACCACCGGTTCGGTCACCGTAACTGCCCCGGACAACGTCTACACCGGCGCTAACCCACCGGTAGAGCAGAGCCTGCAGGCGGTCAGCGGTGCTGACGCTTGGAAATTCGAAAACCTGGTTCTGGACAAGACCCCGGTCAGCACCACTGTGACTGACGAGCCGGGTACCCCAGGCAACGAAGGCGATGTGGTCAAGGTCACCATCACGGCTGATCAGGTTTCGGTCGCCGAGAACGTGAAGCCGACCTTCACCGTTCACATCAACACCGCGCTGGCCCACGACCTGGTCGTGACCTTGAGCAACAACGCCACCGTCACCATCAAAGCGGGTGAAACCAGCGCGCCGTACACCCACGACGCGCAGGGCGATGACGTTTACAAAGACGCTGGCGAAATTTCCCTGGGTATCAAGTCTGCCGTCGATGTTGACGGCCGTGCCTTCGAGAACCTGCAGTTGGGCGACGCGGCATCGGTCAAAGTTACCGATACTACTGACGACGTCATCGCCAAGCTGACCGCTACCCCTTCGGTCACCGAAGGCGGCGAGATCACTTACACCGTCACCCTGACCAACAAAGACGGTCTGCCGATCGACAACCACGCGCCGTTGTACTTCACCCTGAGTGACGGCAAAACGGTGATCACCGTTCCGGCCAACGGCACCACCGGTTCGGTTACCGTGACTGCCCCGGACAACGTCTACATCGGCGCTAACCCACCGGTAGAGCAGAGCCTGCAGGCGGTCAGCGGTGCTGACGCTTGGAAATTCGAAAACCTGGTTCTGGACAAGACCCCGGTCAGCACCACTGTGACTGACGAGCCGGGTACCCCAGGCAATGAAGGCGATGTGGTCAAAGTCACCATTACCGCTGACCAGGTTTCCGTCGCCGAGAACGTCAAGCCGACGTTCACCGTCCACATCAACACCGCTCTGACCCACGACCTGGTTGTGACCCTGAGTAACAACGCTCAGGTCACTATCAAAGCGGGTGAAACCAGCGCCCCGTACACCCACGAAGCACAGGGTGACGACGTCTACAAAGACGCTGGCGAAATCAGCCTGGGTATCAAGTCGGCAGCAGACATCGATGGTCGTACCTTCGAAAACCTGCAGCTGGGCGACGCGGCGTCGATCAAAGTCACCGACACCACTGACGACGTCATCGCCAAGCTGACTGCTACCCCTTCGGTCACCGAAGGCGGCGAGATCACCTATACCGTCACCCTGACCAATAAAGACGGCTTGCCGATCGATAACCACGCGCCGTTGTACTTCACCTTGAGTGACGGCAAAACGGTGATCACCGTCCCGGCCAACGGCACCACCGGTTCGGTTACCGTGACTGCCCCGGACAACGTCTACACCGGCGCTAACCCACCGGTAGAGCAGAGCCTGCAGGCGGTCAGCGGTGCTGACGCCTGGAAGTTTGAAAACCTGGTTCTGGACAAGACCCCGGTCAGCACCACTGTGACCGACGAGCCGGGTACCCCAGGCAACGAAGGCGATGTGGTCAAGGTCACCATCACGGCTGATCAGGTTTCGGTCGCCGAGAACGTGAAGCCGACCTTCACCGTTCACATCAACACCGCGCTGGCCCACGACCTGGTCGTGACGCTGAGCAACAACGCTACCGTCACCATCAAGGCTGGCGAAACCAGCGCGCCGTACACCCACGAAGCGCAAGGCGATGACGTCTACAAAGACGCTGGCGAAATCAGCCTGGGTATCAAGTCCGCCGTCGATGTCGATGGCCGTGCCTTCGAAAACCTGCAACTGGGCGACGCGGCATCGGTCAAAGTCACCGACACCACGGATGACGTGGTGGCCAAGCTGACTGCCACGCCTTCGGTTACCGAAGGCGGTGCGATCACTTACACCATCACCCTGACCAACAAAGATGGTCTGCCAATTGATAAACACTCGGCGCTGACCTTCACGTTGAGCGACGGCACCACCGTCATCACAGTTCCGGCCAACAGCACCACTGGTTTCACCACCGTGACTGCTCCGGACAACGTCTACACCGGTACCAACGATGCGGTGATCAAATCGATCGCTACCGTCGACGGCGCGGATGTTGGCAAGTTCGAGAACCTGGTTCTGGACAAAACGCCGGTCAGCACGGCCGTCACCGACGAGCCAGGCACGCCGGGTAACGAAGGCGACTTGGTCAAAGTCACCATCACGGCTGACCAGGTTTCCGTCGCTGAGAACGTGAAGCCGACCTTCACCGTTCACATCAACACCGCGCTGGCCCACGACCTGGTCGTGACGCTGAGCAACAACGCTACCGTCACCATCAAGGCTGGCGAAACCAGCGCGCCTTACACGCACGAAGCACAGGGCGATGACGTTTACAAAGACGCTGGCGAGATCTCGTTGGGCATCAAGTCCGCGGTCGATGTCGATGGTCGTGCCTTCGAAAACCTGCAGCTGGGTGAC
>NZ_JABWRW010000052.1:0-3256 GCF_014269095.1 Pseudomonas sp. SWRI50 | reverse complement strand
TATCGTCCTCGACTCAGGCGCGCTGGATGATCAGTTCGCGGCCGACACGGGCCTCGACCTTGGCGTAGCGCCACAGCTTGTACGGCCCCTCGCCCACGGCCGTGGTGCGGAACAGGTTGCAGGCGGCGTGCACGGTCTCGATGTCCGGTACGTCGGCCAGCAGGTAGGTGGTCCAGGGGAAGCCGTCGGACGGGCCGACCATACCTTGGTCATCGTCCATGTTGCCCAGCACGTTCACCCCGGTCAGGTCGTGAATGCCATTCCACATCGCGCTGAAGGCGGCCCACACCTGCAGCTGCTCCTCACGGGGGGCATCGAAGAAGTTCTGGTTGATGCCCATGCAGAACAGCACACGCAACGCTTTCTTATCGCTCATGACAAAATTCCCGAAAGTTACAGGTAGCCCGGAAGGGGCTGTTTACCGAAGAACATCGCACCGGCGTTCTGGTACGTGACGTCGCCCATGAAGGCGTGCTGGGTCACCACCTGCGCATCGTTGACGCAGCGGGCCAGCGGGCTTTCGTTGTAGATGCCGGTCATGCCCGAGAGCATCTGCGCACTGCGCGCCACTTCAGCGGCCACACGGGCGGCATGGGTGGAGGACAGGCGCAACAGGTTGGTGACGTCGACCGGTACCGGGTCGCCCGCCACCACGTGCTCCCAGGCACGTTCGATGGACTCGTAGAAGAACGCCCGCGCCGAGCGCAGCGCCGCCTCGGCCTTGGCCACATCGACCTGGGCCAGCGGCCGGTCGGCCAGTGCCGGGGCGCCGGTCACCGAGATGCGCCCACTGGCCATGCCTGACAGTTCGTCCAATGCAGCGCGGGCAATGCCCAGCCCGACCACCGAGAGCACCTGGGTGGCGAACGACAGCGATGGGTAACGGAAGAACGGCTCGTCCAGGTTGGGCTTGCCGCCGCGCACGAAGGTCCACTGCTCGCCCACCACCACGTCCTCGACCACCAGGTCGTGGCTGCCGGTGCCGAGCAGGCCGACGGTGTCCCAGGTTTCTTCGATGCGCGCCTGCTGGCGCGGCATCACGGCCAGGCGCGGCAGGTCGAGCTTGTCGCCATTGCGTGGGGCAATCCCGACACCCACGATGTCCGCACCCATGGACCCGCTGGAGTACTTCCAGCGGCCGTTGACCTTGAAGCCTCCAGGCACGATCTCGGCCGGTTGTGGCGGGAAGATGCCTCCGGCAAACACCGTGTCGGGGCTGTTGCCGTAGATCTCGGCGATGGTCTCCAGCGGCAGCGCCGCCAGGTACACGGGGCTCATGCCGAAGCTGGCCACCCAGCCGGCAGAGCCGTCTGCATGGGAGATGCGTTCGATCATTTCACAGAAGGCCCCCGGCGAGCACTCAAGCCCACCAAAGCGCTTAGGCACCAAGGCGCGGTACACGCCATGGGCCTTGAACGCGTCGATCACATCGCGGGATATGTAGCGCTGGCGGTCGAACTCACCGAGGCGAGCACGATCACGAACACCGTCAAGCAAGGCCTCGAAAGCAGGGCCAGAGGCGAGCGCCGACACAGGCGCGGCACGCAGGCAAAGCGAATCCATGGACATTCTCCGTCTCAGGCGCGGTTTTTGTACTGATGCTTGTGGGGGGCGTTGGCTGGGCTCGTGGAAGGCAAGCACTGGCCATACAGAGGGGCGAAGGCAGGTTCGGGCGGCATGGTCTGTCTCTCTTGTTTTAGGTGCCGGTGACAAATATTTGCGGCGATTTACGTGAATTGTCAATTGAATTTTCACGCTAAAACAGGAGAAAAATTTACCTATACCTAACGGATAAACCCTCTAAAAATTGGCTATCTACATGATTTAAATGGATTTATACGACTTCAAAAACCGGTTTCAACGCGACTAAAAAAACTAACGACCCGCGCCGATATCACGAAAAATTTTTAGCGCCTTTTTCACATGATTTCGGACAGAAAAAAACGCGTGTACGATGGCCTGGCATGGAGCGCGACAACGCCGGCCACCCACGCCGAGCACACAAAAAAAACAAGCCAACGCCCCACCAGGATGGATGGGGACACGCCAATGCCTGCCGTGATTACCCCCGAGGTCGAGGTCATGCCCACCCGCCATATCGATCTGCAGGACCACCGCCTGCGCTACCTGCACCTGAGCCATGACAAGGGCTCCATGCGCGCCGCTGCCGAAGTGCTCGGCGTCGCCACCTCATCGGTCAGCCGGCAGATCGCCCGGCTGGAAGAAGAACTGGGCATCGAACTGGTGCGCCCCGGCACCCACCGCATCAGCCTGACCGCCGCGGGCGAGGCTGCCGTGGACTACTACATCGAACGCATTCGTCAACACGCGCTGCTGGTCGACCGGCTGGATGAATTGCGAAGCCGCCAGCAAGCCTCGACGGTGATCGCCATCGGCGAAGGCCTGCTGGGGGCCCGGGCGATCAATTCGTTGCAGGGCTTTTTGCACGCGCACAATGCGCACAAGGCCGAGATCATCAGCGCCCCGTCCTTGGAGGTGCAGCGCATGGTGATGAACGACGAGGCGCACCTCGGCGTGGTCTTTGCGCCTAACGCATCGGCCCGCCTGACGCGCCTGTTCAGCCTGGCGCAGCCATTGCGGATGATTGTTCACCGTGACAGCCGGATGGCCGAGCGCTCCACGGTCAGCCTCGCCGAAGTGGCCCGCGAATCACTGGTGCTGCCCGGCGCCAACTTCCGCGTGCGGGAGCTGGCGGATGCCGCCTGCAAGGACCAGCCGTTCGCCATCGTGCCCACCCTCACCTCCAACTCCCTGGCGGTGATTCTGGACTTCGTTCGGTCGGGGCTGGGCGCCACCTTGCTGGCCGAACTGCCGATCATCGACGAGCTCAAGAACGGCACCTTCAAGGCCCTGGCCATCGATTGCGAGGCGATGAACGCGACCGATATCCAGATTGTTACGCGCCGTGGGCGAACCTTGGATGGCATGAGCCGGGAATTGGCGACGGAGATGGCCAAGGCGGTGCGGATGGCGTTGTGATCTTGGTGTTTGTCTTGGTGCTTGTCTTGGTGCTTGTCTTGGTGCTTGTCTTGGTGCTTGTTTTGGGAGATGCAGCGCCTATGAGATCGAGCGCCGCGCGGGCGGCGCTCGATGTCCGCCCCCACAAAAAAACTACGCCGAACGCATAGCCACCCCCCATTGCAAAAAACGCAACAACATTGATCCCCCCTGTCATTGAGCCCCACCCCCCTGCCCTTTAGCGTTGCTCTCATAAGAAAACGCCCCATAGGTGACC
>NZ_JABWRW010000051.1:0-3333 GCF_014269095.1 Pseudomonas sp. SWRI50 | reverse complement strand
CTTTTGTCAGATCGTTCTTTAAAAATTCGGATATGTGATAGAAATAGACTGAACACTACTTTCACTGGTAGTGGATCAGGCTAAGGTAAAATTTGTGGGCTCGAAAGAGCAAAACGAATTTTCGGCGAATGTCGTCTTCACAGTATAACCAGATTGCTTGGGGTTATATGGTCAAGTGAAGAAGCGCATACGGTGGATGCCTTGGCAGTCAGAGGCGATGAAAGACGTGGTAGCCTGCGATAAGCTTTGGGGAGTCGGCAAACAGACTGTGATCCAGAGATCTCTGAATGGGGGAACCCACTCAGCATAAGCTGAGTATCTTGTACTGAATACATAGGTGCAAGAGGCGAACCAGGGGAACTGAAACATCTAAGTACCCTGAGGAAAAGAAATCAACCGAGATTCCCTTAGTAGTGGCGAGCGAACGGGGACCAGCCCTTAAGTTGGTTTGAGATTAGTGGAACGCTCTGGAAAGTGCGGCCATAGTGGGTGATAGCCCCGTACACGAAAATCTCTTATCAATGAAATCGAGTAGGACGGAGCACGAGAAACTTTGTCTGAATATGGGGGGACCATCCTCCAAGGCTAAATACTACTGACTGACCGATAGTGAACTAGTACCGTGAGGGAAAGGCGAAAAGAACCCCGGAGAGGGGAGTGAAATAGATCCTGAAACCGTATGCGTACAAGCAGTGGGAGCCTACTTTGTTAGGTGACTGCGTACCTTTTGTATAATGGGTCAGCGACTTATATTCAGTGGCGAGCTTAACCGAATAGGGGAGGCGTAGCGAAAGCGAGTCTTAATAGGGCGTTTAGTCGCTGGGTATAGACCCGAAACCGGGCGATCTATCCATGGGCAGGTTGAAGGTTAGGTAACACTGACTGGAGGACCGAACCGACTACCGTTGAAAAGTTAGCGGATGACCTGTGGATCGGAGTGAAAGGCTAATCAAGCTCGGAGATAGCTGGTTCTCCTCGAAAGCTATTTAGGTAGCGCCTCATGTATCACTGTAGGGGGTAGAGCACTGTTTCGGCTAGGGGGTCATCCCGACTTACCAAACCGATGCAAACTCCGAATACCTACAAGTGCCGAGCATGGGAGACACACGGCGGGTGCTAACGTCCGTCGTGAAAAGGGAAACAACCCAGACCGTCAGCTAAGGTCCCAAAGTCATGGTTAAGTGGGAAACGATGTGGGAAGGCTTAGACAGCTAGGAGGTTGGCTTAGAAGCAGCCACCCTTTAAAGAAAGCGTAATAGCTCACTAGTCGAGTCGGCCTGCGCGGAAGATGTAACGGGGCTCAAACCATGCACCGAAGCTACGGGTATCACCTTTTGGTGATGCGGTAGAGGAGCGTTCTGTAAGCCTGTGAAGGTGAGTTGAGAAGCTTGCTGGAGGTATCAGAAGTGCGAATGCTGACATGAGTAACGACAATGGGAGTGAAAAACTCCCACGCCGAAAGACCAAGGTTTCCTGCGCAACGTTAATCGACGCAGGGTTAGTCGGTCCCTAAGGCGAGGCTGAAAAGCGTAGTCGATGGAAAACAGGTTAATATTCCTGTACTTCCAGTTATTGCGATGGAGGGACGGAGAAGGCTAGGCCAGCTTGGCGTTGGTTGTCCAAGTTTAAGGTGGTAGGCTGAGATCTTAGGCAAATCCGGGATCTCAAGGCCGAGAGCTGATGACGAGTTGCCTTTAGGCGACGAAGTGGTTGATGCCATGCTTCCAAGAAAAGCTCCTAAGCTTCAGATAACTGGGAACCGTACCCCAAACCGACACAGGTGGTTAGGTAGAGAATACCAAGGCGCTTGAGAGAACTCGGGTGAAGGAACTAGGCAAAATGGCACCGTAACTTCGGGAGAAGGTGCGCCGGCGAGGGTTAAGGACTTGCTCCGTAAGCCCATGCCGGTCGAAGATACCAGGCCGCTGCGACTGTTTATTAAAAACACAGCACTCTGCAAACACGAAAGTGGACGTATAGGGTGTGACGCCTGCCCGGTGCCGGAAGGTTAATTGATGGGGTTAGCGCAAGCGAAGCTCTTGATCGAAGCCCCGGTAAACGGCGGCCGTAACTATAACGGTCCTAAGGTAGCGAAATTCCTTGTCGGGTAAGTTCCGACCTGCACGAATGGCGTAACGATGGCGGCGCTGTCTCCACCCGAGACTCAGTGAAATTGAAATCGCTGTGAAGATGCAGTGTATCCGCGGCTAGACGGAAAGACCCCGTGAACCTTTACTATAGCTTTGCACTGGACTTTGAATTTGCTTGTGTAGGATAGGTGGGAGGCTTTGAAGTGGGGACGCCAGTTCTCATGGAGCCATCCTTGAAATACCACCCTGGCAACTTTGAGGTTCTAACTCAGGTCCGTTATCCGGATCGAGGACAGTGTATGGTGGGTAGTTTGACTGGGGCGGTCTCCTCCCAAAGAGTAACGGAGGAGTACGAAGGTGCGCTCAGACCGGTCGGAAATCGGTCGTAGAGTATAAAGGCAAAAGCGCGCTTGACTGCGAGACAAACACGTCGAGCAGGTACGAAAGTAGGTCTTAGTGATCCGGTGGTTCTGTATGGAAGGGCCATCGCTCAACGGATAAAAGGTACTCCGGGGATAACAGGCTGATACCGCCCAAGAGTTCATATCGACGGCGGTGTTTGGCACCTCGATGTCGGCTCATCACATCCTGGGGCTGAAGCCGGTCCCAAGGGTATGGCTGTTCGCCATTTAAAGTGGTACGCGAGCTGGGTTTAGAACGTCGTGAGACAGTTCGGTCCCTATCTGCCGTGGACGTTTGAGATTTGAGAGGGGCTGCTCCTAGTACGAGAGGACCGGAGTGGACGAACCTCTGGTGTTCCGGTTGTCACGCCAGTGGCATTGCCGGGTAGCTATGTTCGGAAGAGATAACCGCTGAAAGCATCTAAGCGGGAAACTTGCCTCAAGATGAGATCTCACTGGGATCTTGAATCCCCTAAAGGGCCGTCGAAGACTACGACGTTGATAGGTTGGGTGTGTAAGCGCTGTGAGGCGTTGAGCTAACCAATACTAATTGCCCGTGAGGCTTGACCATATAACACCCAAGCAATTTGCTAGCGCGAATTGCGGTGGTGAAGACGAAAGCCCCGAAAGTTCGTAACCACAAAATCGCATATCCGAATTCGCTGGGCTGTCCATCTGGACATTCTGGCTACAGAATTTCTTGACGACCATAGAGCATTGGAACCACCTGATCCCATCCCGAACTCAGTAGTGAAACGATGCATCGCCGATGGTAGTGTGGGGTTTCCCCATGTGAGAGTAGGTCATCGTCAAGATTCATTTCGCAAAACCCCTATCTGCGC
>NZ_JABWRW010000050.1:0-6150 GCF_014269095.1 Pseudomonas sp. SWRI50 | reverse complement strand
CGCGCCGGACATCACTGCACCAGCCGCACCTACCGAGTTGGCCGTCAGCGCCAACGGCACCGTCGTTACCGGCCGCGCCGAACCAGGCAGCACCGTTCGTATTCTCGCCGCCGACGGCACTGAACTGGGCAGCGCCTTGGTCGGGCCAACTGGCGTGTTCAGCATCAACCTCGATCCGCCTCAGGTCGATGGTGAGCTACTGCAAGCCACCGCAACTGACGCTGCCGGCAATACTTCGGTTGCCAGCTCCGTTACCGCACCGGATATCGACGGCGGCGATACCACGCCGCCGGACGCCCCTGTTGATTTGGTGATCGGTCTCGCTGGCCACCAACTGACTGGCCGAGGCGAAGTGGGGACTACGGTTCAGGTGCGTGATGCCGACGGCAATGTGCTGGCGACTGGCACTGTGGGTGCAGATGGCACCTTCCTGCTGACCCTTGATCCTGCCGTAATCGATGGCAGCACCCTGCAAGTGACCTTGACCGATGCCGCGGGCAACGTTTCGCAGCCAGGTTCAGTCACCTCCCAAGACCTGCTTCCACCTGCGCAGCCGACTGACCTGGCCCTGGCTGATGGCGTGACCCTCACGGGTCGCGGCGAGCCTGGCGCCACCGTGCAAGTACGCGACGCTGCGGGCACTGTGATCGGCACCGGGCTGGTGGGCGCAGATGGCAGCTTCAACCTGACGCTCTCCCCGGCTCAAGCGAATGGCGAAGCACTGGACATCCGTCTGGTGGACGCCGCTGGTAACAGCTCTACCCCACTGCAATTCGATGCGCCGGATATCACTCCGCCAGCGGCCGTAAGCAATATCGTGGTCGGCACCGACGGCCTGGTCCTCAGCGGTCGCGGCGAAGCCGGGGCCACCGTGGAAGTGCGCGATGCCAACGGCAATGTAATTGGTACCGGCACCGTCTTGGCCAACGGCACCTTCCTGATTGACCTTGACCCGGCTGCCCAACCAGGCGAGCAACTGAGCCTGGTGCAGACCGACGCAAGCGGCAACGCTTCCGTTGCCGTCGAATACGACGTACCTCAAACCACCGCCCCTGCAAGTCCGAGCGACCTGCTAATCGATGCCGACGGCACCACCCTGACCGGTACCGCGCCAGCGGGCAGCCGCGTGGAAGTGCACGATGCCAATGGCACCCTGATCGGCAGCGCCACTGCCGGCGCCGATGGCACCTTCACCCTTGAACTCACGCCACCACAAGCCAACGGCGAATTGCTCGATGTCGTCGCCATCGATGACACCGGCCTGTCTTCTCTGCCCGCACAGATCACCGCGCCGGACATCACTGCACCAGCCGCGCCGAGTGAGCTGGCCGTCAGCGCAAACGGCACCGTTGTCACCGGCCGTGCCGAACCGGGTAGCACTGTTCGTATTCTCGCCGCCGATGGCACCGAACTGGGCAGCGCTCTGGTCGGCCCGACTGGCGTCTTCAACATCACCCTCGACCCGCCTCAGGTCGATGGGGAGGTTCTACAAGCCACG
Source organism: Pseudomonas sp. SWRI50 (assembly GCF_014269095.1). Classification (NCBI taxonomy): domain Bacteria; kingdom Pseudomonadati; phylum Pseudomonadota; class Gammaproteobacteria; order Pseudomonadales; family Pseudomonadaceae; genus Pseudomonas; species Pseudomonas sp. SWRI50. The sequence goes on along the minus strand of NZ_JABWRW010000050.1, from coordinate 4,652 downwards.
GCTACCGATGCCGCTGGCAATACCTCCACCGCCAGCTCCGTCACCGCACCGGATATCGACGGCGGGGATACCACGCCACCAGACGCACCCACCAATCTGGTGATCGGTCTCGCTGGCCACCAACTGACTGGCCGTGGCGAAGCAGGCACCTCCGTGCAGGTGCGCGACGCCGCCGGCAATGTCCTGGCCACTGGCACCGTGGGTGCAGATGGCACCTTCCTGCTAACGCTGGACCCTGCCGTCATCGACGGCAGCACCCTGCAAGTGACACTGACCGATGCGGCGGGCAACGTTTCTCAACCGGGCTCGGTCACCTCGCAAGACCTACTGCCACCTGCGCAACCCACCGACCTTGCCCTGGCCAATGGCATCACCTTCACCGGCCGCGGCGAACCTGGCGCCACCGTACAAGTACGCGACGCTGCCGGTACTGTGATCGGTACCGGGCTGGTCAACGCGGATGGCACGTTCAGCCTGACGCTGAGCCCTGCGCAGGCCAATGGCGAAGCCCTGGATATCCGCCTGGTCGATGCCGCTGGCAATAGCTCCGCTGCCCTGCAGTTCAATGCGCCGGACATCACCCCACCGGATGCGGTCAGTAACATCCAGGTCGGCCCTGGCGGCTTGGTCTTGGGCGGTCGCGGGGAAGCGGGTGCCACCGTTGAGGTGCGCGACGCGGATGGCAACCTGCTTGGCCGCGGCGTCGTCACTGCCAATGGTACCTTCCTGATCAACCTCGACCCGGCTGCACAACCCGGCGAACACCTGAGCCTGGTGCAGGTCGACCCAAGCGGCAACGCGTCCGTTGCCCTCGAATACGACGTACCACTGACCACCGCCCCGGCCAGCCCGAGCGAACTGGCGATCAACGCCGATGGCACCAGCCTGACCGGCAACGCACCCGCTGGAACCCGTGTGGAGGTGCACGATGCCAATGGCACGCTCATTGGCAGTGCTGTGGCGGGTGCAGACGGCACCTTTACTATCGTGCTCGACCCGGCCCAAGCCAACGGCGAACTGCTCGATGTTGTGGCCATTGACGACACCGGCTTGTCGTCCGTGCCTGCGCAGATCACCGCGCCGGACATCACCGCGCCAGCCGCACCCAGTGAACTGGCCGTCAGCGCCAACGGCACTGTAGTAACTGGCCGTGCCGAACCGGGTAGCACTGTTCGTATTCTCGCCGCCGATGGCACCGAACTGGGCAGCGCCCTGGTCGGACCAACTGGCGTGTTCAACATCACCCTCGACCCGCCTCAGGTCGATGGCGAAGTGTTGCAGGCCACCGCGACCGATGACGCTGGTAACACATCGCCTGGCAGCTCCGTCACCGCGCCGGATATCGACGGCGTGGACACCACGCCACCCAACGCACCGACCAACCTGGTGATCGGCCTCGCCGGCAGCCAGCTCAGCGGCCGCGGCGAAGCCGGAGCCACCGTGCAGGTACGTGACGCCGCTGGCAATGTGCTGGCGACTGGCATCGTAGGCGCGGACGGCAACTTTGTAATCGCCCTTGATCCAGCCGTTAACGATGGCAGCACGCTGCAAGTGGTGCTGACCGACGCGGCAGGCAACGCGTCTGAACCAGGTACGGTCACCTCGCCAGACCTGCAAGCCCCAGACCAACCCACAGGCCTGGCCTTGGCCGAAGGCGTGACCCTTACCGGTCGCGGAGAACCGGGTGCCACTGTTCAAGTCCGCGACGCTGCGGGCAATGTGATTGGTAGCGGACTCGTAGGCGCAGATGGCAGTTTCAGCCTGACGCTCAGCCCTGCTCAAGCGAATGGCGAAGCGCTGGACGTTCGCCTCGTGGATGCCGCCGGCAACAGCTCTGCCCCACTCCAATTCGATGCACCGGACATCACACCGCCTGCCGCCGTCAGCAATATTGCCGTCGGCTCCGACGGCCTGGTCCTCAGCGGCCGCGGCGAAGCCGGCGCCACTGTGCAAGTGCGTGACGCCGAGGGCACTGTGATCGGCACAGGCACTGTCTTGGCCAACGGTACCTTCCTCATCGACCTCGACCCGGCAGCGCAACCCGGCGAGCACCTGAGCCTGGTCCAGACCGACCCGAGCGGCAACGCGTCCGTCGCCTTTGAATACGACGTACCACTGATCACCGCCCCGGCGAGCCCAAGCGAGCTGGCGATCAATGCCGATGGCACCAGCCTGACCGGCAACGCGCCAGCGGGAACCCGTGTGGAGGTGCACGATGCCAATGGCACGCTGATCGGCAGTGTCGTGGCAGGTGCCGATGGCACCTTCACTATCGTGCTCGACCCGGCCCAAGCCAACGGCGAACTGCTCGATGTGGTCGCCATTGATGACAACGGTCTGTCGTCCGTGCCTACGCAAATCTTTGCGCCGGACATCACCGCGCCGACTGCGCCAAGTGAACTGGCGATCAACGCCGACGGTAGCGTCGTCACCGGCCGGGCCGAAGCGGGCAGCACCGTGCGGGTGCTGGCAGCTGACGGCACCGAACTGGGCAGCGCCTTGGTCGGCCCGACTGGTACCTTCAACATCACCCTCGATCCGCCTCAAGTCGATGGCGAGGTGCTGCAAGTTACTGCGACCGATGCTGCAGGCAACGCCTCAACCGCCGGCACGGTCACCGCGCCGGATATCGACGGCGGCGACATCACGCCACCGGATGCACCTACCAACCTGGTCATCGCCCTCGCCGGCAGCCAGCTCAACGGTCGTGGCGAAGCCGGGGCCACCGTGCAAGTCCGTGATGCCGAGGGCAACCTCGTGGCCAGCGGCTTGGTCAACCCGGACGGCACCTTCCAGATCCCCCTGGACCCGGCCGTGAAAGACGGCAGCACCCTGCAAGTGGTACTGACCGACGCAGCAGGCAACGCCTCTGAACCTGGTTCGGTGACCTCGCCAGACCTACAAGCGCCAGAGCAACCTACCGGCCTGGAACTGGTCGACGGCGTCACCCTCACGGGTAGCGGCGAACCGGGCGCCACCGTGCAGGTGCGCGACGCTGCGGGCGACATCATCGGTACCGGCCTGGTCAACGAAAACGGCAGCTTCAGCCTCACGCTTACGCCTGCCCAGGCCAATGGCGAAGTGCTGGATATCCGCCTGGTGGACGCCGCCGGTAACACCTCGACCCCGCTGCCATTCGATGCACCGGACATCACGCCGCCTGCAGCGGTGAGCAATATTGTCGTCGGCAGCGATGGCCTGGCCCTGAGCGGCCGTGGTGAAGCGGGTGCCAGTGTGGAGGTGCGCGACGCCGCGGGTAATGTGATCGGCACTGGCACTGTCTTGGCCAACGGCACCTTCCTGATCGACCTCGACCCGGCGGCACTGCCAGGCGAGCGCCTGAGCCTGGTGCAGACCGACCCAAGCGGCAATGCATCCGTAGCCTTCGAGTACGACGTACCCTCGACCACCACACCGGCCAGCCCGAGCGACCTGGTGGTCGCCGAAGACGGCACCAGCATCAGCGGTTCCGCCCCGGTCGGCAGCCGTGTGGAAGTGCGCGATGCCGATGGCACGCTGGTCGGCAGCGTGGTGGTGGGTGCCGAAGGTACCTTCACCGTCATCCTCAACCCGGCACAAGCCAACGGCGAACTGCTCGACCTGGTGGCAATCGATGGCACCGGCGCGTCGTCCCTGCCGGTACAAATCAACGCACCCGACATCACCGCGCCGACTGCGCCGAGTGAACTGGCGATCAACGCCGACGGCAGCGTCGTCACCGGCCGTGCCGAACCGGGCAGCACCGTGCGGGTGCTGGCAGCTGACGGCACCGAACTGGGCAGCGCCTTGGTCGGCCCGACTGGTACCTTCAACATCACCCTCGATCCGCCTCAAGTCGATGGCGAGGTGCTGCAAGTTACTGCGACCGATGCTGCAGGCAACGCCTCAACCGCCGGCACGGTCACCGCGCCGGACATCGACGGCGGCGACACCACGCCACCAGACGCACCCACCAACCTGGTCATCGCCCTCGCCGGCAGCCAGCTGAATGGTCGTGGTGAAGCCGGGGCCACCGTGCAAGTCCGTGATGCCGAGGGCAACCTCGTGGCCAGCGGCTTGGTCAACCCGGACGGCACCTTCCAGATCACCCTGGACCCGGCCGTTAACGACGGCAGCACCCTGCAAGTGGTACTGACCGACGCGGCAGGCAACGCCTCTGAACCTGGTTCGGTGACCTCGCCAGACCTACAAGCGCCAGAGCAACCTACCGGCCTGGAACTGGTCGACGGCGTCACCCTCACGGGTAGCGGCGAACCGGGCGCCACCGTGCAGGTGCGCGACGCTGCGGGCGACATCATTGGTACCGGCCTGGTCAACGAGAACGGCAGCTTCAGCCTCACCCTTACGCCTGCCCAGGCCAATGGTGAAGTGCTGGACATCCGCCTGGTGGATGCCGCTGGTAATAGCTCCACCCCGCTGCCATTCGATGCACCGGACATCACGCCGCCTGCAGCGGTGAGCAATATTGTCGTCGGCAGCGATGGCCTGGCCCTGAGCGGCCGTGGTGAAGCGGGTGCCAGCGTGGAGGTGCGCGACGCCGAGGGTAATGTGATCGGCACTGGCACTGTCTTGGCCAACGGCACCTTCCTGATCGACCTCGACCCGGCGGCACTGCCAGGCGAGCGCCTGAGCCTGGTGCAGACCGACCCAAG
>NZ_JABWRW010000005.1:0-285493 GCF_014269095.1 Pseudomonas sp. SWRI50 | reverse complement strand
TTCTATAACCCCAAGCGTCGACACAGCAGTGCTATGCAGCTGTCGCCAGTAGAGTATGAGAAACGCTATTTTCTGAGCTTGGAGAGTGTCTAGTAAACCAGGGGCGATTCACATTGACTATTGGATTTACTCTCTCTCCTCCCTGTCGCACACTGCGGTGAAGTCGGAGCTCGGCTCCGCTGGCTGTGGATTATCCCGCTTATTCTGGCAATGCTCGCCTGTCTGTGCAGAGTGCGTTGCTTTATCCGCGTGACACGAGAGCTTCTAATGCTGACGGTGCAAAATCTAATTGCTATTGATCCACTGAAACTGCAGGTTGCCGCCGGCATGGCGGGTATCGGACGGACCATCACCTGGGCACATACGGTTGACCTGCCCGACCCATGGCGCTGGGTGTCACCGGGTGACCTGGTGATGACAACTGGCGTTGGCCTGCCACAGGCTTCGCAGCAGCAGGTCGAATGGCTGGAGCAACTGGTACAAAGCAACCCTAGCGCATTGGTTATCGCGCCTAGGCAAGATGCCCCAGACTTGACACAAGCACTGCTAGACGCTGCCGACAGACTGCATTTTCCGGTGCTGCGCGCGAGTTTCCAACTGGAGTTCGTCAAGCTTTCACACCAAGTGATTGAAAGTGTGTTGCAGGCACAGCGGGAACGGTTCAACGCCAGCGAACGGCTGTTTCAGACTTACGCAGAAGCACTGCGCAAGCAGCCAGAAATGGCAGGAAGGCTGTCGATCCTCGCCAATGCTTTGGGCATGAACCTGACCATCGAAGATGCCGTCAGTGGGCTCAAGATTGTCGAAGCCCAAACCCTATCCCCAGTGGATGTCGATCACATCGAACGCATACCGATCGGCGGTCGAGCCCGCGTCAATCTCATTATCTCGAGTAGCGCCAGGCGTTCGCCCGATGATTCCATTTTGGTGAGGTCATTGGCCGGTCTGCTGGGTGTCGAACTGGAGCGACTGATGATCCAGCGCGACCTGCAACGCGCAGAAGGTGCATCGCTGCTCCGCAGCTTGGTCGACAGTACAACCGAGTTTACTTTAGCGCTGCCGATGCTGGAGCGTCATGGGCTTACAGGCACATTGGTAAGTCTGGCGATACTGCCAGGCCCAGCCGGCCCATGGTCAATCGAAGATATTCATCACTCCCCTGCCCTGTACGCGCTAACGCCGTTGCTGTTCGTCGAGAACGGACTGTTGATGGCGCTAAGTCGAAATCAGACATCAATGTTTGAGGCATTGCGCACCAACCTCGGTGTCGGCACTGTGATCGGCGTTAGCGGGCCAATCTCAGCAGCAACGGGCCTACAGGAAAGCTTCCGACAATCCCGGCTCGCGCTTATTCAAGCCCAGGAAATAGACAAAGAAATCCTGGCTTATGGCGAGGTGGAAACCGGATTGATCATGGCACCCAAGTCGATGCCTGAAGCACGTGCACTTGTTGGTCGGTATCTGGGTCCATTGATTGAGCACGATCGTACCCAGGGTGCGGCACTGCTGACCACATTGATTACCTTTCTGCAAAACGACGGCAATTGGAAAGAGGCAGGGCCTTGATGTCGGCGTGCTTGATGATGGTGAACGAAGGCATAGGGTTTTCTCCTTATCAATGGGCGCCGGTGAGCTTTTCCAGCAGCATCGCGGTACGCGAAGGTTTGTGGGTGAAGCGTTCTTCGATATCACTCAGCGAGGCCGCTGCGAGGCCGGTGTTGATACCGAACCAACGCAAGGGTTCGCGCTCCCAGGATGGCGAGCGGTGGTTGACCAGAGGCAACGTGTTGATTTCCTCGTCGCGCTCCAAAATGAAGTTGCGCAGCAGACGCCCGGCCAGGTTGCTGGTGGCTACGCCATCACCGACATAGTTACCCGCCCAGGCCATGCGCTTATTGCGATCGATGCTCACAGTCGGGCACCAGTCGCGCGAGACGCCTAGCGCGCCGCCCCAACGGTGAGTGATGCGCGCATCTCGCAGCGCCGGGAAGAACTCGAGCAGCGTGTCGTAGATCTTGCCGTGGATGTTGTCCACCAGATCGTCCTCGGCAGACATGCGCGAGCCCCAGTTGTAGGGTGCCCCTCGACCACCGAAGACCAACCGGCCTTCCGCCGTCACCTGACCGTAAACGCGCAGGTGGCGCATGTCGTTGAAGGCCATGCGGTGATCGAGTTTGAGCTTGGCCAGCAGATCGCTAGGTAGTGGCTCGGTGGCCAGGACCAACGAGTACAGCGGAATGACAAAACGCGAGTGTCCGGGCTGTTGGGAAGTGAATGCCTCGGTGGCACGCACAGTCATTTCAGCGCGCACCGAGCCATGGGCGGTGTGCACCACCCCCGGCGCCATCTGAGTGACTGCCGACTGCTCATATATTTTCGCACCCAGGCCTTCAACCAGCTTCGCCAAGCCACGGACCAGCTTGCCCGGGTGGATCAGCGCACAGTGCTCGGTATAAAGGCCACCCAGCGTTTCTTGAGCACCAATACGTGTCTGGGCTTCAGCAGCCTCAAGCACGCGCCACTGATCGGGGAGCCCAAAGCGTGCCGAAGACTCGACGGCTGCTCGGGCTCGCTCCATCTGTGGTTTGCTACGTGCCAGCGACAAGAAGCCTTGCTTGGCATAGTCAGCGTCCACGCCTTCCAGGGCGAGAACGCGGCCAATCTCATCGACTGTTTCGTTCATTGCAGCCTGCAGATGCAGAGCCGCATTGTGCGAATACAGCTGCTCTACGCGGTGCAGCGAGATCGGGAAAATCGCCGATGCCCAACCACCATTGCGCCCGGAGGCACCAAAACCGACTTCGTTTTTCTCCAGCAGAACTACGCGCAGAGAAGGATCACTCTTGAGCAGGTAATAGGCCGTCCACAGCCCTGTGTAACCGGCTCCGACGATGACGACGTCGGCCTGGGCCGCGCCATCCAGTCGCTCACGCGACGGGCTTGGCGCGAACCACAGCGGTTTGTTGGGCAACTGGGACAATTCGTATTTCGCTGACATGCTGTTGGCTTCCCATTGAGGGCCCGGGTTCCGGGGTGTACTGATACGGCGTGGTTGGCTAAGCAGTGGTGACGGGCTGGCCTTCGACGGCTCGCTGACGCTTACGAGAGAGGCTCAGTACCAGGTACGAAGCAGCAATAGCGAAGATGGCTATCACGCACTGCAGCAGGCTCATCTGCATGGAGGGGTCGAATGCCATGCTGACCAGGACGGCGATGATCGAGGCAGTGACCAGCAGCGGCAGCCATGGGTGGGCCCACATGGCGAACTTCAGGCTGCCCTCTTCCACCCACTTGCGGCGCAGCTTGAGTTGCGACAGGCAGATCATCAGGTAGACAAACAAGAACACCGTGCCCGAGGAGTTGATCAGGAACTGGAACACCGTATCCGGCCACAGTGCTGCAATGACCACACAGCCATAGCCCACCAAGGTGGAGGCAAGCACGCCACGAACCGGCACGCCCTTTTTGTTCACGCCAGCAATCCAGCGAGGTGCCTCGTCATTGGAGGCCAGGACAAACAGCAAGCGCGAAGAGGTGTAGAGGCCGGCGTTGAGTACCGACAGCACGGCAACCAGAATGACCGCAGTGAGCATCTCGCCAGCACCGGGAATGCCAATGTGCTCCAGCGTGGTCACGAAGGGGGATTTGCCTGGGGTCAGGCTGGTCCATGGCTGGGCGACAACGATGAAGAAAGTGGCCAGTACAAAGAACACCAGGATGCGTACCATGACGGTGTTCACGGCCTTGCGGATGTTGCGAGTAGGGTCTTCCGACTCTGCCGCGGCGAGTGTCGCGACCTCGACACCTGTCATCGAGAAGATGACCACGACGACGCCCGTGAACAGCGCACCAACACCGTGGGGCAAGAAGCCGCCGTGCTGGGTCAGGTTGTCAAACGTGGCAGTCGAGTTCGGCCACAGATGGAACACGTACGCGCCCGCCACGAGCAGGAATACGACGATAGCGGCCACTTTAACCCCGGCGAACCAGTATTCGGCCTCACCAAAGGAGTGGACCGACATCATGTTCAGCAAGGTCATGCTGATCATGAGCCCCAGGGCAATGACCCAGACCGGAATATCCGGGAACCAGCCATTGATGATCTGGCCACCAACCACGGCCTCGAAGCCAACCACAATGACCCAGAAATACCAGTACAGCCAACCGGTCATGTACCCAGCCGGCCGGCCAAACGCCATTCGGGCGTAGTCAACAAAAGAACCTTTGGTGGGATGTGCCGCTGCCATCTCGCCGAGCATTCGCATTACTAGAGCGACGATGATGCCGGTTATGGCATAGGTGAGGAACGCACCCGGGCCGGTTGAGGCAATGACTGCGCTGGAACCGACGAACAGACCTGCACCAATAACGCCGCCAAGGGCAAGCATGCTGATATGGCGTGTTTTCAGTGATCGTTTTAGGCGCGGATCATGCTCTGACTGAATGGGCATGGGGTGTCTCCTTTTATTATTGTTCAACGCTTGAACAGGAGACTAAAACGCCTTTGCGGTACTGGAAATCGTTAAATGTTCAGGTTTGCGAGCATGGATTTGTACAAATGTATGATATCGAATGCAGCTACTTAGAGGCACCTTAGCTCCGCTTTGCCATGCTTGCCCGCAATGTTATAGATTGTTATGAAGCAATGCGGAGATGTAGAGATGCCAGCGGCAAGAGGCCGGTGCCGCTGCGGTCGGGCGAAGAGTCTAGCTTGATGCCCAACATACCGACTGCATCCAGGCCAAAGCCGACAACGCCATCGGAATAACCGGACTGCCACTTGAGCATGAAGCCCTGGGCCCACTCGGCGCGTCGCGACTGGCTGGCGGTATCACCATGGAAATCGCGGTCGAAGTAGAGGTTGCGCACCTCCAGGCTGCCCTTGCCGTCGTCGGCAAAGCCTGCCTGGGCCGCCTGGCACGCGCAGCCAAGCGCCGCGAGCATCAGCGATGCCCGCCGGGAGGAGGATACATTCATGGTTACGCCTTGTTTTTCTTGTTGGAAAGCGCTGTTGTTCAAGCCTTGGGATTTCTGACGCAGCGCATCACCACCAGGCAAGCGATCAGGATCAGCGGTGCAATCGACAGCATGCCCATGTAGCTGCTGCCGGTAAGGTCATTGATTTTACCAACCATCACCGGCGCGACGATGCCGCTCAGTTGGCCAACCGAGTTTATCGCCGCAGTGCCCGTGGCGATGGCCAGCCCTGAGAAAGTCGATTGGGGAATTGTCCAGAAGATCGGGATGGCGATGAATGTGCCTGCGGTGGCCAGCACCAGCGCAGCCATCATGGCCACCGACGAGTCGGAGTACAGGCAAGCCAACAGATAACCGCAAGCGGCGGCCAGAAGGCAGTACACCAAGTAGCGCTTGCGCTCACCCGTACGGTCGGATCGGCGGGTCAACCACACCATGCCAATGCAGGCCACTGCATACGGCAATGCCGACAGCACGCCGACCCACAGCATGTCCTGCACGCCGGACGACTTGATCAGGTGTGGCATCCAAAAGTTCAGGCCGTAGGAAGCAGTTTTCACCACGTAGTAAATGAACGCCATGATCGCCACTTCGCGGGTCAGCAGCACCTGCCAGATTGACCCCAGAATTGGTTTCTGCACGCGCCTGTCCTGAGCCAAGTTCTCCGCCAGCAGGTCTTTCTCCTGGCGGCTAAGCCATCTGGCCGACTCGATGTCGCGGTCAAGCTTCCTTAGCACCAGCAGCCCCAGAAACACGCATGGCAAACCCGACATCAGAAACAGCCAGTGCCAGCCCGCTAGGCCCAATACACCATCCATGGTTCCCAGCAGGAAGCCCGCAGCCGGCCCGCCCACCGCCCCGGCCAAGGGCACGGCAAGGAACCACAGGCCGTTCATTTTTGCCAAGTGTTTCTTAGGGAACCAGCAGGCCAAGTAGAACAGGATCGCCGGGCCGAAACCCGCTTCCATTACTCCGATCAGAAAGCGCAGGAAATACAGCGTGTAATGGGTGTAGGCGAATACCAGGGCCGCCGTGGCCAGGCCCCACGACACCATAATCCGGCAGATCCAGGCCGGCGCCCCGTAGCGCTTGAGGCCCAAACTGCTCGGCACTTCGAACAGCACGTAGCCGATGAAGAACATGCTCGCGGCCAGTCCGTAGGCGGCGTCGCTCAGGCCCAGCTCAGCCTGCATCTGAGTCTTGGCGAAACTGATGTTGATGCGGTCGAAGTAGGAAAAAAGGAAACAGATGATGGCCAGCGGCATGATGCGCCAAGCCACGCGGCGGTAAAGCAGCAGTTCGTCGATGTGGCTGTCGGCGCGCTCGCGCGCCACTTCGCCAGTCAAGGCAACCATGGTGAATCTCCATTTTTGTAATTATTGGAGAGCGACGGCGCCCGTTGAGGGCGCCGCGTACAACGTGTCAGCCAATGCGCACGAGCTTTTCCTTGAAGGCCTGGCCCTTGCGCACGTACTCGGCGGCATTGGCGTGCATGCCGGCGACGGCTTCGGGGCTCAGCTCACGCACCACCTTGGCCGGCGCGCCGAGAATCAGGGAGTTGTCGGGGAACACCTTGCCTTCGGTGACTATGGCGCCGGCTCCGACCAGGCAGTTGCGGCCGATCACCGCGCCATTGAGCACCACCGCCTGGATCCCGACCAGCGCGCCATCGCCGATGCTGCAGCCGTGCAGCATGGCCTGATGGCCGATGGTGACGTTGCGACCCACGGTCAGGGCAAACCCTGGGTCGGCATGCAGCACCGCCCCTTCCTGAACATTGCTGTGCTGGCCGATGCGGATCGGCTCGTTGTCACCGCGCAACACTGCCTGCGGCCACACGCTCACGCCCTGCTCCAGGGTGACATCGCCGATTACCGTGGCGTCCTCGGCGATGAAGGTTTCCGGGTGAAGAGTCGGGGTCAGTGTGTCGTATCGATAGATGGCCATTCAGTGCACTCCCTGGGCCGGGTCGTCGGTTTTCAGCACCCCCGCCGCACACAGCTCGGCGATGCGTTCATCGCTATAGCCCAGCTCGCGCATGACCTTGTGCGTGTGTTCTCCAATCCGCGGGATCGGCCGGCGCGGCTGCAGGCGCTGGCCATCCAGCGACAGCGGCAGCAAGGGCATCGGCGTGCTGCTGCCATCTTCCAGCAGCAGGTTCGCCATGCCACCGCTCTGGATCAGGTGCGGGTCGTCGAACAGTTCTTCTGGGCGGCGGATCGGCGCGAACGGAATACTGTTCGCCTCCAGTTCCGTAGCCAATTGCTGGGCATCGAGATTGGCGAACACCTCGGCCAGATGCGCCAGCAGCCGCGGCCGCTGCAATACCCGGTCATTGTTGGTCGCCAAGGTCGGGTCGTCGAGCAAGGCGGTCTGGCCCAGCAACTGGCACAGGGCCTGCCACTGGCCTTCACCCGTGGCAGCGACGAACATCTGCTCGCCGCCCGCGAAGGTGAACACGTCGTAGACCGCCCAGGCGCTGATGCGGTTGGGCATCGGCGCCGCTGCCTGGCCGGTCACCACGTACTGCTGCATGTGCTGGGCCGCGAGCAACACGCAGTTTTCGTATAGTGCACTCTGCACTTCGCGGCCGACACCCGTGGTGTTGCGCTCGTTGAGCGCGGCCAGTACACCAATGGCGCCGAACATGCCGCCCATGATGTCGTTTACCGAACTGCCGGCGCGCAAGGGGCGGCCCACCGGCCCGGTCATGTAGGCCAGGCCAGCCATCATCTGCACCACTTCGTCCAAGGCTAGGCGGTTGTCGTACGGGCCACTGAGGAAGCCCTTGTGCGAGGCATAGATCAACCGTGGATTACGCTGGCGCAGCGTGGCGTAGTCGAAGCCCAGTGTGTGCATGCGCCCGGGTTTGAAGTTCTCGATGAATACGTCGGCGCTGTCGATCAGCGTCAGCACCGCCTCACGGCCCTGGAGGGTGTCGAGGTCGACGGCGATGCACTGCTTGTTGCGGTTGAAGGTGCGGAAGAACCCCGCCCCCGCCCCGAGCAAGCGGCGAGTGCCGTCCCCGCGGGTGGGTTCGATCTTGATCACTTCGGCACCCAGGTCACCCAGGATCATGCCGCAGGTGGGGCCCATGACCATGTGCGAAATCTCGACGACACGAATGCCGTCCAAGGGGAGTCTGGACATTACGCGTTCCTTCGGTAGTTGAGCGGCAGGCCGGCGCGGGCAATAGCGCCGTAAAGCGGTTCATCCGGCAGCGCCTCGCGCAGCAGCTGGCGGGAAGCGATCAGCGCTGGCAGGTCGATACCAGTGTCAAAACCCATGCTCTGCAGCATGAACACAAGGTCTTCGGTCACCGTATTGCCCGACGCACCTGGTGCGAACGGGCAACCGCCAAGGCCGGCAAGCGATGCATCCAGCTCGCGAATACCCTGCTGCACCGCCACCAGGCTGTTGGCCAGGGCCAGGCCACGGGTGTCGTGGAAGTGCGCGGCACGTAGTCGCTCGCCGGCAATGGAGCGAACGGCCTGGATCACAGTAGCCACCTGAGCGGGGTTGGCGTAGCCGGTGGTGTCGCCCAGCGAGACCAGGTCGCAGCCCACCTCGATCACCTGGCGGGTCAGCTCGCACAGGTCAGCCAATGGCACATCGCCCTGGCGGGTGCAGCCAAAGGCCACCGACATGCCGGCGATCATCTGCACATCGTGACGCCCCAGCTCGTTGCGCAGTTGGCACATGCGCCCCAGTTCCTCGACCATTTCCTGCGGCGTACGGCGCACGTTGGCCAGGCTGTGGGCGGTGCTGACGGATACCGGCGCGACGATACGCTGGGCGCCTGACTCCAGCGCATCCTGCGCACCACGCAGGTTGGGTGCTAGCACCGTTACCAGCAGATCGGGGTACGTCAGGGCATGGCCCACCACCTGTCTGGCATCGGCCATCTGCGGCAGCAGCCGGGCCGGCACGAACGAGGCGACTTCCATATGGCGCACGCCAGCGGCATAGGCGCGATCGATCCAGCGCAGCTTGGCGGCAGTCGGCATTACCGTGTGCAGGCTTTGCAGGCCATCGCGCATGCCGACTTCGTTGATTGTTATTGTTGTCATCGCGGTCTCTCTGTCTGAAGCGTGGGGCCAGACTAAGAGCAGGACGACAGGCAGAAAAGACGTGTTTCACGGGTTGATCCATCGTCAGCCGCGATGGATCAGCTCCGTGTTTGCCAAGCCGGCGCACGCAGCAGCAAATGGTCGAGCAAGCGACGCGCAGACAGGCTCAAGGCATGGCGGTCGCGCATGCAAATGACGAACTCGCCAAGCGCCCAGTCATCGGTCAGCGGGATCACTCTCAGGTCGAACAGCTGCGCATAGCGCACCACCGCCTCCTGCGGGAACACTGCGAGGCCCAGGCCGAACTGCACCAGACGATAGGCCGCGTCAAAGGACGACACGTACGAGCGAAAACGCAATTCCTTGCCCGCCGCCTCAGCGCTGTTGCGCATGAAGGTATTGAGCGTGGCGAATGCAGACAAACCCAGATGCTCGTAATCCAGCGTCTCTTCGAACGCGATACTGCCCCGCCCGGCCAGCGGGTGATCGGCGCCAACTACCACGGCCAGATGATCCTGCCGGTACGGCACGAACTCCAGGTCGCCAACGGCCATCGACTTGCGGCAGATGCCCAGGTCTGCATTGCCCTCCGCTACCCCGCGCACCACATCCGGACTGAAGCGTTCTTCGATATCCGCCTGAATCAACGGATTGTCGAGCATGAAGTCCGATAATTCCTCGGGAAGGAACTCCATGATCGACGAGACATTGGCTAGCACACGCACATGCCCGCGTGCGCCGTCCGCGTATTCACTCAGTTCGCTTTGCAGAGATTCGATGGCGCGGGTCAGTCCTCGTGCATGGCGCAAAAGTGCGACACCCGCCGGGGTAGGTTCGACGCCACGCTTACTGCGTTTGAGCAGAGTAATACCAAAGCGCGCCTCAATGTCCGAGATTCTCTTGCTGACAGCGGAGGGCGCCATGTATGCACGCTCGCTGGCTCGGGCGATAGTGCCTTCTTCGCAAATGATTACGAACAGGTGCAACGATAAGTGATCGAGGTGCTGCATCACATTTCCCACTACTAGAGACGACGAGCATAGCTGCCGCAGCAGCCGAGCCAGGGTGCTTGCATTTCCTTCATCGCCTTAGCTTGACTCCGCCGGCGGGGATTTCCAAGAAGCCAGTGCACACCGTCTGATTCTCCAGCGTCAACGCCTTGGGCTTCGGCAGCTCAAATTGCTTGAGCCGATAGTGCTTTGAACATCCACTGCTTAAACTGAGAAACTGCATGGGGCTGCCTAGGTCGGCGTGGATGCACTAGGTAGTGACCAACGTACCGAACGCTATTGCTGACATGGCGAAGCGGACTGACCAAGCGACCGCTCGCCAATTCCTGCTCGGCTAACAAATCAGATTCAAGTACTACGCCCAGACCTCCTGCAGCAGCAGCTATGCCCATAGAGCTCCGGTCAAACGCCAAGCCGTAGTTACTCGGTGGCTGCATTCCATTCGCTGCAAACCAGCCTCTCCACTGGACGGACTGACCGTCGCTTTGGATTAGGAACTGAGAATATAAATCCTGAGGGGTGCGCAGATGCTTGGCTACCTCCGGGCTGCACAGCGGTGTTAACTCCTCGATGCGCAGCGGCGTCTTCTCATGAGGCGACGGTCTGGGCTCACCGTAGACGATGTCCAGGTCGAAATCATCGTTATCGAACAGCGCATAGTCTGTGCTCGCTGAAATACGCAGATCAATTCCTGGGTGGTCTTCTAGGAAACTCGCTAACCGCGGCACCAACCACTGGCTGGCGAAGGTGGGCGCCGTGTGCAGACGTAGAGGTACCGCAGGCTCGTTGGTCGCGATCGCAAGGCCTCGACTCATTTCTTCAAACCCGCGCTGAACGTGATCCAGCAGCATGGCGCCTTCTAGCGTCAGGGATGTGTGGCGCGTGTTCCGCGTGAAGAGGGTAAGTCCTGCGGCCGCTTCCAGTTTGCGAATCGCATGGCTGACCGCGCTCGGGGAAAGATCGAGCTCCTTTGCTGCCTCGACAAAAGAGCAGGTACGACCCGCTGCTTCAAAAACTCTGAGGGCAGGGAGAGGCACCCGTTTCAAAAGCTTCATAGATGAATCCAGTTCATTAGTTGACGAATTTAAACCTTTTGTCGAGTCACTATTTTTACATGAATATCAGGGCATTACCCAATACGGTTGCTGACTGATGAATAGATTGCGTCAGTAAACCCGGATCGCTGGTCACCAATGGAGAACAATATGACCGAGATTCACCACCCGCTTTTGGCCAGGATGTCGGAACACGCGTGGCGTATTCGGCGTTTTGCCTTGCGCATGGGAGAAGTTCAAGGCCAGGGCTATGTGGGCCAGGCGCTGGGCTGGGCCGACGTGCTTGCTGTCGCCTACTGCCACGCCATGAATATTCGTGCTGATGACCCGGAATGGGAAGGTCGTGACCGCTTCCTACTGTCACACGGGCATTACGCCATTGCTCTATACGCCGCCCTCTTGGAAGCAGGGGTTCTTCCAGAAGAAGAGCTAGAAACCTACGGCTCCGACGACAGCCGACTGCCGATGTCCGGGATGGCGACCTATACGCCCGGCATGGAGATCTCGGGTGGTTCACTCGGTCAAGGCTTAGCGATCGCGGTAGGCCAAGCTCTTGCTCTGCGCATGAAGGGCAACGATGCCTTCGTCTACAACTCGATGTCCGACGGAGAACTGGATGAGGGGGCGGTGTGGGAAGCAGCTATGTCGGCATCGCATCATCAGTTGGGCAACCTGATCAACTTGGTAGACATCAACCGCCAGCAGGCTGATGGCCCCTCCCATGACATCCTCCAGTTCGAACCCCTGGCCGATAAATGGGCAGCGTTTGGCTGGCATGTACAGCGTGTAGACGGCAACGACCTGCAAACCGTGATCGAGGCGTTCGACATTGCTCGCGGTTTTACGGGGGACAAACCTCGCGTGATCCTGTTCGACACGCTAATGGGTAAGGGTGTGCCTTTCCTGGAGCAGCGGGACAAGAACCACTTCATCAGGGTCGAGCCCGAGGAGTGGCAGCAAGCACTTACAGACCTCGACGAGATCTATGCGACCCGGAGCCCACAATGAACGCCGCCTCCTCTACAAAGCCGAAACTCACCACTTCGTCCATGATCGCCTCTATAGCAAGCGAGGGTCAGCGCACCACGTCAGCACCGTTCGGCCACGCCTTGATAAAGGCAGGCCAAAAGAACCCACGCATTGTCGGCATGACTGCAGATTTGGCCAAGTACACTGACTTGCACATTTTCGCCCAGCGCTATCCAGAGCGTTTCCTGCAGATGGGCATGGCTGAGCAGTTGCTCATGGCTGCTGCCGGCGGCATGGCCAAGGAAGGCTTCGTGCCTTTCGCCACCACCTACGCGGTATTCGCCACCCGACGCGCTTATGACTTCATTCATCAAGTGATCGCTGAGGAAAACCTGAACGTCAAAATCTGCGCAGCGCTGCCGGGCTTGACGACTGGGTACGGCCCGAGCCATCAGGCTACAGAAGATCTGGCGATGATGCGCGCGATTCCGCAGATGATGGTTATCGATCCTTGCGATGCATTGGAAACCGAGCAGTGCGTGGCCGCGATCGCCGAGCACGACGGCCCTGTCTATATGCGCCTGCCTCGTGGGCGGGTACCGCTGATTCTCGACGAGTACGATTACCGATTCGAACTCGGTAAAGCCCAGCTCCTACGAGATGGCAACGATGTGCTGGTCATTTCCTCCGGCCTTATGACGATGCGTGCTCTGGAAGTCGCAGACGAACTGGCCAAGCACAAAGTGGACACCGCCGTTTTGCACGTTCCGACAATTAAGCCGCTCGATGTCCAGACCATCCTGGAGCAATGCCGGCGCGAAGGCCGTCTGGTGGTCATTGCGGAAAACCACACTCAAATCGGCGGCCTGGGTGAGGCCATCGCCATGGCGTTGTTGCAGGCCCGCGTACAGCCTGAAGTACGTCACGTTGCGCTGCCCGATCAGTTCCTGGATGCAGGCGCACTGCCGACATTGCACGACCGCTACGGCATCTCCAAAGACGTCATGGTCGCCAACATTCAGCGCTGGCTAGGCTGACCATTCTCTGACCATACGGTGGTACCCGCTCACGTTGAACGCCCTTCTGCCTGGGCTCGTTGAGCGGGCTCGTGCCGTACAGCCCGATACTCCTCTGGATCGTCCCAATAAGTACAAAGGTGATGGCGATGCAAAAAGGCACCAGTCTCCTGAAGAAAAAACGTGTATGGATCTATGCGTTTCTCTTCACCCTGACCTTGATCAACTACGTCGACCGGGTCTCGCTCTCAGTCGCATCCAAAGTCCTCAAGGAAGAATTCGATATCTCGCCAGTTGCGATGGGATACCTCTTCTCATCGTTCGTGTGGCTCTATTTCCTCGCTCTCATCCCCATGGGCTATCTGGTGGGCCGCTTCGGCCCCAAGAAGGTTAATGGTTATGGGATCGGTGTTTGGTCGGTTGCAACGGCCTGCACTGCATTGTCGACTGGTTTCATCTCTTTGCTCAGTTGCAGGCTGATCATGGGCATGGGAGAAGCTACCACCTACCCCGCCGGTGCCCGGGTCATTCGCGAATGGATGCCGCTTAAAGAGCGCGGTATGGCCACTGCGGTCTTCCACAGCGGCAGCCTGGTTGGGCCGGCCATTGGTGCCATTGGTTTCGGCTGGCTGATCAGTACATTCGGCTGGCGCATCGCATTTGTCGTGGCCGGTGCATTGGGCTTCGTCTGGCTGGCTGCTTGGTTGAAGTGGTACAGCCATCCCGCTAAAGCGCCGTGGCTGGGGGATGCCGAACGCGCAGAAATTGCCGCTGGCAGCGTCTCTTCCAGTGCAGACCCTGCCCGGACTGTTTCCCTTGGTCTGAAAGGCCTCGCTCGCTCTAGCAGCATGTGGGCCATCGCCTTGTCCCATGGATGTGCGGTCTATGCCACCTACTTCTTCCTGACCTGGTTGCCAAGCTATCTGCAAGCCGAGAAAGGTCTGACGGTGATGTCGAGCGGTATCTACACCGCGATTCCGTATCTGGGCGCTGCAATTCTTGCCATCGTCATTGGTCGCTGGAGTGACAAAGTGATGCGCCCAGGGGCCGCAGAATCGGGACAGAGGCGCATGGTCGTTGCCAGCGTCTTGCTGGCGTCTTCGGTCATCTTCCTGGTTCCTGCAATCGACAATACCTGGGCAATTCTTTTCGTAATCACGCTTTCGCTAGCCACTTGTGCCTCAGCGATTTCCCTGAACCTCTCGCTGGTCAACGATCTGGTGCGCTCGGAAGACGATGTCGGCACTGCAGCTGGCTTTATCACTGCAGTCGGCAATCTGTTCGGTCTCCTCGCTCCGATCGTGACTGGCTACGTGGTGGCCGGCTCTGGCAGCTTCGCCTTGGCCTTCGTCGTCGTCGGCGCATTACTTGTGATCGGCTCAGTCCTCTCGATGTTCTGCACACGTCGGCCCATCGGCTTTACAGCCTCCGGCAAACAGGCCGTGGCCTGAATCAATAGCAAATGAAGGAAGTAGTGGCGTCATGAATCAACGTAGTAGTGAATCCCGCAGCAACGGCCGGGCCTCGGCTGGTCACAGCGGGAAATGGCGGCTGGCGACCGTCGTGTTAGCCCTGGCGCTGGGGGCATTTGGCATGGCCCTTTTTGGCGGAGGCGTATGGCTGATGGCTTTGGGCGGTAGCTGGTATTACGCCCTCACCGGGGCGGGATGCGTAGTAACCGCTGTTCTGCTGTGCAGGCAACGATTAGCAGCTGTGTACCTGTTCGCCGTGATCTGGGGCCTGACACTGGTCTGGGCTTTATGGGAAGTCGGGCTCAACTGGTGGGGGCTTGTACCACGTCTCGTGGCAATCACCGTCATCCTGTTGTTGATCCTTGCCGTGTCGCCGTCATTGCGTCGCGCCCCCCGCTCTGCTGCGTAAAGAGGTTTGTAATGTTCCTAACAGTCAAATGCAGAAGCGCGCTGGCGCTCGCCATTTCTTGCGTGCTTCAGATGCAGTTCGCTCAAGCTCAGCAGATGCCTCAGGTAGGCAGCGATTGGCCATTCTATGGCGGCGATCACAACGCTCAGCGCTTCAGCCCACTCAAGCAGATTACACCGGAAAACGTCGGGCGCCTGGAGCGCGCATTTGTGTATCACACACGGGACTTGCCGAATCCTGGCAGTCGGTACTCGCCTGAAACAACCCCGGTCAAGGTCGGCAACGACCTGCTGATGTGCTCTGCTAAAAACATCCTTATTTCGATCAATGCTGCAACCGGCAAGGAAAACTGGCGTCACGACCCTGGAGTTCCTGATCAGGCCATTCCTCACGCAGCAGCATGCCGCGGCGTAGCGGTGTATACCGCGCCAGAGATCCCTGAGTCCGCACAATGCCGCAGCCGTGTGATAGAAGCGACACTGGATGCGAGGCTGGTAGCTGTAGATCTGCGCACGGGCGAGCCTTGCAAGGACTTCGGGCAAAACGGCACCGTAGATCTTTGGGAAGGTCTGGGCAAAAAAGTCCCCGGCTGGTATGCGGTTACAGCGCCACCTACCATCGTCAATGGCGTGGTGGTCACGGGAGCACAAATCCGCGACGGTCAGGACGAGGATGCACCTTCTGGGGTGATTCGCGGCTACGACGCGATCACCGGGAAAATGGCCTGGGCTTGGGATCTGGGTAACCCTGAAAACGTTCATGGCCCAGCCGAAGGCAGCACCTACACCCGTGGCACCCCGAATATGTGGACGGCTGCAGTGGGCGATGAGCAGCTTGGCTACGTCTACCTGCCGATCAGCAACTCTTCAATTGATTACTTCGGCTCCAACCGTAGCGAGGAAGAAAACAAGTATTCGACCTCACTGGTGGCCGTCGACGTGAAGACGGGCAAGGACGTATGGCACTTCCAGACCATCCGCCATGATGTGTGGGATTATGATCTGGGCAGTCAGCCAACCCTTCTTGATTTCCCTGATAAGGACGGAAAACCAGTGGCTGCAGTGCTGCTGCCGACGAAGCAGGGTGACATCTACATCCTGGATCGCGCAACTGGCGAGCCTCTGGTTCCGATTGGTGAAGTCAAGGCACCAAAAGGCGGCTCCGTTGAACCCCAATTCCTGGCTAATACTCAACCTACCTCCGAGTGGCACACTCTACGCAAGGCGCCGAAAACCGAAGCGGACATGTGGGGCTTCTCACCACTCGATCAGTTGATGTGCCGCATCCAGTTCCGCCAGGCCAACTACGAAGGCTACCTGACGCCGCCATCGGTGGATCGTCCCTGGATTCAATACCCAGGCTACAACGGTGGCTCCGATTGGGGTTCGGTCGCGATCGACCCAGTTCGACGACTGCTAATCGCCAATTACAACGACATTCCTAACCTCAACCAGCTCATACCGCGTGAACAGGCAGACAAGATGGGGCTCAAACCTATCTATGCGCCAAAGGTTGATGAGACCTCGCTGAACAAGGCTGGCAGCAAATCGGGCAAGGGCGAAGGTGGAGCATCGACCTATCCGCAGGTCAACGCGCCTTACGCGATCAGTGTGAATGCGGGATGGCGTAACTGGGGCACCGGCGTACCGTGCTCGGCACCACCGTATGGCGGAATTCGTGCAATCAGCCTGGATACCGGCAAGACCGTGTGGGACGAGCCGCTGGGTACCGCGCGTCGCAACGGGCCTTTCGGCATCCCGTCGCATCTGCCACTGAATATCGGCTTGCCGAACAATGGCGGAACGGTGGTCACCGCAGGTGGACTCACCTTCGTCGGCGCGGCGACTGACAACTTGTTCCGAGCCATCGACACGGCTACCGGTGAGGTGCTGTGGGAAGACGCATTGACGGCGGGCGCCCAAGCCAACCCGATCTCGTACGAGGTTGATGGCGAGCAGTATGTGCTCGTCTCAGCGTCTGGCCACGCCTTCATGGAAACCGGCACCAGCGACGAAATCATCGCATACAAGCTGCGTAAGTAATGCCTTGACGGGGCCCACTTGGGCCCCGTCTTGACACTGATTCACAGAGGAGTTTGATCATGGATTTGGGCTTGCAAGGTAAACGCGTACTGGTTAGCGGAGCTTCCAGGGGTATCGGGCGGGCAATTGCCAAGTTGTTTCTCGATGAGGGCGCCAAGGTGGCATTCTGTGCTCGGGGTACCGCAGGCGTCCAAACGACGCAACAAGCACTCGGTCATGACGCCATCGGTACCGCCGTTGATGTCACCCAGCCCGACCAGGTGCAGGCGTGGGTCACGGATGCAGCGCAGCGTCTTGGAGGAATCGATATCGTCGTGCCGAACGTGAGCGCTCTGGCTGGCGGAGATGACTTGCAGACATGGCGGCGAGCCTTCGACACCGATTTACTGGGAAGTGCGACGATGGTCAAAGCCGCCTTGCCCGCCCTGCGTGAATCGCAAGCCGCATCGGTTGTCCTAATTTCCAGCGTATCGGGCCGCGAAGTCGATATGTTCGCCGAGCCATACGGCGTATTGAAAGCAGCCTTGCTGCACTACGGTAAAACGCTTTCTGCACGCCATGCGCGCGAAGGTATTCGGGTGAACTCTGTCTCCCCAGGAAACGTATATTTTCCTGAGGGCGTATGGGGTGACATAGAGCGCGACCAGCCCGAGACCTTCGCGAAATGCCTAGCTGAAAACCCGTTGGGCCGCATGGCTACACCCGATGAAGTAGCCAAAGCAGTCGTATTCCTGGCCAGCCCTGCTGCAAGCTTTACCACCGGCACAAACTTGCTCGTGGATGGCGGACTGACACGCTCAGTACAGTTCTGAGCATCCAGGCCCAACGGTAGTAATCCGGTTAAATTTGAATGATGAAACTCTATTTTTACGAACATTGCCCGTTCTGCACGCGTGCTCGGATGATCGTTGGACTCAAGAGTCTCCCGGTGATGCTTCAGGTCATCATGGAGAGCGATGCCGAAACGCCCCTGCGCCTGATTGGAAAAAAGGCTGTGCCGATCCTGCAGAAGGAAGACGGCAGCCATATTGGGGAAAGCCTAGATATCGTGCGATATCTCGATGGCATCGGCCCGACAGTACTGGTGGCGCCGCAAGACCCAACCTTGGACGCTTGGATCAAAGAAGCCTGGCCCACGGCACTCAAGCTATTCATACCACGCTTCGTCCAGGCAGACTTCGCAGAAATCAACACGCCAATGGCAAGAGAGGCGTACCGGCTGCGGGAGGAACAAGCCTTCGGGGATCTGGAGGCTTTGCGTGGAGCCACATCCAAGCTGGTGGCGGAACTGCAACCTCTGATCAACGACCTTGTTCCGCTGGTAAAGGACAGAACAACAATCGGCATCAACGATGTGACGCTTTGGCCCGTATTGCGATCGCTCTCCATCGTTCGAACCGTTGAATTCCCAGATCAAGTGCGCGATTACATGCATCGATTGAGTGAGGCATGTGGCGTTCCCCTGCTCTTCAACCAAGCTGCTTGACCAACAGATAGATGGCTATTTTAGAGCCCAGCGTAAGCTCCCAGAAAGGCGTGGGAGGCAATTCTTACCTAGGACATCTTGAAGATCAGCAAGCTTTCACGACGCCCGTACGTGAGCTCATCGTGGATGCAAGCACGCGGACTGTCAGATTCGAAGATCTTCACTTTCCGCTCAAGGCCACGTCTTGCCGCCTTCTGACATTGCTTCTTCGCCATCAAGGACACGTCGTGAGCCGAACGACGATCTATGAGGAAATTTGGGGATACCAGTTCAATCCCGGTACCAAGATCATAGAAGTACAAATTTGTTATCTGAGAAAAGTGCTTAAGGCCCTACAAGCGCCGTTCGAAATCAGGACACTACGCGGTAGAGGGTTAACCATTCGGGGGGTTGAGTCATCTTCGTCACTACGGACTGAGAGGGGCTTCTGAGCCAATCTACTGGGTACGTGAATCTCTGAAGAATGAGATGCCGAGCCTCGGATGACGAGACTAGCGACTAGCCGACAAAGGGGAGCTTTCGCTCCCCTTTGCGCCCAGGTGATCACCTCACCTTCACCACTACCTTACCTTTGGCTCTGCCTTCCGCGACGTATGCCAGAGCATCACGCGTCGAATCCAATGGGAAGGTGCGATCCACTACAGGCTTGATAATCCCAGCCTCAACCAGCTTGGCCAGATCAGCCAGTTGCGCACCACTCTCCCTCATGAACAGAAACTTGTAGCTGACGCCCTTCTGCTCAGATTTTTTCCTGATCCCACGGCTGATCAAACGCACGACCTGCTTGAACAACCAGGAAAGGCGAAGCTGCTCAGCAAACTCAGGGGTAGGTGGGCCAGAGATGGAAATCAACTGACCACCTGGCTTCAGTACCTGGATGGATTCTTCGAGAACATCACCGCCCAGCCCACTGAGCACGACATCGTAATCACTCAACTGTGATTCGAACTGCTGGGTCTTGTAATCGATCACCACATCGGCACCCAGCGCCTTAACCCACGGCACATTGACGGTACTCGTGGTTGTTGCGACGAATGCTCCCAGGTGCTTGGCGACTTGGATGGCGATGCTACCGACGCCACCGGAACCGGCATGAATCAGAACCCTTTGCCCTGGTTGAACCTTGGCCATTTCCGCCAAAGCCTGCCAGGCTGTGAGGCCCACCAATGGCAGCGAAGCCGCCTCCTCCATGCTCAGATTGGTAGGCTTGGGCGAGACTGCCGCTTCGTTGACGGCCACGAATTCCGCAAAGCCGCCCATACGCGCCTGGCCGACACGTGCGTACACCTCGTCGCCCACCTGGAAGCGGCTGACTTTCCCACCGATCCGTTTCACGATGCCAGCGACATCGTTACCCAAGATCAGGGGCATCTGGAAAGGCAGAATCCGCTTGAACTCGCCCTTGCGGATTTTGATATCAAGAACGTTCACGCTTGCAGCGTGGGTCTCAACCAGAACATCGAAATCACCCACCTTTGGCTCTGGCACTTCAGTGATATCACCAACGACGTCTTTGCCGTAGCGATCAATCAGAAACGCTTTCATATCTTCAAAATTCCAAAACGTAGATGTGCCGGAAGTGCAGGTGATCAGGCGATCACCAACTTTCTTTGAACGGCCTAAGGTCGAGTTCTTGAGTCCAGGCGGATCGTGGCTGCCGATGCAACGTCCAGTAGTTCTCAGCAATTGCCTCGTAACCCAACAGCCCCTCTTCCCCGATGCTCTCAACCCTGGCCGGGGCGGCATTTCGCAGACGATCACCCAGGATCCCGCCATCGATCACGACATGAGCCACATGAATACCTTTAGGCCCATACTCGCGTGCCATGCTCTGAGAGATCATCCGCAAACCAGCCTTGGCGGCGGCAAAGTGGGCAAATCCAGGCTTGCCCCTTAAGCTTCCGGAAGCACCAGTAAAAATCACGGTGCCTCGACCCAGAGGAACCAGCCGCCTGGCTGCTTCTCTGCCAACGAGGAAGCCGGAATAGCAGCCTACTCGCCAAAAGTCCTCGAACTGGCTGGCTGTGAGCTGAGTGAAATCGATCAGGGCGTTATTGCCCGCGTTGAAGACCACGACGTCGGCAGGGGCTCGGCCCGCGCCTGGAGACATCGCAAGATCAAACACTGCGATGACTTGCTCTTCGACGGTGACATCAGTCTGCAACGCTTCGGCGCTCCCGATGCCGGAACTCCCAATGTCTGCAACGACTTCCTCGATCTTTTCCAAGGTTCGGCCTGCGACAATGACGTGATACCCCTCTTGGGCAAAACGCTTACAGACCGCTCCCCCAACACCTCGGGTAGTGCCAACACCGAACACGATTGCAGTAGGCTGACTCATTTATCCGACTCCTCGAAGTGATGGCCTCACTCGTTCACGTTGACCACAGTACGCCCACGCACTTTCCCTTCGAAAAGCTCGCGAACAACACGCGGCACATCTGCCAAACCAACGGTTTGGACGGTCTGACCCAGCTTGTCCAAATCGAGGTCGCGTGCCAGGCGAGACCACGCTTCAAGACGGACTTCACGCGGTGCATTCACCGAGTCGATGCCGGCGAGCGTGACGTTACGCAGAATGAAGGGCAGCACCGAGCCAGGAAGATCAGCGCCTTGAGCCAAGCCGAAGGCGGCTACAACACCGCGATATTTCGTTTGGGCCAGTACGTTGGCCAGGGTGTGGCTGCCCACGGAATCAATCGCACCAGCCCAACGCTCAGCCCCGATTGGGCGACCCGCTTCAGAGAGCGTATGACGGTCGATGACCTCAGCGGCACCAAGTGACTTGAGGTAGTCCGACTCGCTGAGACGACCTGTTGAGGCGACCACTCGATAGCCGAGCTTCGACAGCAGCGCGATAGCGATAGAGCCAGCACCACCGTTGGCCCCGGTCACCAAGATGTCGCCACGCTCAGGAGTCAGTCCGCCGTGCTCGAGTGCCAGCACGCTCAGCATCGCGGTGTAGCCAGCGGTTCCGATGGCCATGGCGTCTTTGGTGGTGAATTCGTCCGGGATTTTGACCAGCCACTCGCCCTTCACACGAGCCTTTTGAGCAAAGCCTCCGTGGTGGCTCTGGCTAAGCTCCCAGCCATTAGCGAGCACACGGTCTCCAACCTTGAATTCCGGGTTGCTCGACTCGATGACGGTGCCGGCGAAGTCGATCCCAGGGATCAGGGGGTAGCTGCGCACCACACCACCACGACCGGTGAGAGCCATCGCGTCTTTGTAGTTCACCGTGGAGAACTCCACAGCAACGGTGACGTCCCCTGGCATGAGATCCCCTTCAGAGAAATCCACCACGTTCGATGAGACCGTTTCACCCTCTTTCGTGAGAAGCAGCGCTTTAAATGTCATGAGTGACTCCTTCAGCAAGAAAAGCGGGCAGCCCCGCTTTTCTTCAGATGCAAGTAAATGGTCAGTCAGCAAGGAATGCGAGCGCTTTCGCAGAGAAGTCAGCGTGGTTCTGGAAAATCCCGCCGTGGCCTGCGTCCTCGTAAATAACCAGGGTAGAGCCGGGAATGCGCTCTGCCATATCGCTGCTCAGTTCGGACGGCACCATGATGTCCTGGTCGCCGTTGGCGATAAGCACTGGAATATTCAAGCTAGCCAAGTCCTGCGGCGCTTGCTGGCCCCAAGCCTGAATGGCTTGAAGTTGACGACCGAATACTTCCTGGGTGACAGGAACATCGCGGTCGATCTGGCGCTCAAGCATGGCCTTCAAAAAAGCGTTGGCAGCCTGCTGGCTCGTCTCACTCGAAGTGAAGAAGAGATAGGTCTTCGGATCGATCCCTTCGGACGTCGCCCTCTCAATCAGCGGCATGGACACTACGGCGACCTGGTCAATGTCCTTACCCCCTGCAGGGCCAGTGCCGGTCAGAATCAGTTTGCGCACCAGGCCGGGTTGGGTGATCGCGATCTCCTGAGCAACGAAGCCACCCAACGAGAAGCCGAAGAGGTCGACCTTGTCGAAGCCCAGCGCCTTGATAAACGCCACGGAATCGCGGGCCATTTCTGCGACGGTGAGCGGCGCAACACCACCAGACAAACCAATGCCGCGATAGTCCGTAGCGATTACATGGTGATGCTTGGCCAGCTCGTCGACGATGCGTGGATCGAAGTTGTCGAGAACGGCTCCCCAATGATTCAGGAGGATGAGGGGAACGCCACCTTTGCGCCCGAGCTCACGGTAAGCGAAGGGAACACCATCGATTTCGAGGGTCTGGTTGGGTGCGGCGATGTACTGGGTCATATTAATGATCTCGAATTGAAGATAGACGCGCTGGGCTTAAGCGTTTTCCAGTGCGGGGTAATCGATGTAACCCGCTGCACCGCCGCCGTAGAGTGTCGCGGGGTCGAAGCTTGCCAACGCAGCACCGGAGTTCAATCGCTCGACCAAGTCAGGGTTTGCGATGAAGGGCCGACCAATCGCAAACAGATCTGCTTGACCTGACGTCAATTGAGAGGAAGCGAGCTCCACGTCGTAGCCGTTGTTGACGATCACGGTGTTGGTGAAGCGCTTGCACAGCCCGGCGTAATCGAACGGAGCAATATCACGTGGGCCACCCGGCACACCTTCAATAACGTGGAGGTACACCAGGCCAAGCTCATTGAGCTTGTCGATCAAGTAGTCGTACTGCTCTTGAGCGTTGGTGCTGGAAACATCATTGAACGGGGAGACAGGCGAAATGCGGATGCCCGTGCGCTCGGCGCCAATTTCTGATGCCACCGCCTGGGCAATTTCCAGAACGAGCCGTGCCCGGTTGGCTACCGAACCACCATAAGCGTCGGTACGTTTGTTCGCGCTGTCCTTCAGGAATTGATCCAGCAGGTAGCCGTTGGCTGCATGGATCTCGACCCCATCGAAGCCGGCCTTGATGGCGTTAGCTGCAGACTGTCGGAAGTCTTCGACAATGCCTGGGAGTTCTTCGATACGAAGCGCACGAGGCTCGGAGACATCCACAAGTTCGTTATTCACGGAGACCTTGGCAGCAGCTCGGATTGCAGAAGGTGCTACAGGCGGTTGACCGTCCTGGTAAACGACGTGCGATACCCGGCCAACGTGCCAGATCTGAAGGAAGATACGACCACCCTCAGCATGGACGGCATCGGTCACTTCGCGCCAAGCGCTCACCTGTTGTTGGGTGAAGATGCCGGGCGTGTTCTGGTAGCCCTGAGCTTGCTTTGAAACTTGGGTAGCTTCAGTGATCAACAACCCTGCAGAAGCGCGCTGGCTGTAGTAGGTAGCGGCGAACTGGCTCGGCAGCAGGCCCTCCTCCGCTCGGTTGCGCGTCAGCGGCGCCATCACGATACGGTTGGAAAGGGTGATTGCCCCAAGGGTGTAGGGCTCAAATACGGATTTCTCAGCCATTCTCAACATTCCGATACTACGAATTAGGTTTCAAACACACCGCTATTGAAGACGCTTACGCGCCCCCAGCAGCCCAGGTGGGGGTGGCCTTACTCTTCCAAGAATTGGAGAGCGTGTTTCAGGAAGCGCTCGGGATACTGGAAGTGAGCGGCGTGACCGGAGTCCGGGTAGATCAGCAGCTGGGCATTCGGGATGTTCTGCACCAGGCTCCACGAATTGATCGAAGGGATCATGACGTCGTCGACGCCATTGACTACCAAGGTGGGCTGCTTGAGCTCGTTGAGGTAAGAGAAGCGGTTCTCGCCCTGTGCCGACTGGACATAGGCTGCAAAAGCAGCGCCCTGTGCCATGGCGACATCAATCGAGCTTGGGGTGTCTTGATCGGCGCGCTGGTTGCGGCGCTCCCAGAACGCCAGGCCCGCCTTCTTGGCTGCTTCCGAACGACCGAAGAAGAGGAACAGGAAGTTTTCGATGGTCGGAACGGGGTTCGAAGCGGCCTCTCTCACCCCCTCCGCCATGGTTGGATCACCACCGCGCAGTCCGGTGCCGAGCAGCAAAAGCTTGCGTACCAACTCGGGGTGACGAAGCGCCACCTCCTGAACTTGCAGACCACCGATGGAGAAGCCAAGCAGGTCGACTTGGGTCAGCCCCAGTGCCTTGATGGCCGCTGCAATGTCATCCGCCATTTGCTCAATGGTCGTGGCCGGTGTTCCCGACGACGACGCTACACCCCTACCGTTCAGCAGGATCACTTCACGACCCGCAGCCAGACCATCAGTGATGATCGGATCCCAGTGATCGAGCCCACCACGGAAGTGGGCAATGAAGACCAGGGGAACACCTGAAGTATTACCCCAGCGTCGGTAGGTGAAGGTGTCGCCGCCTACTTCTACTGTGCGGGTCGGAACGGTGAGATGGGTATAGCTCATGACATTTTGCTCTCTCAGTGGAAGACATAGCCTAATGATGATGATCGTCATCCATCCAGTCAACAACTTTGATTATGAACGTCATCAATGTATGATATTGGTTGGCTTGATAGCGAAGAGAGCTGAGAAATGAAGGTCACCAAGGCCCAAGCACAAGCTAACCGGGCCCATATCGTGGAAATGTCCTCCACGCTATTCCGTGAGCGCGGCTACGACGGCGTGGGTGTTGCAGACCTCATGGGAGCTGCCGGCTTCACCCACGGCGGTTTTTACAAACACTTCAAATCCAAGGCGGATTTGATAGGTGAATCCGCGACGTGCGGAATCAACAAGACGGTCGAGCAGATGCAGGGCATCGAACTCGCCGACTTCGTCAATTTCTACCTGTCCCGCAAGCACCGCGATGAGAAAGGTAAAGGTTGCACCCTAGCGGCACTGGGCGGAGACGCCGCTCGACAGTCCAATGACATCAAAGCAGCTTACGAGGCTGGGATTGAAAAGTTGCTGGAGGTTTTACAGGGCAAGGATGACGAACCGAAAGCAAGTCGTGCGGAAATCATCGACACCTTCGCACACGCCCTCGGCGCCTTGATTCTGTCTCGCGCTTGTCCGGACGACTCACCACTTGCTGATGAAGTGCTCAGCGTGTGCCGTGAGCAGATCATGGACAAATTGACGCCCTGAGGCAGGCCCATCCATTCCCCATGAGCGTCACTGCTCGAGCATGAGTCCTTTCCACTTGAAAGGTGGATGCCCTGGTATGGAGATCAGGCCGCCCGCATCTGCCGCGTCTTCGGCCACTTCCCTAGGCGCAACCTTTTCCCCGCCCTCAACAGATGACTGATCAGCAGGCAGTTCAGTCGAATCGAGAGCACCTACACATTCGGTAGTTCCAGGTACAGGCTTTTGCATCGAGCGTCCTTAGAGTCAGAAACCATAAGCCCAATGATTATGATCATCATCATTAAAGTCAAACCTTTGATGTCAACCATAATCATTGAATGCGATAGCTGCCGTTCCTGATGAGGTGGTTGGCATGGCCAGACCGTTCGATCCGAATGCGACTTACTTGAATTCCAGGCGAAAAAACCGCCAACAGGGGCGGTTCGCAACGAACCACCATTCGGCATGATCAATGCCATCGATATGCACACCCGTAAAGTGCTGTGGCAGAACCCGCTGGGTACTGCTCGTGCGAACGGCCCGTTCGGTCGGGACATTGCCTTCGTCGGGCGCAACAGCACCTATTCGGTAAGCATGGAGCGTTTGCACGGCTACATGGAGTGCTTGGAGAAAAACGGGATTACCCCACATCCGGACTGGATGATCGAAACTGCCATCAGCCTGGCTGGCGGCAAAGACGGCATGAGTCGCCTGCTCGACATGGATCGTCGGCCGACAGGAGTGGTTTGCTACAACGACCTGATTGCCACTGGCGCGCTCAGCGAGCTGGGCAACCGAGGACTTAAGGCGGGTGAGGACATCGCTTTGATCGGGAGTGACGGGGTCGCGAGCTCCGCATACTGCAACCCTCCCCTCACCACCGTGGCCCTGGAGCCTGAGCGTATTGGAGAGGTTGCTAGTGAAATGCTCATGAAGCGCCTGAAGAACCCAGACGCCCCTGCCATGAAGTTCTTACTCAAACCGAAGCTGATTGTGCGTAAAAGCTGCGGCCTGACGCGTAACTAATCAACCCGAGAATTGGCAGCTATGCAGGCGGCTCAGAATTATTTACTTCTTATTAGCACGCGCAGGTTGGTTACCTTTCTGCCGCCTGTCAATCCTCAGCGAGAGCCGAGCAGCTTCATAAAAACAGACTTTGTTCTTTCCGAATGTGAGCTGACGAGCCGCACCTTGCGGCCCGCTATCAGAGATCTTGACTTTGGTCGCTAGGGCTTCCTGTGTGACGCGGGCGTTCATCCCATTCCCGATCTTTCCTCCCTCTTGTACGCCGACCGGTTCATCAACTGGATCGCCCACAACTGCATCCGTTGAATTCCCAACGGCAATACAACACATGCATCTAGGGCTTGGATTGGCGCGGGCAGATTTGAGACTGAAACTTTTTCAGATATCCGAGGCTGAGCGCACCAAATAAGCGTATGAAATGAGAAAAGCCACCCAAGCCGCAGTGGCAAAAGTGGCTTTTTTCCTATCAACATGCACCACTGTCGGGCATCAAGTTTGCCCCCAGCACACCGGCAATCGCACAGCGTTCATCGTTGTCGGAGCTGTCACCGCTGACACCGATAGCGCCGATCACTTCCCCTGCCCCATTGCGCACCAGCACCCCGCCGGGCACCGGAACCATATTGCCGCCGGCCAGGTCACTCAATGCATTGAAGAAGGCAGGAAGCGCGGCAGCACGACGGGCAAGTTCGCGGCCGCCAAAGCCCATGCCCAGAACTGATGCGGCCTTGCCCGACGCGATTTGCGGTCGCAGCAGGCTGGCGCGCTCGTCGCGTTTGAGCGCCAGCAGGTGACCGCCGGCATCCAGTACCGCAACACAAAGTGGCTGCAAGGCTAACCGCCGGCCCTCTGCCAGCGCAGTGTCGACCATCTGCGACGCCAGTTCCAGGGTGAGCTTATTCATGCTGGCCTACCTCTTGCTCAGGTTCAGGTGCGCTGCGCTTGCCCATTTCCACGGCCCGTTGCCGGGTGTGAAGTTCGGCCCATTTCACCGTGTTGAAGTCACTGACCTTGTAGGGATCGTAGCCCGGTACCTGGGCCTCCACGCGATGCCCGCCTAGGTACACGTCACGTATGCGCTCGCGCTCCTGAAGAATCGAGACGTTCTGCAGGGGGGAGCCATCAACACAGATGAAGTCGGCGCGACGGCCAACCTCGATGGCGCCCACCTGCTGCGCCGCGGGCATCATCCGCGCGGCAACCGAGGTTGCCGCGCGCAATGCCTGGGCAGGGCTGAAACCCAACCAGTCGACAAAAATCTCGATTTCACGGGCGTGCCATTCACCGTAGGGAGTGATGGCGAAACCGCTGTCACTGCCGGTCATGAACGGCACACCGGCTTCCCGGGCGCGGCGCAAGTTGCGACAACCCACCTCGATCACACGGCGCTGCATCGCAGCGTAACCACAGCGGGTCGAAGGCTCGTAATCCTCGGCAAATTCGACGTTGTTGGCGAGCATGGTGAAGGTCGGAGCGAGGTGACTACCCGATTCGAGCATTGCCTCGATACAGGCATCGTCTAGGAAAAACCCGTGGAAGATCACGTCCACCCCCGCCTTCGCCGCATACAGCACCGCTTCGCGGCCATAGGCATGCACGGCGACCTTTTTTCCAAGGCGGTGGATCTCCTCGACCATGGCGCGGGTCTCGTCCTGGGTGAACGCGGCGATATGTTCCCCGTTGGGACGCATGTGCGGGCCGTCCATAGCGATCTTGATCAGGTCCACGCCGTCCTTGGCCTGACGACGGATTTCCGCAATCTGCTCGTCGCGGGTAGCGCACAGGCGGCCAGAGAAATACTCAGGCGTACCGACCCAACTGGGGAACCAATCGTTCAGGCTCTGCCGGTTGGCGATTACATTGCTGCTGGCGGCGATGCGAGGGCCACTGAACATACCGGCATTGATAGCGTTGCGTACGGCAATGCTGCAATGCCCGGCGTCACCCGGCACCACCACCGAGGTGTAGCCGGCGGCCAATACATGCTGGGTAAAAAACAGACCGCGCAGGGCGCGAAATTCCGGCGAGACGTGCAGGTCGATGTCTTCCTCGCTCTTGGCGTTGCCGAACACCAGATGGGTGTGGACATCCACCAGACCGGGCATGACGAAGTGTCCGCCAGTGTCAATCACGCGTTCGCCAGGCAATGGCTGCGGAGCGGTCTGGCGAGGGCCGACATGGGTGAACATACCCTTTTCGATGATCAGCACCTGGTCGTGTCGAGCCTGGTCCTCAAGGCCAGTAAAGAGGGTTTGGCAGTGAACGTGGCGTCTGGGCATGTCGGTCTGTCCTGTTGTTGTCGTACCGACACGGTATTGGGCAGCCAATGCCTGAGGAAGTGAAGTTTCCTACTGGCCGGCCATGACAGAAATTGATAGCCGTCGTTGTCAGCCCGCCACCTCCGCCAACAACTGGCGCAGCCAGACCAGCGCCGGGTCACTGTCCTGGTAGGCGTGCCATTGCATCACCTGCAGAGTGGCGGGAATGGCGAGTGGTGGTGGCAGCAGGCGCAGAGGAAAGCGCTGCGCGTAGAGGTGCGCCAGGCGACTGTGCAGGGTCGATAGGCAGGGGCCGCCAACGATGAATTCCGGTATCAACGCGAACTGGTCCACCGCCACAGCCACCCGCCGCGCCAGCCCCTGGCTTGCGATAAATTCCGCTTCCATGCTGCCCTGGGCGCCTGCGCCGGTCTCGCGGACCACATGTGGCGCTGCCAAGTAATGCTCCAGCGTGAGGCGGTCCATCAGGGCGCAATTATCCCTGCAGGTAATGACGCTGAAGCTGTCTTCGAACAACGGTTGTTGCGGATGACGCGCCGAGCCATGGGCAAGCGGCAGGATCACCAGGTCGCAGTGCCGGTGCTCCAGGGCCTCATCCACCAGGCTGCCCGGCTCGGCACCGCGCAGCGGCACCAGCGTGAGAAGTTGCAAGTCGACCTGGGGCGCAAGGCTGGCCAACCGTCGCATCAGCGCCGGCATGAGCACCGCGATCACATAATCTGACGCAATGATGCGGAACTTGCGGCGCGCCGCTCCCGGGTCGAAGCTTGCATTGGCGAAGGCAATGCCCCGCGCGTTTTCCAGTACCTGGTCGATACGTGGGTGCAGTGACTGCATCAGCGCCGTGGGCAGCATGGCGCCGCCCACGAGGACAAACAGCGGATCGTTAAAATGCTCCCGCAGGCGACCCAGGGCCGCGCTGACCGCTGACTGGGTCAGGTGCAGGCGCACCGCGGCGCGCGTGACGTGCTGCTCGACAAACAAAGCGTCCAGCACCACCAGCAGGTTCAGGTCTAGTCCATGGAAGCGCACGCAATAGCCTCATCGTTTGCCCGAGGGCCACCGTCCTCCAGCCAAACATTTCCCGAAACGTCGACCTTTACCATCAGTGCTTGCAGCGACTGGCCCTGACAGGGGCCAAGCACGCAGAAGCCGTTGTCGGGTTGAAACAGCGCACCATGAGCAAAGCAGACGATGTGCCGGCCATCGCCAGACATGAAGCGGTCCTTGCGGTACTGCATGGCCACGTCCAGGTGCGGACACAGGTTTCGATAGACACGCACCTGGCCACGCCAGCGCAACGCAAGAACGGTATCACGCCCCTGGGCCCAGGGGTCGAACCCACGTGCAAGGCCTTCCTGCAACTGGTCGTCGCGGCAGAGCAATGTCAAATCCTGGGACACAGAGACCTCGATAACTCAGGGGGTGAGCGCGTAAACACCGGAATAGCCGCCACGGCTAGCAGTTTCAGATCGGTTCGGCGGTCAGCTTGAGCATCGCCTTGGTCAGTCCGATGCGATCGAACGTCGCGTCACGGGCCATTTCCCTCTCCCCGGCCATGATCGAGTTCTCGCTGATGTACTTGCAGCGCTCAAAGCGGCGCGTCATGAAACGCTCAAGCCGCTCCTCCACCGAGCCGCTGCCGCACAGCTCCAGGCTCAGAACCAGCGCGTCTTCGATTGCCATCCCTGCGCCCTGCCCCAGATGCGGCGTGGTTGCATGAGCCGCGTCGCCAATCAGCAGCACACGGCCTTTGAACCAAGGTTCGTTGACGAACACCACTTCCATGGGTTTGTAGACCACCTGGCTGCTGTCGGTAATCTGCTCGCGCAGCTCGCCCACTAGGCCTGCGATCTTACTGATGCGGTCACGCATCAGTTCGGCCAACTGTGCCGGCTCATAGCGGGGGTTACCCGGTTCGTGTGAGGTGGAGAACATGTACATCAGGTCATCGGACAGCGGTACCAGGCCGGCGTTGCCCTCAGCACCGACATAGCTCGCCAGATGATCAATGGAAGGATGTCGAGGAAAGTTGTAGCGCCACACGGCCTGCCCGGTGAAACGCGGCTTGTAGGTGTCACCAAAGAGCATGCCGCGAATCTTCGAGTAAACGCCGTCGGCCCCCACAACCAAGTCATAGCGAGCAGCGCTGCCATCGGTGAAGCTCACATCCACGCCGGCCGCGTCTTGTTGGAAGGATTCTACCGACAAGCCAAGGCGTACCTGGGTGCCAAGGTCGATCGCAGTGGTGCTCAGCACCTGGTGCAGAGACAGGCGCGAGATACCGACGTTGGCGGGATACTCCGGGCCGGCCAGGCGCTGGCCTGGGATGCGTACCAGGGCATTGCCCTGCAGATCGTAGATGCCAACGTCCTCGAAGGCATAGGCCGCTTCGAGGTAGCCTTCGAGCACGCCGAGGCGGGCCATCTCTCGCACCACGTTGCTCTGCTGAATGATGCCGACGCCATAGACGGTCCACTCGGACTTGACTTCCACCAGGTCCACCGCGATGCCCTGGCGGCGCAATGCGATGGCCGCGCAGAGGCCACCAATCCCGCCGCCGACTACGAGTACCTTGCTGATATCGCTGCTCATGGATGAATCCTTGTTCTTGTTGTGGGAGCGCAGGGTCGATCGCGAGCGTGACAACCCGAGCATTAACAATGTTTTGACCGGGACCACGCCAGCGCGGCTGGATAGCACAACAACAGAGAGGCCCTAGGAGCACAGGCTAGGAAGGCAGGAACAATTTGACTAATCGTTAGTCGGGATGCAGGGTATCGCGAAAATAAATACAACAAGAGATGCCCGTGATGCGCTTTAAACACCTGGATTTGAACCTCCTGGTGGCGCTGGATGTACTGCTCGAAGAG
This sequence comes from Pseudomonas sp. SWRI50, assembly GCF_014269095.1. Classification (NCBI taxonomy): domain Bacteria; kingdom Pseudomonadati; phylum Pseudomonadota; class Gammaproteobacteria; order Pseudomonadales; family Pseudomonadaceae; genus Pseudomonas; species Pseudomonas sp. SWRI50. Next base: position 253,849 of record NZ_JABWRW010000005.1, on the reverse strand, counting down.
CAGAACATCACCCGTGCCGCCGCCCGCCTGCACATGACCCAATCGGCCACCAGCGGTGTGCTCGGACGCCTGCGGACCTACTTCGAAGATGACCTGCTAGTGCAGGTGGGCCGCAAGATGATGCCCACCCCACTGGCAAAGGAACTGGCATTACCGGTTCGCGACGTACTGCTGAAAATCCAGACCTCCATCACCGCCAAACCAGTGCACGACATCTCCGAGAGTAAACGTCACTTCCGCATCATGGCCTCGGACTACCTGATCAGCGTGCTGTTCGCCGAGGCGATTCGCGAGATCAACCACGAAGCCCCGAACATCACCTTCGAACTCATCAGCCCCGGCCAGACCGCCATGGAAATGCTCATGCGCGGCGAAGTGGACCTGATGATCGCGCCAGAGCACTTCATCGTTAAGGAGCACCCCTCACAGCTCTTGTTCGACGAACAGCACGTCTGCGTGGTGTGCGCCGAGAACCACAGCATCGGCGAGCGCCTGACACTGGAACGCTACCTTGAGCTGGGCCATGTCGGCGTCGCCTTCGGGCGCAGCCGTACGCCCGGCATAGAGGAGTGGTTCATGAGCCAATACGGTTGCAAACGCCGCGTGGAAGTCATCACCCACGACTTCAATACCTTGGCGCAACTGGTCATTGGGACCCAACGCATCGCCACCATGCACAGCCGCCTGGCACGGCTTTATGCACGCAACCTGCCGCTGCGCATCTTGCCGCCGCCGGTGGAGCTGCCGGCCATGCAGGAATACATGAGTTGGCACCGCAGCCTGGACCGTGACCCCATGCTGCGCTGGCTGCGCGAAAAGCTGACGGAGATGGTCAGCCGCCCAGAGTCTGCCGTTACCGCTTGAGCCCCTCGGCATCCGGGGTCCCGCTACAGCCCCGTCCCGGATGCGCAACCAAACGATACTGGCGATGCGTCCCCTCAGCGTTCGCCATGCCTGCCATCACGGCGGCACGCCAGGTATCTCGCAATCCGATAGCTGGCATCCAAACAAGCGATTTGTCCAATCCTTTGGCCCATGCGAGCTTGCGCAAGCTGCCCCAAGGGGCGGCCGACGCCCGCGCCACTGCCTGATGCGGGAGCGTTCACACCGGGTTGCCCGACTTGAGCCCTGCCGATCTGCGAACAGCGCCTCGGGCGATAGCCCTGGCTATGCAGGGTCGATTGCGGCCAGGACCAGAAGAAGGAAAAACAACAATATGTTCCGCTATTTCCCCACCAACTACGTTTGGAACCTCTCGGTAAACCTCGCTATCGAGATGGGCGCGCGCATCGGTGAAATCGTCGAAATGTGCGAACCGCTTCAGGAAGCCGCCAAGCAACCTGACGCCGACGGAACCCGCGCCTTTCGAGAAGCCTGGTCGAAGACGGCCGACAAACTCTGCGACCTGGCCCGCGAGGACGAAGAGAAAGGCCGCCTGCTTTCGGCCGGCGAAAAGTACAACCGTGCCGCAACCTACTACCTCACAGGTGAACGCCTGCAAGCTCACGGCGCCCCAGGTCGCATGGCGCTTTACCAACGCTTCCTCGACACCTTCGCCCGCGGCATCGCGCTCTCCGGCGAGAATTGCGAGCGGGTCGAGATCCCCTATGAGGGCAAAGTCATTTCCGGGCTATTCATCCGTGCCGAAGGCGTACAGGGGCCGGCGCCTCTACTGCTGCAACTCAACGGCCTGGATTCCACGAAAGAAATGAAATACCGGGTTGGCCTGCCGACCTGGCTCGCCAAGCGGGGCGTGTCATCGCTAGTGATCGACCAGCCGGGCACCGGCGAAGCGCTGCGCCTGCACGACCTGAAAGCCCGTTATGACGCCGAGCATTGGGGCAGCCGCGTGTTCGACTGGCTGGAAACCCGTGCGGATGTGGACCCCAAGCGCATCGGCTGCGAAGGCGTGTCGCTGGGCGGCTACTACTGCCCGCGTGTGGTGGCTTTCGAGCCGCGCTTTGCCTGTGGCGTGGTGTGGGGCGCCAACCACGACTGGCGCGATGTGCAAAAGCGCCGCCTGGAACGCGAAGGCAGCTTCCCGGTGCCGCATTACTGGGAGCACGTGCGCTGGGTGTGGGGCGGCAAAAACATCGACGAATTCATGGCCATCGCCGAAAACGTCCACCTAGACGGCGTGGTGGAACGGATCAAGGTGCCGTTCCTGGTCACCCATGGCGAGCAGGACTCACAGATCCCGCTCAAATGGGCCCACCGCACCTACGAACAACTGGTCAATAGCCCCAAGCGCGAACTGAAGATCTTCACCCCGCGCGAAGGCGGTGTGCAGCACTCCAGCTTCGATAACTCCATTAACGCCGGCCAGTACATCGCCGACTGGGTCGCCGAAAACCTCGGTGGTCGTACCGCCTGATAGACAAGAAGAGAAACCGACCATGAAGATCATCGGACCTGATTACCTTGTGTTCGGCGTCGACAACGTCGACGCCTGCGTGCAATACCTCACCGACTACGGTTTGAAGCCGGGCAAGCTGGACGAAGCCGGCGGCTACCTTGAGGCCCTGGACGGCACTGGCATTGAAATTCGCCACCGCGACGACCCACGCCTGCCCAAGGCCATGGAGACTGCGAACACCCTGCGCGAAACCGTTTACGGCGTAGCCGACGAAGCCACCCTGCAGGCCATCGAGGCCGAACTTTCCAAGGACCGCACCGTTGTGCGTGGGGAGGACGGCGTTTTGCGCGTGGTGGACGACATGGGCTTCGCCCTAGGTTTTCGCATCACCCTGCGCCGCCCGTTGGTGATGCCCGGCGAGATAAGCAACGCCCCCGGCGCACAGCTGGGCCGCGCCATCAACTCGCTGGGCGCCAGCGACGACATGCCGGCTTTGCCACGCAGCCTGTCGCATGTGGTCTATTTCGTGCCTGACCAGGCCAAGGCAGAAGCGTTCTACACCCGCCTGGGCTTTGTCTGCACCGACCGCTTCGTCGACACCGGCCCCTTCCTGCGCCCGGCTGGCACCCAGGACCACCACACCCTGTTCCTGATCCAGACGCCGCCGTTCATGAAAGGTATCGAACACTTTACCTTCCACATGGGTGGCCCAACCGAGGTAATGATTGCCGGTACCCGCTTCGTCGAGAAAGGCTATGAGTCGTTCTGGGGGCCAGGGCGTCACCAGCTGGGGTCCAACTGGTTCTGGTACTTCAACAGCCCCATGGGCTGCCACGTGGAATATGACGCCGACATGGACCTGCATGACGAGCGCTGGACCGCGCGGGTTGCAGCGCCCGGTGCCGACAACTCGCAGTACTTTCTCTTCCACTACCAGGAAAAATGGGCCCCTGGCGGCCCGCCACCCAAACATTGAGGGTGGGTGGCTCCACGAACGCTGACACGCCGTGAGCGGGTCGCCCCCTATACCCTGGGGCGACCCGCTCTTCGTTTCCCGGCAAACCGGTTGGCGAGGGGTCATTCAGACTGCTTGTACTACCCTACCACTCCGAGTGGGTCAAGGTTGTTGGCGGGATACGGCGAATGGTGCGAAAGCCCACATGAGAGGTCGCCAGGTCCGCATCCTGGCGCTCACGTGCCGCCGTGCGATAGCGGGCGCAATAGGACGCGGCGCAAAGGTAGGAGCCACCCTTGATGACCTGAGGACGCGACGGTGCAAGCGCGCTACGCAATTGGCTCGGATCGCCATTGGCGTGACTGATCAGCGGCCCCCATTGGGCATCTGCCGTCCATTCCCAAACGTTGCCGATCATGTCGAACAGCCCAGCGGCGTTGGCGGCAAAACAGCCCACTGGGGCAACGCCAGCGAAACCGTCCTCGGCTGCGTCATGCACGGGGAACACGCCCTGCCAGTAATTTGCGGCGGGCTGGCCGTTGCTGTCGCGTGGTTCCTCGCCGAGACGTTGCGAGGGGTCAACGCCGCGCGCTGCATATTCCCACTCGGCCTCGCTGGGAAGGTCGTTGCCGCGCCACTGTGCGTAGGCCTGGGCGTCCGCCAGGGTGACCAAGGTCACTGGGTATTGGTCCAGGTTGGCCAACGGCCCGTCCGGGCCCGATGGGTGGCGCCAGTCAGCACCCCTTACGTAACGCCACCAAGGCAACGCCGACCCGCCGCTGGCCGTGTCCAGCGGTACGTGGAACAACGCGGCGCCACCGGAGCGCTCAGCCTCGGTGATGTAATGGGTGGCCTCGACAAAGGCGCCGAACTGCGCGCGGGTAACCTCGGTGCGATCGATCCAGAAGTCGCCGACGTGCACTGGGGCTAACGGTCGCTCATCCGGGTAACCCCCATCAGTGCCGGGGGTGAAGCGCCCGCCGCTGACGCGGACCATCCCGGCCAGCGGGTCGTTGCCCCAACCCGCCGGCAAGCCACCGTAGGCCTCGCAGCCGGCGACATTGCCCAAGGGCAGGCTGGTGGGCGAGCGCGCAGCTACCGTCGCCAGGGCCAGCACACTCAAGCCACCCACGACGAAGAGCTGGCGCCTCATGGGGCCTTGGCCAGAGGCGGTGCGACCACTCCGACACGGCGGGCGTAGTCCTGCCAGGCCTGCTGCAAGCGTTGCGTGGTTTCCGGCTGGCTGGCGGAGAGGTCGTGCTGCTCGCCGCGATCGTGCGACAAGTCGAACAACTGCCAACGCAACGGTGGCTGGGGCTGGCCCGGCATGCTCCAGGGCACCAGGCCAAGGAGTTTCAGGTTACCTTCGCGGTAATAGCGGCTGCCAAACAGCTCACCGGCCATTACCGGCTCAGCCCGGCCTTTGCCTTCGAGCATCGGCAGCATGGAGCGGCCGGTGATGGGATGCTTGGGCTGGCCTTGGTACTGGTCACCCGGGTCCGGCAGACCCGCCAGGGCAAGGAAGGTCGGCGCTAGGTCATCCACCCGTGCCACACCACGCTCCAGCCCCTGACGACGGAGGCTGGCCGGCAATTGTACGATGGCCGGCACGCTGATACCGCCTTCGGCGGTGCTGCCCTTGAACAGCCGCAGTGGCGCCGCGCTCACCTCTGCCCAGCGCAGCCCGTAGTCGATCTGCGACCCGCGTCGGCCGAGATTCTCCAGGCGGTTGTCGGTATTCGGGCCGGCGGGGTAGTACTGCTCGTGGCGTTCGCCAGCGGGGCCGTTGTCGGACATGAAAACGATCAAGGTGTTGTCCATCTGGCCGCTGGTCTGCAGGTATTCCAGCAGGCGACCGACGTTGTGGTCGAGGTTGTCCACCATCGCGGCGTAGATCTCCATCTTGCGCGCCTCGATGCGCTTGCGCTGGGGGTCCAGTTGGTCCCAGCCAGGCAACTGCGGGGTGACCGGGAGCGGCGCGGAGCTCTGGAAGTCGGCAGGCAGCAGGCCTTTTTCTTTCATGCGCTCGATTCGCGCCTGGCGAACCGCGTCGTAGCCGCCGTCGTAGCGACCGCGGTATTTATCCAGGTAAGCCTGCGGTGCTTGCAACGGCCAGTGTGGCGAGGTGTAAGCCGCATACGCGAAGAAGGGTTTGCCACTGCCCTGCCCCGCCTTCAGGTACGCCAGCAACTTGTCGGTATAGAAGTCCGTGGAATAGAAGTCATCCGGAAGCTCCACTGGCTTGCCATTCTCGCGGTAAGAGAGTTGTTCGATCTTCGCGGTCGAGCCAGGGGCGGGCTTGAAGTGCACCCCACCCCCTTCGAGCAGGGTGAAAGACTGCTCGAAGCCACGACGGTCCGGGCCCTGCTCCGGGGCCAGGCCCAAGTGCCACTTGCCGACCATGGCGGTACGGTAACCACCATCGCGCAAGAGGCCGGCGATAGAGTGCGCCTGTTGGTTGAGGTAGCCCTCATAGCCTGGCTTGCCTCGTTGGAATGGCTGCATCCCTTCGGCCATGGTACCCAGCCCGGCCAGGTGGTTGTCGGTGCCGGACATCAGCATGGATCGGGTCGGCGAACAGGTCGGCGCAGCGTACATGCTGGTCAGTTGCAGGCCACTGGCCGCCAGGTGATCGAGGCTCGGTGTGGCAATTTCACCACCGAAGGCGCCGAGGTCGGAGTAGCCCAGGTCATCGGCTACGATCAGCAATATATTGGGGCGCTCGGCCGCGCCGGCGAAGACTGGCGCAAAGCACGCCAAGGCCGCCAACAGTATGCGTAATCGCATAGGGAGTTGCTCCTGTTCTTATTCTTCGAAGATGGCCACGGCGCGGACGAAGCCGGCCGAGGCATGCTTGATCTTGTAAGGGAAGCAAGACACCAAAAAGCCGCTGGCCGGCAGGCTATCAAGGTTGGCCAGTTTCTCCATCTGGCCGTAGCCGATGTCGCGCCCAGCCTTGTGGCCTTCCCAGATGATCGACGCATCGCCACTCGCGGCGAAGCGTTCGCGGGTGTACTTGAAGGGTGCGTCCCAGCTCCAAGCGTCGGTACCCACGACTCGCACGCCGCGCTCCAGCAGGTAGAGGGTGGCTTCACGGCCCATGCCGACGCCTGCTTCCAGATACCCCGGCTCGCCGAACAGGCTGCCGGCACGGGTGTTCACCAGCACGATGTCCAGCGGTTGCAGCTCATGGCCGATACGCGAAAGCTCAGCGTGCACCTCGGCGCCAGTCACCACATGGCCATCGGGCAGGTGGCGAAAGTCCAGCTTCACTCCCGCTTGCAGGCACCACTCCAGCGGCAGCTCATCGATACCGAACGCCGGCTTGCCGCCGTCGGTGGTAGAGGCGTAGTGCCAAGGCGCATCCATGTGAGTGCCGCTGTGGGTGGTGATCGACAGGCGCTCTGCTGCCCACGACTCGTGCCCCGGCATCTGGTCCAGGGACAGGCCAGGGAACATCGCGGCCATTTCAGGCCAACCCTGCTGGTGGTCCATGTAGTCGATCTTGGGCAGCAGCGGCGGCGGGTCGGTGTAGGGGTTGTTGTCCAGTGTTACCGAGAGATCGACGAGGCGGCGTTTACGGGCAAGGGTCATGGCAGCAGGTCTCAAAGGGTTTGTAATGACGCGCGCGCATGGCGCGGGCGTTGGCTCAGGCTAAGGGCGTTACGCACCAGCGTTTGGGCAGAGCCATCGTGATGAAATCCCAGGGCTCGCGATTGCGGGGTACGCAAAGGCGGATAGCGGCCGAACAGGGCCTCCAGGTCCACGTTCGGCTGGTAGCTCACCAAGGCCCGACGGTCGTCGCCGAAGGCCTCGGCCAGAGCCTCGACCACTTGGTCCATGGCCAGATGCAGCACTGGCAACTGCCACACCCGCTGAGGGCCGGGGTTTTGCAGTTCGGCGGCATGCAGCAGGTTGTCGACGCAGCAACGCGCCGACATCCACCAGGCGGTGGCCTGCGGCGACACCGGGCAGCAATAGTTTTCTCCAGCGGCAAGGGCGTGCATCAGGTCGCTCATGAAGGCCGAACGCAAGCCGTTCGGCTCGTGGGGCCTTGCGACGATGCCCGGTAGCCGCAATGCGCGGCCATCTACCTCGCCACGGCGGGCGAGGTCATTGAGCTGGGTTTCCACCATGACCTTGTGCGCGCCATAAGACAGCGCCGGACGCGGCATCCACTGCTCGTCCATGCGTGCCGGTAGTTGCGCGCCGTACACGGCCACGCTGCTGGCGTAGACCAGCACCGGTGGCCGCGCAGCGTTGCGCAACTGGTCGAGCAGCTCCAGGGTCGCCAGCAGATTCACCTGCCGGCCCAATGCATAGTGCTCCTCGGCTGCGCCGCCGGGGACGCTCACCAGATGGAACACGACATCCACGCCATCGGCCAGGGCGCGGCGTAACAGGGTCGGTTCTGCGATACTGCCGGCGAGCAAGCGCAGGCGCGGGTCGGAAGGAAAACCCTCCAGTTGCTGATCCAGTAACACCAGCGCTTCCAACGGCTGGCCTCGCAGTTGGCCCTTGTCGAGCAGTCGTTGCACCAGCAAGCGGCCAAGGAAACCGGCAGCTCCGGTAATCATCACGCGCATGGCGGGGCTGCCTGGACTACCTGCTGGTCGATGGCACCGAACAACGGCGAACCATCCGTGTTGTGGGCCTCCATGCGAATGCGGTGACCGAATTGCAGGAAGCCGGTGCGCGGCGCGCCATGCTCGATCATTTCAATGGCGCGGCGCTCGGAAATACACGCCGACCCCACGCTGCGATCGGCATTGGAAACGGTGCCGGAGCCAATCACGCTACCGGCGCCGAGGCGACGGGTCAGCGCGGCATGGGCGATCAACTGGTGGAAGCCGAAGTGCATGGCGCCGCCATGCGGGTGGCCAAACCACTGGCCGTTCCACTCCACTTTCAGGGGCAGGTGTACGCGACCGTCGCGCCAGGCATCTCCCAGCTCGTCTGGGGTAACTGCGACAGGGGCGAAGCTGGAGGAGGATTTGGCCTGGACGAAGCCGAAGCCGGTCTTCATTTCCCGTGGCGCCAACGCCCGCAGGCTGACGTCGTTGACCTGCAGTACCAGGCGAATATGCTTCAGTGCCTGTTCGGCCGTGCAGCCCATGGGCACCTCGTCCACCAGCACAGCGAACTCGCCTTCGAAGTCGATGCCGTGGGCCTCGCTGGGCAGTGCAATGTCTTGCTGCGGGCCAAGGAAGTCGTCGCCAGCGCCCTGGTACATCAGCGGCGTGGACTCTACGCCTTCGATGGGCGCAAGGTTGAACGCTCGCTGCATCAGCTCGCCGTGGCTGAGGAAGCAAGAGCCGTCCAGCCATTGCCAGGCACGCGGCAGCGGCGCCATCACGCGGGCGGGGTCGAAGTCGAAGGCGCCGGCGAGTTCACCTTTGTTAAGGGCATCGTAGCGGCCGCGCAAGTCGGCCTCCACGTTCGGCCAGTCATCCACGGCCGCTTGCAACGTGGGGGCGATATCGGCGGCGTCCACCGCACGGCTCAAGTCACAGGAAACCAGTAGCAGGCGGCCGTCGCGGCTGCCGTCGTCGAGTGTGGCAAGCTTCATTGCAGCATCTCCTTGAGTTCGGGGGCGTAGCGGCCGTCAAGCAGGATGAAGACCATCCGCGCCATGTTCTCGGTGCGGTTGCTCCAGGCATGGTTGGTGCCGCGCTGGACCACGATGTCGCCGCGTTTGAGGTGGACTTCCTCGCCGTCGAGCACCAACCACACCTCACCCTCGGTGACGAGGCCGTAGTCGAGGGTTTCGGTGCGGTGCATGAGCTTGTGCCTGGAGTCCGCCTTGCCAGTGCCTGCATGGGCTTGGCCGATCTCGGCGAAGGCCGCAGCGGCATCCTCGGCGCTAACTTGGTTCTGCACGCTGTCCGGCGGGATATCCACCACACGGATAACGCTGCCCTGGGCACCCGGGGAAAGTTGCAGGGGCTTGTCGGTTGGGTCGGCGCCATTGTCCAGCAGCGCCGGGCTGACGCTGCTGTTCCAGACCTCATAGAACAGGGTGCCGGGCACCGCCTTGAGCGGGAAGTTGTTGAGCGTGGGGCCTGCCAGGGTGACCACGGCGCGGCCCTCGTTGTCGTGGCCGGTGACCACGCGCTGGAATGGGGGAAGTGCTTGCATGAAAACTCCTTTCAATCAATTGCCGTCACGCGGCGTTTTCCAGGGATTGGGGCATGGCTACCTCTAGATGTGATCAAGCGTGGTGGTAGCGCCAGCGCCGCGCGAACGGAAACACTTCGCCAGCACCACGCAGGCGAGCGCCAGCAGCAACTGGGCGACAGCCACCACGGTCAGGGCGCCAGGCAATTGGGCGACCACGCCGCCATTGAGGCCCAGCACCACCAGGGGGCTGATGAACTCGCCGGCAAATAGGGCTGCGGTGAAGCCTCCGGTGGCGCGGCCGCGCTGGGTGAAATCGACCTGCCTCATCACTCCGGTGATCAGGGTCGGCAGCATCAATCCGATGCCCAGGCCATTGATCAGCACCGCAACCGCCACCAGCGTTGGGTTGGCGGTGGTGGCCATCAGCAGCCCACCGCCCCCGGCTGTGGCGAAAGCCAGCAGCAGCAGATGTTGCCGGCGCTGGCCGTTGAGCAGGCGGAAGCTCAGTGCACCGGCCAGCACGCCGAGCTGGTTGGCGCCCATGGTCATGCCGATCTGCTGGGGCGAATCGACGTGCAGCAGGGTGAGCAGGAAGCCAGCTTGCACCGGCACGATGAATAGGCTGATGCCCGCCAGTACGGTGAGCAGGTACAACGGCAAGAGCCTGCGCCACGGGAAGTCTTCAGCCTTGCCAGACAACGCCGCGGCTTCAGCGACCTTCGGCTCCCAGAGCAGCATTGCCATCAGCGGCAGGAGCAACAGGCCGGCGCCGTACAGCACGAAAGGCAGACGCCAGTCGTTTTGCCCAAGTGCGCCGCCCAAGGCGATGAACACTGCCGCCGAAAGCGAAGTGGCGACCATCTGCAGGGCGAACAGGCGCTCGCGCCGCCCGCCCTGGTAGTAGTCACCCATCAGCGTCGTGCAGCAGGTCATGATGCCAGCCTCCGCCAGGCCCAGGCCTGCACGGCTGATGACGATACCCAGCAGCGACTCAAGCCACAGCGGCAGCAGCCCGCAGAGGCTGTAAAGCATCATCGAGGCCAGCAACAGCGGCTTGCGCCCCAGACGGTCGGCGATGACACCGGCAAACGGCGCCAGCAGCGCGATCACTAACGCCGGAATGGTCAGGCTGATAGGCACCAGCACTTCGGCGCCGGGTGTATCGGCAAAATGCGCCTGCATGCGCGGCAGTACAGGTGCCAGCAGCACCGCGCCCAGCACCGGCAAACAGCTGCCAAACAGTAGCAACAAGGATTGCGGCAAACCCGCCTGGCGCTCAGTGCTCATTGCAGTGCGCCTCCATGGCCGTCTGTAGGACGCGCGGCAGTGCGAGCCAGAGGGTTTGCAAAGTCTCGATCAGTGGTGTCATACCCATGTGCTCTTGTTGTTGGGGCGAAGGTCAGCGGGTGGCGGTATCCAGCAACAACGGGCGACCCGTGGCGGCGGCCTTGGCGGGCTGCATATCGGCGACTGGCTCGGCGGCGACGACTGCATCGCTGCGGCGGGTCGCTGGCAGCAGGAAATAGGCGAGCGCTGGCAACAGCAGCAGTGCGCCGACCATGTTCCAGACGAACATGAAGGCCAATAGCACGCCCATGTCGGCCTGGAACTTGATGGGCGAGAAGATCCAGGTGCCGACGCCGATGGCTAGGGTCACGCCAGTGAGCATCACCACCTTGCCGGTGGAGACCAGCGCGCGGTAATAGGCTTCGGAAAGGCTGGCGCCCTGGCGCAGGTGGCCAAGCATGATGCTCATCACATACAGCGCGTAGTCGACGCCAATGCCCACGCCCAAGGCGATCACCGGCAAGGTGGCGACCTTGACGCCGATGCCCAGCCAGACCATCAACGCCTCGCAGAGAATGGAGGTAAGCATCAGCGGGATCACCGCACAGAGGGTGGCGCGCCAGGAGCGGAAGGTGATCAGACACAGCAAGATCACCGCGCCGTAGACCCAGAACAGCATCTCGCGATTGGCTTCCTTGACCACGATGTTGGTAGCGGCCTCGATCCCGGCGTTACCGGCAGCCAACTGGAATTTGACTTCGTCGGTGTCGTTGGCAGCGGCGAAGGCTTCGACGTGCTCCACCAGCCGGGTCAGCGTTTGCGCCTTGTGGTCGGAGAGGTAGACATAGAGCGTGAGCAAGTTGCACGACTCGTTGTACAGGCCGCGCGGCGCGCTGGCAGTGATCATGTTGAGCATCGCCTGGTTGTTCTGCAGTTCGTACCACTTTGGGCTGCCTTCGGAGAGACCTACCAGCATCCGACGGTTGAGCAGCGCCAGCGAGTTGGTCGAGTCCACGCCCGGCAGGCTGCGCAGTTGCCAGTCCAACTCATCGACCTTGCGCAGGATGTCGTAGCGTGCACAGGCGCTGTTTGGTGTACGCACCATGATCGCGAAAAGATCGCTGCTGGCCCCGTAACTGCGGGTCATGAAGGCATCGTCCAGGTTGTAGCGCGAGTCGGCGCGCAACTCTGGGGCCCCGGCGTCAAGATCGCCGATGGCCAAGTTCAGGCTGACCAGGAAGCCGAGCACTGCCATCACCAGGCTGACAACCACGCAGACGGCGGCCCAGGGCTTGCGGGTGAACAGGTCAAGGAAGCGCCAGAATGCATGACGCACCTGGCCCCCCTCCTCGGCCCGCTCGCTTCTAAGGCTCAACGCAGCAGCGCGAGGACTGACGCCGACATAGGAGAGCAGCACCGGTAGCAGGATCAGGTTGGTGAAGATCAGCACGGCCACACCGATGCTGGCGATGATCGCCAGGTCCTGGATCACCTGGATCTGGATAAGCATCAAAACGGCAAAGCCCACGGCATCGCACAGCAGCGCAGTGAGGCCTGCGAGGAACAGTCGGCGGAAGGTGAAACGCGCAGCCACCACGCGGTGCATACCGCGACCGATGTCCTGCATGATGCCGTTCATTTTCTGCGCGCCGTGGCTCATGCCAATGGCGAACACCAGGAACGGCACCAGCACCGAATAGGGGTCCAGTTCGTAGCCCAGTAGGGGCAGCAGGCCAAGCTGCCAGACCACCGCCACCAGCGAGCAGAACACCACCAGCAAGGTACTGCGCACACAACGCGTGTAGCCGTAGAGCACCACCGTGGTGATCAGAATGGCAACAGCGAAGAACAGCAGGATCTGCTCCAGGCCTTCGATCAGGTCACCGACTTTCTTGGCGAAACCGGTGATGTGGATATCGACGCTGTCGCTCTGGTACTTCGCCCGCAGGGTCTCCAACTGATCGGACAACACCCGGTAGTCCAACGGCTTGCCATCGGGTGTGCGCGCCATCAGCGGCACGTAGATGATGCTGGAGCGCTGGTCGAAGGCTACCAATTGACCGATCTCGTTGGACAATTGCACGTTGCGCCGCAGTTCGCCCAGCGATGACGGGCTGCCATCGTATTCATCAGGAATCACCGGGCCGCCGTCCAGGCCCTCTTCGGTCACCGAAACCCAACGGGTGGCAGGCGTCCACAGCGACTTCATGTAGGCGCGGTCAACACCCGGCAACAGGTAGATCTGGTCGCTCAGCGCCTGCAGGGTACGCAGGTAATCGGCGTCGTAGATATCACCGTGGCGGTTGGTGACAGCGATACGCACCGCATTGCCGATGCCGGACAACTCCTTCTGGTTGTCCAGGTAGTTGGCGATGTAGGGGTGCCCGGTGGGGATCATCTTCTCGAAGCTGGCATTGAGCTCCAGGCGGCCCGACTGCCAGCCGAGCAGCACGGTGGTCAGCAGGCACAGCAACAGCACCCAATGGCGGTGATTGAACAGTGCGCGTTCGATCAGCGATCCAGAGCGAGGATCGAAGCTATCGGACGCGGATGACAGGGTTTGGCGAGCGGAATTCATTGACTCACTCCGAAGCGGAAACGGTGGGCTGTGGCAGGCGCGAAAGCCCGGAGAACCCCGCGGCAACGAGGCTGCCATCGGCGGCCTGGACGATGCCTGAGACCGGTTTGCGCAATGATTCGGAGACCGGGGTGAATCCCGAGGGAGCGCTTGCAAACAATCCGCCCGCTTGATTGGCCAGCAGCACGCGACCATCGTTTAAAACACTGGCATCACTGAAGGACACCGGCGCCAGGGTCGGCAACGCTTCGGCGCGCTCGGCCCCGGGCGCCAGGACAAACGCGTGGCCTTTGAGCCCGCCAATGAGCAGTGCACCGTCGCCGCGCGCTGCCAAGGTGAACAGCGTGCCGGCATAGGGGCTGCTTATCTGTTCGAAGTGTTCTCCGTCCAGCGCCCGCGCTAAGTAGCCCTGCTCGCCGGCCAGCACCAAGTCATTACCTTGGTACGCCACGGCATACAGGTGCAGGCCCATTGGGTTATCGATCTGGCCCATCGCTGAATGCCAGCTAGCGCCGCCGTCATCGCTGCGCAAAGCCAGGCCGTAGGCACCGACCACCAGCACATGCTTGGTGTCACGGGCTGACAGCGCCAGGAGTGGTTTGTCGGGCCCTTCAGCAAGCAGGCGTTCGGCGGTTTGTACGCGTACTTGCGCCACTTCGTCATCCGCCTGGTTCGACAGCGCGCTTTGCGCTGCCTGCAATTCAAGCTGCGCTGCACGCAGGCCATCGAGCTGAAGTCGCCAGCTTTCGCCACCGTCGCCCGTCCCCAGTACCACACCGCCATGGCCCACGGCCCAGCCGACATTGGCATCGGCAAACTGCACTGCGGTGAGCCCCACCGATACCGGCACGCTGGCTTGACGCCAATGCTCGCCGTTGTCATCGGATAGCAGGATCAGACCGCGTTCACCTACCGCCACCAGGCGCTGGCCCGCCAAGGCCAGGGCAGTGAAAACCCCGCGCTGAGGGTTGGCAACCTTGGCCGCCGGGCTCTGTAGTACGTCGCCGACCACCAGCCCTTGAGCCAGGCAATAAGGCGCAAAAGGCATAAGGAGGGCCAACAACAGGCCACTCAACTGACGCAGTGTGTTCATATCTACCTCGATTCTGTCGCAGGAGGGGAAGGCGCTATGCACCCTCCCCTGAACATCGTCAGCGCACGCCGCGCCCGGCCATTGCGGCAGGTGAGAATTCAGCAGGTTTGTAACGTTCAACCGAGGCGTACTGCTGAGCTTTGCCGGTGTATACGTTCTGGATGAACCAGGCACCGGACACCAGGTCGTAGAAGCCCGAAGACAACTGGGCCACCGCCGGCAGGTCTGGCATCACCGCAGGCAGCGACCACAGGGTCTTGGCCAACTGGCCATTGGCGTCCCAGCGGTCACCGAGCATGGCTTGCCATGTGTCCTCGTCGAGGTAGTACCGCCCTTTGGGCAACTGGTGACGCTTGCCGGGTGCAAGTTCGGCGTCTACCACCCACACACGATGGAGCTCCCAGCGCACTTGATCGGGGTTCAGGTGATGTTTGTCGAACAGGTCTTCAGGCTTGCCGGCAGCCTGGACCTTGTTGGTGTTGTAGGGGATGTACATCTCTTGCTTGCCCACCAACTTCCAGTTGAAGCGGTCCAGCCGACCTTGGAACACACTCAGCTCATCGAACGACATCACGCCTGCAGTCGCCGGCGTAGGAGTGTCGCAGCAGGCGTTGGGCAGCTTGCGCACTCGTCGCTGGCCGGTCAGGTAGACGTGCGCCTCTGACTTGTCGCCATTGAGGTTGGTACGTCCCATGATTTGTTCGCCTGCCCGCAATGGCGGGCCAACGTTGAGCAGGCGGAACAGCCAATAGTCACCGTCGAAGCTGGCGGCGTTACCATCCTTGTAGTAATACGGCATCTCCTGCACCGCTTTGCCGTCAGTGGTGAGCACTTGAGCACCATCGGCGGTGATCAGGTAATGCCGGAAATCCATCGCCAGTGACGTGCCGCGCCAGTTGAGGATGTGGTTCCACATCGCCTCTGTGCCGTCTTTCGGGATCGGGAACGGAATACCGCCGTAGGCACCTTCGGGCACAAGGCCTGCACTGCTTTGCACCAGCTTGGCGTGCTTGGCATTGTTCAGGGTGTTGTCGTACACCCATTGCGGAGCTGCAGCGCTGCGCCGGGTTGAATAAACGTCGATGCGATAGGTATCCGGGTAACGCTTGAACATGGCTTTGGTGCCATCGCTGAGTTTGGCCGCGTACTGGTCCATGTTCTTGCTAGTGATGCTGAACAGCGGTTTGTCAGCGGCAAACGGATCGCCGCGCTTGCCACCCTCTTTGAACGCGGGGTCCACCTTGGTGTAGCCGCCGTCCCAGGCCGGAATGCTGCCGTCGGCGTTACCGGCGCGCTCAGCGCCCAGCGGCGTCAGTTGCTTGCCCAGATCATCCGGGCCAGCGGCTTGCGCGAGTTGCAAACTGAGCGCGGCAGCGCCGAGCAGGGCCACACAAAAGTGCTTGAGTGAGAAAGGAATGTTCATGCACGCGTCCCCTCAGAATGTTGTTTTGACCGAGAAGGCCAGGTAGTCCCGGTCTTTCAGTGATTGTTTGAACGTAAACTGGCTGGCGGCGTTGAGGTTGGTGTCCTCTGGGCCGTAGTAGTGGGTGTAGGTCAGGCCGAAGGTGACTCGGTCCAGGTAGGTGGCACTCAGGCCGATGTTGAAATCGCCACCGCGGTCCGGGCCAAAGCTGCTGATCACCGCCGATTTGCCCATGGGGAAGTAGCTGACGCCCACTGGCACACTGAGGTCGATGCCAGGGAAAATCTGCCGATATGTCGGGCTGTACACCAGCTTGATGCCAACGCCGTCGTCGGTAGCGCTCGGGTCAAGCGCAGCACGGTTCTTGGTGACACTGAGCAAGCGGTTCCAAGCGATTTCGCCGACCAGGCTTGCCTCATTGGCGATGAACGAGGGGCCCAGCGACGCCAGCATGTTGAGGTTCAGGTGCGCCGTGCGGCCCACGGCATAAAGCGGATGGTCGTCATTGTCGGCAACCATGCCCGGCGTAACGGTCTGGCCGTTGGAAACCAGCGGCATATTCCAGCGCATGGAGGCTTCACCGGCGAAGCTGTACTCATTCAGCGTGGTGGCAAAGCTTGCGCCCAGTGCACGGATCTCTTCGGGATAGACCCAGTAGTATTCGCCGATCTGGCCAGTGGCGAAGTTCGGTCCGGTAGCGCTTGGCTTCAAGTACAGCTTGGGGGATTTGTCGTGGTACTGGATGGCGTAAAGGCCGTACTCAACGGTGTCGGCGGTGTAGCGCAACTGCAGGCCGCCCTGCCCCGAGCTCTTGGCTTCTTTGTCGTTGCCGTGGAAAAAGGCTGCCGGGCTGCCGGGGTTGCCGCCCAGAAATGGCGGGAACGGTGCGCCGACAATCAGTCGCTCGTTACCTTCGCCAATGGTGTCGCTCACCGAAAAATAGCTGCCAGCCCCCGGCAAACGGGTTTCTTCCCATTCGAACTGGTAGTAAGCGCCGACTGACAATGCATCGGTCAGTTGATAGGTGGTCGACAGCTGGCTGACCGGCCGGGTGATTTCCTTGAACTGGGTGTTGGGTACCGACACTGCCTTGACCACGTCTACCGGTGCCATACCGCCAGCGATACCGTTGGCGCCGAAGAACAGGCTTTCACCCCAGATCAGCCCGTGGCGGCCCAGACGTACCGAGAGCGCACGGTCGGCCAGATCACCGTTCCAGTAGACAAAGGCATCCAGTAGCTCGCCGTCGCCGCCGTGCAAGTGGCGGGTATCGTCGGTGAATTCGTCGTAGGCAACCGAACGCTGGTTGGCCCGCGTCGGGTCATTGTTGTCGTTGTCTTTCTGGTATTCGGTATCGAACCAGCCCGCGCCACTGATTCGCGCGCCGTATTCGCGGTAGCCAATGTCCAGTTCAGAGAGTACATCCAGGCGGTTGGAGATCAGGCCCTTGTCAAAGTTGCGGTCGCCATCGTCCTGGTTCAACGCCACCGAGCCGCTGCTGAGCTTGCTGCTTTGGTCCTTCAGGCGCCAGGCAGAGCTGTACTTGAGCGTGTTGTCCCACCGCAGACTGAGGTCAGGGTTGTCGGTCTGCACTTCAAACGCCTGGGCACATGGAAGACCGCAGACCAAGGCAGTGGCGAGCGTCAGAGTGAAAGGCGCACGCCGCGCTGCGGCGATGGAGCGAATAGCCATCGAACGAACCCTCTTTTATTGTTTTTGTTGGCAATTTTCTTTGCCACCACGGCCGGACGAGGCGAACGGGATCGATGCGATCGACCTGCCGAGGTGAAGTCAGCTGGCGGGATAGACCAGACGACGGGGACAGGTTGACCTCAGTGCAGGGCTCTGACTAATCGCTTGTTGGGATGTGACCTATCGGCAATCGCGATACTTGTGGCCAAGCATTGAATAGTGCGGTTGCGATGCTCCGAGGGGGGGTATGCCCGCGCAAAGGTGCGAAGGCAGCCTGGAAGGTTGATACCGGAAGGGGGCGCCGGTAGCCGGTAGTGTTATCTCAGGTGCAGCTTGGTCGTCGAACGGATGAAGATCATGGTCATCACGCTCAGGGGTTCTCTGGATCGTAGTCGTTGACGTGAGAGACCTGGCTGTTCAAGCGTCCAAGCAAGTTAATCAAGGTATCGACTTCGGCTGACGAGAGGCCACTCAGCAAGCGACGCTCTCGTTCAAGCGCAACCATCAAGACCCGGTTGTACAACTGCACACCGCTCTCGGTAAGCGAAACGGTGTAGCGCCTTCCGTCAGCAGGATCTACTTCCGTACGAACTCGCCCTGCCACCTCCAGCGCCTGTAGAGAGCGGCTAACAGCACTTTTGTCGAGGCCGATCACCTGGCAGATACGATTCGCCGTTATCCCGCTTTCCACTGCCAGCATGGACAGCATCCTCCACTCCACAACGCCAATCCCGAAGTGTTTTCGATAGCACTGCGAAGCCCCTGAGGAGAGTTTGTTCGACAGAAAATTCAGCAGCGCGGGCACATAGCGGGCGAGGTCTAGCTGGGGGGCTGAGGACATCGAGAGCACACCTTAAATTGGCCTTGAAGAAAATTAGTTGACACCGCAACCAATTGGTCCGAGGATTTACTCAACCGATAGCTGGGGCCAGCCCAGCATGATATGCCGTCACAGCACCTCACAAAAATAATTATCAGGTAGTGCCATGAACACCCGTCACCGAGTCACTTCCCGCGTCCCTGGCTGCAAGCCAGAGCTGCCGCCATTCGCGCCAGGCTGACCTCCTCCCGGTCGATCGTTTACCTGTGAATTTTCAGTAGCCACTTGAATGTGGAGGGATGAGTCATGTTTGAAGTCAACGTCAGCCGCAAGGCAATCGAAGCAGAAGGTGTTTGCAGCTTTGAATTGAGCCCCTTGGATGGCGGATCACTTCCGCCCTATGAAGCCGGTGCCCACATCGACGTTCATGTACCAGGCGGGTTCATTCGCCAGTACTCGCTGTGCAATGACCCACGAGAGCGTAATCGCTATCTCATCAGTGTTCTGAGGGAGCCTAGCTCCCGCGGTGGCTCGCAGGCAATGCACTCAGCTGTAGAGCAAGGTCAAACGCTGACGATCAGTGCGCCACGCAATCTGTTCCAGCTCGACCACCGCGCAAAGCGCCACCTGCTGTTTGCCGGGGGCATTGGTATTACCCCAATCCTGGCCATGGCTTATGAGCTTTCGCATCGCAGCCTGGAGTTCGAGCTTCATTACTGCTTCCGCTCCAGCGACCGTGCAGCATTCGTTAACGCACTTGCTCATGCGCCGTTCGCGGACCGCGTCACTTTCCATGATGACAGCGGCGTGCAGCAGCAAAAACTGAATGCCGCCGCCATTCTCGATAGGGTCGATCAAGGTTGCCATCTGTATGTGTGCGGCCCCACCGGCTTCATGAACCACATTCTGGAAACCGGCGAGGCTGCCGGCTGGCCGCAAGCGCGCATGCATCGGGAGTTCTTTGCGGGCCAGATCAGTGACCAGGGTTCGAACACGCCCTTCGAGGTAGTGCTCGCCAGGAGCGGTAGAGCCTTTGAAATTCCAATCGACCGCAGCGTATTCGAGGTGTTGGACGACGCGGGAATTGAAGTTCAAACATCCTGCGAACAAGGCGTGTGTGGGACATGCGTGACACGCGTGCTGGAGGGTATCCCGGATCACAGGGATCAATTCATGACCGCCGATGAACACGCCAGGAATGATTGCTTCACGCCGTGCTGCTCCCGGGCAAAGTCACCTCGACTCGTACTTGACCTCTGATCTCTAACCAACACATTCACTGCAACGGAGACTCCTATGACTGCCTCTCCCCTTCAGTCACTCGCCCAGGATATTGCACCCGCCAAGCCTTCCACATTCCCGCTCAATCAATGGTATGTGGCTGCGTTGGGCTGGGAACTCAAGGATCGTCCCGTGGGCCGGACCTTGCTGAACACATCAGTCGTGATGTTCCGCACCGCGGATGGCAAGGTGGCGGCACTCGAAGACCGATGCTGTCACAGGGCACTACCGCTGTCTGATGGAACACTTGAAGCCAGCGGCCTTCGCTGCGGCTATCACGGTCTCTTGTTCAATGAAGCCGGTAAATGCATTGAGGTCCCCGGCCAGGAAAAAATACCTAGCAAAGCAAAAGTGGCAGCCTTTCACGTGGTTGAAAAAGACCAGATCGTTTGGATCTGGTTTGGCAGCCCCGAACACCCAGAGCCTATCGATGAACCTCCTGCCTACGATGTTCACACGAATGGGCATTATCTTTTTGAGGGTGACGTGTATCACTACGACGCGCCCTATCAGCTCATACACGACAACTTGATGGATCTAAGCCATTTGGGCTATGTCCACCTACGCACCATTGGCGGCAACGCCAGCGTTCACATGAATGCCCAGATGACGGTAGAAAGTGACGATCATTCGGTTCGCGTTGTTCGACACATGCCTGACTCCGTCCCACCTCCGACCTATATCGCCGCCTACCCATTCAAGGGCACTGTCGATCGCTGGCAGGAAATTGAGTTTCATATCAGCCACTTGCGTATTTGGACCGGCGCTGTAGATGCCGGAACCGAGCCCCTGGACAATCCGCAGCGGGGCGGCTTCCACATGCGCGGCTTCCACGGCGTGACCCCGGAAACCGAAACCACTAGCCATTACTTCTGGACCATCGCCACCAACCCGGAAAGCAATCACGAAGAAGTTAAAGCGAAAGTAGTTGAGCAAACCATGATGACATTTGATGAGGACAAAGTTGTTATCGAATCTCAATACAAGAACCTGTGTCGATTCGGTGAACGGCAGATGATTGATATTCATGTTGACGTCGGTGCCAACAGGGCCCGCCGGATCATAGAAAGGCTTTGTCACGCCACCCGCTGAATGCCCAGTGCATTTATATCGTGCGGTTATCAGGCTACGGGGGCGAGCGGGATCGTCCCCCATCACCACCTGCTGTAGGTCAGTCGATATTGAGGCCCATCCAGTCACTCAGTTTTTGGGCTGCACTTGAGCACACCATTGCCTCAACAGCTCGGCAAAAACAGTCGCCGCCTCTGATAATGGCCGGTCTGTCGGGGACGTCAATCCTATCGGCGCACGAAGCAGTGTGCTGCTGAACGGCAATTGCTGAACTAACCCCATGCGTATATCCAGATCGACCACCCCCCGCTGAACAAACCACACCCCATCGAAATCTTGCACATACACTCGCGAGAATGTCTCGCTCAGAGATTCCTGTATTTGAAATCCCTCAACCCCGCCCTTGGATAATAGAAAATTGTCGACGCTGATCCGCACCAAGGTCCCGTGCGGCGAAACGACGAGCGTGTAGGGGCGCAGATCTTCCAAACCAAGATGACGCTGCCGGGTCAATGGGTGGCCACTGCGTACCACAAGCACCAGATCCTCTTCGTAGAGTGCTTCAAACACCACACCTACCATGTCCCGTCCGATCAAGCGACCCACGATCAAGTCGAGTTCACGCGTTCTCAGCTTGCCCACCAGGTAATCGTAAATACCGGAAGCGACCTGCACCTGAATATGGGGATATCGTTGCCGCATCTGCTCTACGACAGGTGCAAGCATGTAACCAGCAGCAGTCGGTAACGCACCCACTTTCAAAACCTGAGGTGCTTGGGGCACATCTTTCACTTCCTCCATGGCCAGCCGGAAGTTGGCCATGGTCTGAGTGGCATGCTTGCTGAACGCCTCGCCCGCTTGCGTCAGTTGTACCCCTTTTCGCCCACGCACCAGCAACTGGGCGTCCAGTTCCTGCTCAAGCTCCTTGATGCTTTTGGATACCGCCGACAGCGTGATGTGAAGAAGCTTGGCAGCCGTCACAAGGCTGCCAGAGCTAACGACTGCGAGGAACACCCTGAAATGACGAAGACTGATGGGTGATGGCTTCATTCAACACCTCTGTTTATCAACCCACAGGTTAACCAAAGGTGGCTTTTATATCAATTTAATGAACCAGCTGTTTGATTTAGCATCCAGCCACCCCACCACCTAGGGGTGTGATTAAGGTGCTGTATATGACACAACAAAAAACGCCGCGTTTAGGCGTCTCCAGCGCTTCGCTGCCTACGCTTTCCCCAGAACACCTTGTCGAGCACTTAGCGCGGGAAGGCTACCAAGGTGTGGAATGGCGGGTGGCAAATGTCGATAACCTGGATGCTGGGCGCCCATGGGACGCGCGAAGCAATAACCGCTGTACCGTGCCTCCCACTCATCAGGCTATTGATCGCATTTACCGTCACTGCCAGTCGCACGGCCTCGAGATTTTTGGGCTAAGCCCTTACCTGGCTGTCGGGGACATTGAAAATGCGCGTCTCCTCATTGACCTGGCCGCTCAAGCAGGTCAAGCCCGACTTCGACTCTGGGGCCCTGGCTACGAGAATCAGCGTTATGCCGCCGGCTATTCGACTATGCGCCGCTTCCTCGATGACATTGTCCCGCTCGCCGAAAAAGCAGGTATTCAGCTCGCGCTTGAAGTCCACCAACGAACCATCTGCTCTAGCCCTTCGCTTGCAATGCGAATCGCTGAGCACTATCCGGCGCAGCAGCTGGGCATCATTTACGACCTAGGCAACCTCGCAATCGAGGGGCGAGAGGACGTGCAGCTGTCGCTGGATCTGATGGGCGATTACCTCGCTCACGTGCAAGTTAAAAATGTGGCGTACGTTCCGCAGGCCCCTGGCGAGGGCTGGCGCTGGGAATGGTGCCCGCCGGATGAGGGGGTGCTACCGCTTCAATCCATGCTGAAAACGCTCCGAAAAAACGGTTTCGACGACTGGATCTCAATTGAGGATTTTGACTCGAGCCACACCGACGTATCGAAGCTGTCCCGGAACCGGGATCTTGTGCGTCGCTACATGAATATGACCACCGTCGCTTGCGAAACAAGCCCTGAGGTACCGTGCCCATGAATACAACACATGAAAATCGCCGCGTTGCACTCGTCACCGGCGCCGCTGGAGAACTGGGGCGGGCAATCTGCATTCGCTTGGCCAAAGATGGAATGCACATTGCGGCCGCTGATATCGACTTGGAAGCGACTCAGGGCTTCTTGAAACAGCTTCAACTGGCGCCCGGCCAATGTGCCGTTGCAGTCCAGGCTGATCTTGGCATCCCCGCGTCGATCCGTGAAATGGTCGAGCAGGTGGGTCAGCAGTTTGGTCGCATCGACGTTGTGGTCAACAACGCAGCCGTTAACCACCGAGGTTCTATCTACGACTTCGACGTCGCGAAGTGGGATCACATGATGGCTGTAAACCTCCGCGCTCCGGCGTTGATTTGCCAGCACGTCGCCCCCTACTGGCAGCGACAAGCAAGTGGTCGAGTAATCAACATGGTGTCGCGATGCTGGGTAGCGGGCGGCCCTCCTGCCTATGTGGCGTGCAAGGCTGGCTTGGTGGGCCTGACACGATCGATGGCTCGAGAACTAGCCGACTACAACGTCACCGTAAATGCCATTGCGCCAGGCCTCTTACCCTCCGCATT
Source organism: Pseudomonas sp. SWRI50 (assembly GCF_014269095.1). Taxonomy (NCBI): domain Bacteria; kingdom Pseudomonadati; phylum Pseudomonadota; class Gammaproteobacteria; order Pseudomonadales; family Pseudomonadaceae; genus Pseudomonas; species Pseudomonas sp. SWRI50. The sequence continues at coordinate 230,530 of NZ_JABWRW010000005.1, read as the reverse complement.
CACACTGGATGGACGTGATGCAGAGAGCTTTGAGCGAATGGCGCAGGGTTCTATCAGCAATACCCCACTGAAGCGTCTGGCCACGCCAGAGGATATTGCTGGAACTACTTCTTATTTGGCTTCTGGGGACGCCGGATTCGTAACCGCCGAAGTCATTCATGTCTGCGGCGGTAGCCAGCTGGCACCATTTGGCAGCCGCTGAGTTCTCTTGAAAAAACAATTACAAGAAAGGTGTCACCATGCATTCAGATGCCACAAACCACCGGCGCATGGCCCGCAGAGCTGCATTCGGCAGCTTCCTGGGTAGCGTCGTCGAGTACTACGACTTCTTCATTTACGGCTCTGCCGCAGCCTTGGTTTTCAGCACCCTCTTCTTCCCCTCCAATGATCCTATGGCGGGTACGCTTGCTGCGCTTGCCACCTTCGGCGTTGGCTACATAGCGCGCCCAATCGGCGCATTGGTTTGCGGTCACCTGGGCGACAAGTGGGGCCGGAAGCAAGTATTGATGATGACGCTGCTGCTGATGGGTCTCGCAACATTCACCATCGGCCTTCTGCCAACTTACGCGACAGTGGGTGCGTGGGCACCAGCGCTGTTGGTTTTATGCCGTTTGCTTCAAGGGTTTTCTGCAGGTGGAGAACAGGTGGGGGCCAGCTTGCTGACCATGGAGCATGCTCCGGGTAAAAGTAAAGGGTTCTACACAAGCTGGTTGATCAATGGCGCCTCCATGGGGTCGATCCTCGCCACCTCAGTGTTCATCCCGCTCTCCATGTTGAGTGAAGAGCAGCTTCTGAGCTGGGGATGGCGCATTCCGTTCTTGCTCAGCGCAGTAATGGTCGTGATCACGTGGATTATCCGTCGCGGCGTTGAAGAAAGTCCCGAGTTCAAAGCAAGCAAACCTGCCAGTGACCTTCCGCCTGTCGTCGACCTCATGCGCAACGAACGTCGCGCATTCTTTACTGTATTTTGCTGCGCATTGATCTGTTCGGTTTCCTCCCTTGTGATGATTTTTGGCCTCTCCTGGGCCACCAATAACCAAGGGATCGATCGGCCCTCAATGCTTACTGCGATTGCAGCCAGTCAGGCGGTAGCGTTGGTGTGTCAGCCCTTGTTCGGGCTGTTGGGTGACCGAATTGGGCGCAAGACAATCTTCACGGTGGGCGCATTCGCTTGCAGTGCAGGGGTATTCTTCTTCCTCTGGTCAATCACCACCGGAAGCATTGGTCTGATCATCTTCAGCACTGTTGTACTCAAATCTTTGCTTTACAGCGCCCCTAATGCCCTGTGGCCTTCGTTCTATGCAGAGATGTTCAGCATCCGTGTGCGCTATACCGGTGTCGGCTTAGCCACCCAGCTGAGTTTCATCGTTGCCGGTTTCTCACCTAGTCTGTGCTACGCACTCATGTCCAACGGTAGCGACTGGGTCCCGGTCGCGTGCTTCATTGGTGGCCTCGCCTTGGTAGCGGCAATCGCAGCCCTGTCATCCAGGCCTGCCGCCCTCGCCGCTTCGGCTCCAACTCACAACCTGCAGGCGCAATCACAGCATTGACCCAGAGGTGCTGGCCTAACCGCACTAGAAGTCCACCCTACCCCGACCCGCCTTGACCGTACTCCGCCTGGCTTTTCCTTCGAGGCGGCGGGTCTTCGAGCCGAGGGTCGGCTTGGTGGGGCGGCGTTTCTTCTCGGTCTTGCCGGCACTGATGATCAACTCGGCAAGACGCGCCAGTGCGTCAGCACGGTTCTGCTCCTGGGTGCGATACTGCTGGCCCTTGATGATCAACACGCCGTCACCGGTGATGCGGCTGTCACGCAGCGCCAGCAGCCGCTCCTTGTAGAACTCGGGCAACGATGAGGCACGGATGTCGAAGCGCAGGTGCACGGCGCTGGACACCTTGTTGACATTCTGCCCACCCGCGCCTTGCGCGCGGATGTATGTCAGTTCGATTTCGGCATCCGGCAGATGCACGTTATTGGAGATGGTTAGCATGACTGGCCCTTGTAGTTGCCCCCATTATCACCGCCTGCGCCGATCTCCCATAGCGTTTGTGATAACACTCAGCGTGGCTGCGATGAGCAAGAATACGCCACTGGCCATAAAGGTAGCCCGGTAACCGGCCCCGTCGTACAGCAAGCCGCCCACTGTGGCACCAGCGGTGATCGCCAACTGAATCACCGCAACCATCAAGCCACCACCGGCTTCTGCATTGTGCGGCAGCGCCTTGGCCAACCAGGTAAACCACCCCACGGGTGCACACGTTGCGATCAGTCCCCAAAGGCCGAGCAAAAACGCGACTGGAACCACCCAGGTACCCACTGCGATCACGGCGAATGCGATAGCGCTCATGATCAGCGGGATTCCCACCAAAATCCTGTTCAGGTCTCGGTTAACAAGCGCGCCCACCAACAGGGTGCCTAGCAAACCTGCGGCACCAATGACCAACAGCAGGAGCGAGAGCGTGGGCAGGTCGACAAGCGTGACCGTCTCCAGGAAAGGCCGCAGATACGTGAAGAGTGCGAACTGTCCCATGAACAGGAAAGCTACTGCACCCATGCCAAGGGCGATCTTGCAGTCACCCAGCAAGCGCAGGGGGCCGAAGGCCGATACCTGAGTGCGCTGGCTCGGCATTGCCGGCAGGGTGAACGCCTGCCAGATCAACGCCAATGCAGCCAATGGCACGACGCAAAAGAACGCCCCTCTCCAGCCAATCAAGCCGCCCAGGTAGCTCCCAACGGGCGCCGCGATGGCCGTGGCCAACGCAGTACCGCCCTGCATCACGGCAATAGCCCGCGCAATGAGGGCCTCTGGCGCGATGCGCATCATTACAGCAGTGGACATCGACCAGTAACCGCCAATGGCAATTCCAAGCACCGCGCGCCCTACCATCAACGTCAGGTAGTTTGGGGCAAACGCCACCACCGCGCCAGAAACCAGCATGAGCGCAGTTGTGGCCAACAGCACAGGCTTGCGGTCGATCCCCTGGGTCATGGTTGCAAGCAACAGGCTGGTGATGACAGCAAAGAAACCCGAGATGGAAATGGCCTGCCCGGCTTGGCCTTCAGTCAGTGACAACTCGGACGCGATCGGCGTGAGCAAGCTCACCGGCAGGAACTCTGAAGCCACCAGGGCAAAAGCACATAGTGACATCGCCAGGACAGCGCCCCAGACGTGACGGCTTGAGTGTTGAAGGGGTATTGCTGGGCTGTTCATAGCGGTTCTCGTTGTATCAATCTCAAAGTGCACGGGCCTCAACTGCCGCCAATATTCCTCGCATAAACCAGCACACCAGTAGAGCAAACGGGTAGTTTTCTTGCCTAAATGTCCAGCCCCTGGTCACCGGACATGGACAGGGGAAGTGACATGAAAGTAATGTTTTGCCATACGATGATCGGAACCCACGCCATGGCCACCCACGCATTAACGCCTTCAAGCACGAACCCAATGGCCACGCTGTGCAGGGTCATCGGCGCGCACGCGCCCACTGCGGGCGATTTCCAGACAGGCATTGCAGACCTGAGCGTGTACCGACGTAACGCCCCAGCCCCACCGATCACCTGCATCGTCGAGCCGAGCATCGTGCTGGTCGTGCAGGGCGCCAAGGAAATGGTCATCGGCAGCGACGTGTTCCCCTACGATACGACTCGCTTCCTGGTCACCTCGCTGAACATACCCGCCAACTCAGCGGTGACGATGGCCAGCGATGCAGCGCCCTGTCTCGGCCTGGTATTCAAGCTCGATCTGCGCACGCTGGCGGAGCTGATCGCGCACGATGGTCGTCTTCCTGTGAACGGTCAGTCCTTCCATACCAGCGCTGGCGTGGGTGAACTGAGCCCGAAATTGTTGGAGAGCTTCGCCCGTCTGATTCAGCTGCTAGAGGAGCCGGATGCGATACCGGTGCTCTGGCCCCTGATTCAACGAGAGATCCACTATCGTTTGCTGTTGAGTAACCAGGCCCCTCTACTGCGCTATATCGCTTCCGTAGGCAGCAAGGGCCATCGAATTGCCAAAGCCATCGACTGGATGAAGCTGAACTACGCCGCGCCTTTGCGAGTGGACGAGCTGGCCTCCCAGGTGCAGATGGGGCTCTCCACCTTCCATCAGCATTTCCGTCAGCTCACCGCCATGAGCCCGCTGCAGTACCAGAAATGGCTGAGGTTGAACGAGGCGAAACGGTTGATGCTCAACGAAGACCTGGATGCTGCCACCGCTGCCTTCAAGGTCGGCTACGAGAGCCCCTCGCAGTTCAGCCGCGAGTACGGGCGCCAGTTCGGCATGCCGCCCAAACGTGATATCGCAGAGCTGCGCCTAAGCGCGGAGAGAACAGCTATCTCCACGCCTATCGTGGCGTGAACCCCGACGCGGGATAAACCGCCCAAGCTGCGATACTACAAGTACCGATTAGCTACGCTTGAGCAAAGCATTAACGTTCAACGTCAACGCTTCAAGCGTGAACGGTTTCGTCAGCACAGCCGTGTTGGGCTCAAGCTGGGCATTGTCCAAGACGTGCGGCTGCGCATACCCAGTCATGAACAAGACCGGAAGCCCCGACCGAGTACAGCGCCCGGCATCGGCCATCTGCCTGCCGTCAATGCCTCCTGGGAGGCCAATGTCGGTCACCAGCAAATCGATGCGGGTATCCGAACGCAGTAATTGAAGGCCCGCTAGACTGTCGGCGGCCTCAATGACGATATAGCGGCAGTTACCCAGCGCTTCACTCACAAACATGCGGACGGAGGGCTCATCATCGACGACCAATACCGTCTCGCCTGGCAAGGCCATTGGCGATTCAGGCAAGGACTCTGCGCGAGGTGCAGCTTCGACGCTGGCTGCAAGACTGGGTAATTGAAGGAATACCCGGGTTCCTCGCCCCTCTTCCGACTCGATCCTGACCTGCCCGCCCGATTGTTTGGCAAAGCCATAAATCATGGACAGTCCAAGCCCGGTGCCCGCCCCTACGGGTTTGGTCGTGAAGAACGGCTCAAATACTCGAGTGAGCGTTTCGGAACTCATGCCGAGACCGTCGTCGGCGACACAGATTGTGAAGTAGGTGCCAGGCTCCAATTCCGGATCCAGCTCGGCCCCTTGCACCAGTTCCTCGTTGTAGGTCTTGATGGCGATTGACCCTCCGCCTTTCAACGCGTCACGCGCGTTGATGCACAAGTTCAGCAGCGCGTTCTCCACTTGGGCCGGGTCGACCAGGCAGGTACTCGATGTCGCGCGGAGTTCCACCTTGAGTTGAATGGCTGGCCCTACTGTCCGACTTATTAGCTCCTCCATATCGCTGATGAGCGTGTTCACATTGGTATGAACAGGCATCAGTGTCTGGCGGCGAGAGAACGCTAGCAGCCGGTGAGTGAGTGAGGCCGCCCTATTCGCCGCACCGTGGGCCACCGTCAGGTAGCGCTCTACATCAGCTATACGTCCCTGCTTCAAGCGGAGCTTGATCAAATCAAGGCTCCCCGTGATGCCCGCCAGCAGATTGTTGAAGTCGTGTGCGATGCCTCCGGTCAATTGGCCGACCGCTTCCATTTTTTGCGATTGACGCAGCGCTGCTTGCGCCGCTTCTCGCTCGGCCACAGCTTCTTCAACCCTCGCTTCCAAAGTACGGTTGAGCTCAAGCAGCTCCGCCTCGGCATTTCTTCGCGCGGTTACATCGATGGATGAGCCGATCAGCCCCATGACCTCGCCTGCTTCGTCACACAGTGGCGCTTTGACCGAAAGCCAGTAGGTGGCTGTGCCATCCGGCATGTCGACACGTTCTTCGATCTGAACGGCCTGCCCGCCCTGCATAATGTGCCGATCGGTTTCCATTATCTGGCGTGCTTGGGCTTTGTCTTCCAAAAACTCCAAATCGGTTTTGCCCAGGTAGAGCTCCGGTGGCTTGCCAACCAGTTGGGTGACACCATCGTTGGCAACGATCAGCCGCCCCGCTAGATCTTTTGCGTAGACAACACCCGGAACGGCAGCAGTGAAGGTACGAAGCAACGCTGACATCCTGTCGCGCTCAGCTTCTGCTGACCGGCGTGACTCAATGTCCATGAGAACGCCAGGGAACCGAACAGCGCGGCCTTCATCGTCAAGCTCAGCTCTACCATTAGCCTCAATCCAACGGTAGTTGCCATCATGCTGTCTGACGCGGTATTCACACCGGTAGGCCCCCCCGCGGCTCATCGCCTCTTCGATATCGGCAGAGACACGTTCACGGTCGTCAGGGTGAATAGAGGCGAAGGCTTCCTCAATCGGGATACCCGCCAGGCATTTATCTGCTGGAAGTCCAAAAGATCGCGAGAATCGCTCATCCGCAGTCACTTGGTTGTCAAGGATGTTCCACACCCACGTTCCAACGATCGCGCCAGCATCGAGCGCCAATTGCAGGCGCTCCAAAGCGCTCGTCGGAAACGCGGACTCCTGATGGGGTGATGCGGGAGCATCCAAATCTCCTGAAGAGCCGGCGCCTTCGCGATCCATAAATTGCCTCTTTCTTACGCTTATGAGCGACTTGTCACTGGAGGCGATTCTAAAGCGTGATGCCGAGCGATAGCGAGCACAGCGCTTCGCCTTTTGGAAGCGCACTCGCGTGGAGTACATTTGTACTCCACGCGGAATATCTCATATAGCGCTTACACCGGAACGGCTGAGGCATGCTCGCCTCATACCTGAAAAGTTACGCGCCAGCCCGCCTGCTACCTGTGCGTGGCAGGCATTAGGAAGGCCAGCACGTAAACCTAGCCCAGCTCGCGTTTGAGTTGTTCTTGATCGAGAACACCTTCCCAGCGAGCCACAAACAGTGCGGCGACACCGTTACCAATCACATTGATCAGTGCACCGCCTTCAGAGATGAACCGGTAGACGCCCAGCACCAACACCAGGCCGGCAGCGGGAATGACGTCGATGGAGCCAAGCGTCGCAGCCAGCGTGATAAACGCGCCCCCGGTCACGCTCGCTGCACCCTTGGAAGTCAGCAGCAGGATGAGCAGCAGCGTTATCTGGTGATAGAGCGATACATCGATATCCAGGGCTTGGGCGATAAAGATGGCCAGCACTGTCATGTTGATGCAGCTACCGTCCAGGTTGAAGCAATAGCCTGACGGCACCACCAGGCCCACCGTGGACTTCTCGCAGCCAAGCTTCTCAAGCTTGGTCATGAGTCGCGGCAGCGCGGACTCAGAGGACGATGTGCCGAGCACCAGAAACAGCTCTTCCCTGATGTACTTCAAAAACTTCCAGAGGCGGAAACCAGCCAGCCGAGCGGCAAGGTTCAAGATCACGAACACGAACACAAGGCCGGTCACGTAGTAGCAGATCAGCAGGTTTCCATAGGCCGCGAGCGATCCGATACCGTACTTGCCCACCGTGAATGCCATGCCACCGAAAGCGCCCAGCGGTGCCACGTACATGACGATTTTGAGCATCCGGAAGAACGCTTGAGCAACCAGATCAATCGTCGCCAACAGCGGTTTGCCGATAGGCCCTAGCAGCTGGAGCCCAAAGGCGAACAACACAGAGATAAACAGTACCTGAAGGATCTCGCCGTCAGCGAAGGCGCCAAACACGGTGGTGGGAATGATGTGTGTCAGGAAGCCAACAACGCTTTGATCGTGTGCCGCCTTGGTGTAGCCAGCAATAGCGGATGCATCCAGCGTAGCGGGATCAATGTGCATCCCTACCCCAGGCTTGAACAGGTTTACACCTATCAAGCCAACAATCAGTGCCAAGGTAGTCAAGACTTCGAAATACACGAGAGACTTGAAGCCAATACGACCGATCTTCTTGAGGTTCTGCATGCTGGCGATGCCGCTCACGACGGTGCAGAAGATGATCGGCGCGATCAGCATCTTGATCATCTTGATGAACGTATCGCCTAACGGCTTCATCTGCTCACCCAGACCTGGGCTTATGTGCCCCAGCAGGATACCCAGCAAGATCGCCGCTAAAACCTGCACGTAGAGATGGTGATAAAATGGCTTGCGTTTGATCACCGGGGCGTCAGGAATATCGGATGAAGAGCTGATTGTTTTTGTCATGGCGCTCTACCTGTTCAAGTTGTAAGTGCTAGTGCGGTCAGCAGACCACGTTGATCGGCTTCCCTGCGGCGAAGGCTTGGATGTTCGAAAGCAAGATGTCCTTGAGGCGGGATACGCTGCTCTGGCTTGCCCAGCCGACGTGAGGCGTGATGATGAGATTTGGCAGATGGCAGTTCAGTAATGGGTGATCAGCGCGCGGTGGCTCTCCATCCAGCACATCAAGCGCAACGCCACCGAGGTGACCGGAGTGCAAGGCTTCGAGGAGTGCGTGTTCGTCAATGAGCGACCCACGAGCGGTGTTGATCAACAGGGCTCCGGGCTTCATCTGAGCAAGCTGCGGTGCGCCGATCAGATGCTGGGTTTGCGCGGTCAGCGGGCAGTGCAGCGTAATGGCGTCCGACTGCTGCAGCATGTCTTCGAACGAGACATAACCGTCACGGACAGTGGCCGCGCCGCGATGCTCGGCGAAGATCACCTTCATCTCGAGCGCTGAAGCCAACCGGGCCACCCTACTTCCGATATCACCGCGCCCCACAATACCCAGGGTGGCGCCCCGGATGTCGAGGATCGGCGTACCGTGCACGCAGAAGTGATTGGAGGTGGGCCAGTGACGTGACGCGGCCTCACGGTATTCGAAGAGGCGCCTGCGGAGTGCGAACAGCGAGGCGACAACTGCTTCAGCAACGCTTACCGCTGAGTAAGCCGGTGCATTGCAAACGGTAACGCCCAAATCCCTGCACGCTGCGATGTCGATGCAATCATAACCGGTCGCTGCGACGCAGATCAGCTTCAACCCAGAGAGTTGTTCAAGCTGCACCCGCCCCAATTTCACCTTGTTAGTAATGGCGACCTGGGCATCTGCAAGCGCAGCGACCACCTCGTCAGAGCCAGTGCGCTCGCGGACAGTCCAGCTGTTAGCAAATGTGGGGCGCGGCATGGCAGACGGCAGGCTGGCGCCGTCCAGGAATACGATATTCATGAAGTACCTCTTGTTATTTTGTCAGGACGCGAGCGCGTTCACAGCAGCTCGGAAATCTCGATCAGGTTGAGATCTGGGTCGCGCACGTAGACTGAACGGATAGGCCCAGTGGCGCCCGTGCGCTGAATGGGCCCTTCAACGATCGGCCACGCCTGGGCCTGCAGATGTGCAATCACCTGTTCTAGACCGACGCTGGCGATGAAGCACAAGTCCAATGCGCCAGGAACGGGCAGATGGGCCTTCGGCTCGAACTCCTGACCGCGGACGTGGACATTGATCTTCTGATTGCCAAAACAGAACGCCAGGCGCCCTGCCCCGAAGGTCTCGATGCGCATGCCCATGACGCGGACATAGAAGTCTTTGCACGCCTCGACATCAATGGTGGTAAGTACCAGATGGTCCAGGTGGTCAATCACTTCGCCCCCTCCGGTATCGCCGACACGACTTGCTTGGTCATGTTGTGGACGTGATCAGGGATGGGATGCAGGTTCAGGCGCTTACCCGCCTTGAGGATCTGGCTGGGCGTTGAGTGCCCGATCAACCCCGGTAGGCGTGCTGAGGCCAGGAGGATTTTGTCCAAGTCGACGCCGGTGTCGTATCCGATCAGGTCGAGCATATGAACGAGGTCTTCAGTACACACATTGCCACTCGCGCCCGGGGCGTAGGGACAGCCGCCCAGCCCACCGAGTGAAGCGTCAAACCGATCGACCCCGGCCTCGAGTGCGGCCAACGTGTTCGCCAGGGCCATGCCGCGGGTGTTGTGGAAATGTAACGTCACCTGCAGTTCAGGGAAGCGTTTAAGCACTTCAGCTGACAAGGCTTGCACCTGAGAAGGGAACGCCATGCCTGTGGTGTCACACAGCGTAACCCCACGCACACCCAAATTTGCGAAGCGGGCAACCCAGCTCATTACCTCTGAAAACGCCACATCGCCCTGCATCGGACAACCGAATACCGTAGAGAGCGACACGTTCACGGCAACGGGGCCTTGGCCAATAACCGAGACGACTTCCTTCAATTGAGCAAAGGAGTCTTCACGGGTCATGCGCAGATTGGACCTGTTGTGGGGTTCGCTCACCGACATGACCAGATTGGCCTCGTCGATTCCGCAACCCAATGCGCGCTCGGCACCCCGGACATTGGGAACGAGCACCGTATACTCGACTCCGGGCTGGCGTTTGATGCCATGCATCACGGCTTCTGCGTCACGCAGCGCCGGAATCGCCTTGGGCGAGGTAAACGAGGTCACCTCAATTTTGGCGAAGCCGCACTGGCTAAGCGTGTCGATCATCGAAATCTTGTCAGCCGTCTCGATGAAGGTTGATTCGTTCTGGAAGCCGTCACGGGTTGCGACTTCTTGCATAAATAGACGTTTCATCAGGTTACTCCGTACTTCAAATAATGCCGCGTGCGCGCCACTGTTCACGGGTTTGCGCATCGATGCCGTACGCATTCAAGACGTGGTCGGTGTGCTCGCCGAGGGTCGGTGCCCTTGATCGCAATTGCCCTGGCGTGGAAAGGAGCTTGGGCACGATGCCTGGCAGGGTGACCGGTGTTCCATCGTCCAGCGTGCTCGCCAGCAACATGTCACGAGCCTGGTAATGGGGGTCGGCTGCGATATCGGCGGCGTCGTAGATCTTGCCGGCAGGAATGCGCGCATCGTTCAGCGCATCCAGGACTTCTTCAAGCGAGCGCTCGGCCGTCCAGGTTGAGATCGCAGCGTCGATGCGGGCCACGTGTCGAACGCGGCCATCGTTCTGCTCAAGCTCAGGATCATTGGCGAGATCGAGACGATCAATCTTCTCCATCAGGCGGCGATAGATGCTGTCCCCATTACCAGCGATCAGCGCATACTTTCCATCCTTGCAACGGTATGCGTTTGTGGGTGCGATCCCAGGCAGGCTGCTGCCAGCCGGTTGGCGAATGGCCTCGAATACCGAGTACTCAGGGATCAGGCTTTCCATCATGTTGAACACAGACTCGTACAGCGCGACATCAACCTGCTGCCCCTCGCCGTTGTTCTGCTCTCTATGGCGCAAAGCCAGAAGAACGCCAATCACCCCATGAAGCGCAGACAGAGAGTCACCGATCGACACCCCAACCCGCACAGGCGTACGCCCTGGCTCACCGGAAAGATGGCGTAAGCCCCCCATGGCCTCTCCAATGACACCAAAGCCCGGTAAGTCACGGTAAGGGCCGCTCTGCCCGTAGCCAGACACACGCAGCATGACCAGGCGTGGGTTGATTTCGCGCAGGACGTCCCACCCTAGGCCCCACTTTTCAAGCGTGCCGGGGCGGAAGTTTTCGATGAGGATATCAGCGTCTCCAACCAGCCGTTTGACCACATCATGGGCCTCAGCCTGACGCAGATCCAGCGTAATAGAGCGCTTGTTACGCGATTGAGAAGCCCACCATACGGACGTTCCGTTGTGGAGCATGCGCCATTTGCGCAGAGGGTCGCCGGTCACAGGTGGCTCGATCTTGATAACGTCGGCACCGAACTCGGCGAGCATCTTTGCAGCAAACGGGCCAGCAATCAGCTGCCCCATTTCGATGACCTTGATGCCTTGTAATGGGAGGGTCATGGCGTCATCCGCTCTTGTTGGTTGTTATGGCAGGATGATCCCTCTCATTGTGCATGATGAAAATTGCGAAATTATCCAGTACCCTTTCCAAAATCGAAAGGCTAGGAGCCGTTGATGAGCCTTCTACATGTTGATTTGGTATCCCTACGCCTCCTGGTCTTCGCGGCAGAAACGCTCAATCTGACCCAAGCGGCCCATCGCGCAAACATGACGCTCTCTACCGCGAGCAAGCGCCTGTCTGAGCTAGAGCGAATTACCGACTGCGCACTGTTCGTCCGCTTGCCACGCGGGGTGGAATTGACTGCAGCGGGTCGAGGCATCGCTGATCACGCTCGGCATATACTCGAGAGCGTCAACCGTATGGCCTGCGATGCAAATGACTTTGCCATGGGGGTGCGGGGTCACGTTCGACTGACCGCCAACACGTCTGCTGTCGTGCAATTTCTACCCCAGGATCTGGCGTGCTACCTTGCCGATAACCCGCATGTCCGCATAGGGATGGACGAAGCGCTCAGCGACGACATTGTGGACGCTGTTTTCAATGGCCGAGCTGACATCGGGATTTTTGCTGACAACGTCGCGTCTGAGGGGCTGTTGAAGAGGGTCTACCGGCGTGATCAACTGGTGCTGCTGGTGCCCACTGATCACCCACTGACTGCATCGAGCGAGATAGCGCTGGCGGACGCGCTAGACTACGATTTCGTGGCACTCAACCAAGGCAGTTCCCTGCTGCGGCGCTTGACTGACGCAGCAGTAGCGAACGGAAAGATGCTGAAGGTTCGCATTCAGGTCAGCAGCTTCGATGGGATCTGCAGGATGATCGAGGCCGGCCTTGGCGTGGGCGTTCTGCCACTGGCATCAGTGAGGAAAGAGCTGCTAGGGACGCAGATCCAAGCCATCAGGCTCACTGATGACTGGGCCATGCGAACGCTGTATGTAGGGGTTGCAGGTGAGACCCAGCTATCGCCTGAGGCGGCCAAGCTGTTCGAGTATCTCGCGGGTAGAGAAAACGACCTGTAATTTGCGCAATGACGCCAGCACGATTCAAAGACAACCTGGGCTGAGATGCCCATCAACAATACCCGCACACCGCACAATAGTTCGATAATCGCACAAAATCCGCTCCCCTCTCTCTACTTGTGCCCAATCTTGCGGCACGCTATCGGCAGTCAGCAAACATTTCCTAGGCGCTGACTGGCCCAGTCGCTTCGAAGCGCGCCGGCCAGGTCGACAATCCCTACTCCAGGAAAAACCAGGAGCTCGCTTTGATCAATAAAACGTTTGAGTCCATCGCCAGCGCGGTGGAAGGCATCACCGACGGTTCGACCATTATGGTCGGTGGCTTCGGCACTGCCGGTATGCCGTCTGAGCTGATTGATGCTCTGATCGCCACCGGTACCCGCGACCTGACCATCATCAGCAACAACGCCGGCAACGGTGAGGTCGGCCTGGCCGCGCTGCTCAAGGCGGGCAGCGTGCGCAAGGTGGTCTGCTCGTTCCCGCGCCAGTCCGACTCCTATGTCTTCGACGAACTGTTCCGGGCCGGCAAGATCGAACTCGAAGTGGTACCACAAGGTAACCTGGCCGAGCGTATCCGCGCCGCGGGCTCGGGCATCGGTGCGTTCTTCTCGCCGACCGGCTACGGCACCCTACTGGCCGAAGGCAAAGAAACCCGTGAGATCGACGGCCGCCAGTACGTCCTGGAAATGCCGCTGCACGCTGACTTCGCGCTGATCAAGGCGCACAAGGGTGACCGTTGGGGCAACCTGGTTTACCGCAAGGCCGCTCGCAACTTCGGCCCGATCATGGCCATGGCCGCCAAAACCGCCATTGCCCAGGTCGACCAGATTGTCGAACTCGGTGAACTGGACCCGGAACACATCATCACCCCGGGTATCTTCGTCCAGCGCGTGGTCGCCGTCACCGGCGCTGCCGCTTCTTCGATCGCCAACGCTGTCTGAGGCCTGCCATGACCATCACCAAAAAGCTCTCCCGCACCGAGATGGCCCAGCGCGTGGCCGCAGACATTCAGGAAGGCGCCTACGTCAACCTGGGCATCGGCGCACCGACCATGGTGGCCAACTACCTGGGCGACAAGGAAGTGTTCCTGCACAGCGAGAACGGTCTGCTGGGCATGGGCCCAAGCCCCGCGCCGGGCGAAGAAGACGATGACCTGATCAACGCCGGCAAGCAGCACGTGACCCTGCTTACCGGGGGTGCCTTCTTCCACCACGCCGACTCCTTCTCGATGATGCGTGGCGGCCACCTGGACATCGCCGTACTGGGCGCCTTCCAAGTGTCGGCCAAAGGTGACCTGGCCAACTGGCACACCGGCGCCGAAGGCTCGATCCCGGCCGTAGGCGGCGCGATGGACCTGGCCACCGGCGCCCGCCAGGTGTTCGTGATGATGGACCACCTGACCAAGTCAGGCGAAAGCAAGATCGTGCCCGAGTGCACTTATCCGCTGACTGGCATTGGGTGCGTCAGCCGCATCTACACCGACCTGGCCGTGCTGGACGTGACGTCCGACGGGCTGAAAGTGGTCGAGATCTGCGCCGACATCGACTTCGACGAGTTGCAGAAGCTCAGCGGCGTACCGCTGATCAAGTAATCCGCGCAAAGCGTAGGTATCCGCCTGCCGGCGAATGGGCCTAAAAGGTCGCATCGCCGCCAAGGCGGACTCTACAGTGCGCGTTCGCCATTTCGGGCCAACGCTCGCCTAGATCTGCCCTAGCCAATACCCTACATCCACCTCATCCATCTGCTCTGCCCGCAAGAACCGCTCGCCATATTCCCGATACACGCCACTGCTCAGGAACAAGCGCAGCAGTTCACCATCCACATGGTTGTCCCGTGCCATGAACACCAGAATCTTCACCGATTCGGACAGGGTCTTCGGCGCCTTGTACGGCCGATCCGCCGCCGTCAGTGCCTCGAAGATATCGGCGATCGCCATCACCCATTCGGCGATACCCAGGTCTGCCTTGCCCAACCGCCGCGGGTAGCCAGTGCCGTCCATTTTTTCATGATGGTTACCGGCGATATCGGGCACACGCCGCATCTGACGCGGAAACGGCAGCGAACTGAGCATGATGATGGTCTGCACGATGTGTTCGTTGATCTTGAAGCGCTCCTCGTCGTTCAGCGTGCCGCGGCGGATCGACAGGTTGTACAACTCGCCATGGTCGCTGGCATTGGCCGGCAGGCGCATGTCGAAACCCCAGACATTGCGCGGGTCGCCTTTGGCCACCGGTGGTTTGCGCGGCCCCCAGGGCACCCGGTGTTCGCTGCGGTCGGCCAGTAGCGGTTCGTCCACCGGCAGTTGCACAGGCGGCGCACCGGCAAAGCGCGCCTCTTCGTCGCGGGAGATGCCCAGGCGGTTGTCAAAATGGCGCTGCCAGCGCCGCTCGCCGATGCGGCGCAAACGCTCGACGTCTTCGTCCTGCATGCACTCGCCGCCAATATTGGCCTTGGCGACGAAGGCGAACGCCTCCTGCAGTTCAACCTTGCTCTGATCAAGCGTACATTGCAGCACCTGCCGATCCGCGCCGCTGGCCACGCCTTGCCAGTACACCAGCTCGGCGTCGCGCCAGAGCACCTCGAAGCGCATGCGCACCTCATGGATGCGGTTGTACAGGGTCTCCAGCTTGGTAGCCTTGTCCACCACATATTCGGGGCTGGTGACTTTGCCGCAATCATGCAACCAGGCCGCTACCCGAAACTCATAACGCTCGGCCTCGCTCATGGTGAAACCGGCGTAGGGGCCGCTGTCGGCCGCCACGGCCTTGTCCAACAGCATCTGCGCCAGTTGCGGCACGCGTTCGCAGTGGCCTCCGGTGTAGGCACTCTTGGCATCGATGGCATCGGCCAGCAGCTTGATCATGGCATCGAGCAGGCGCTGCTGGTCCTCGACCAGCTGGCGGGTCTCGATTGCCACGGCAGCAGCGCCGGACAGTTCCTCGACAAAGCGTCGGAACGGTTCGCCCATTCCATCAAGCGCCTGCTCACTTGCCAGCTGCAGCACCAGGATGCCGAGCAACGCATGACCACGATCATTGAGCACCACCGCGTGACCGCGGCCCTGTAATGCCAGGGCCTGTGTCACGGCGTTCGCCAGCTTATCAGGGGCGTGCTCGCCAATCGGCAACGCCTCTGGGTAGCCCTCGCCTCGGCAGGCGGCGGCCAGGCGCAACACGTCGCGCTCGGCATCGAACAGGTACACCGCGCCAGCGCTGGCCCCGGCAGCATCCACCAGTGGGGTGAGCACCCCGTCGAGCATGTGTTCCAACTGGCTTTCACGGCTGAGCGTCAGGGTGATCGCCTGGAAGTTGCGGATAGTCCCGGACATGCGACCAAGCACCCGGCTCAACTCACGCACCTCGGTCACCTGCGACTCAACCCCCACCTCACGGCTGAAATCGAAGCTGGCCAGGCCACGCACCTGATCGGCCAGAAGGCGCAGCGGGCGGCCGATTCGCCGGCCCAGCAAGCCGCCGAGCGGCAGCAACACGCCCATCAGCACTGCGGCCCAGAGCAGCTGCTCGACCAGCACCTTGCGTGCGTCGGCCAGCAGTTCGTGGGCCGGCACGGCAATCAGCACCTGCAAGTCTTGCCCGGCCAGGGTCGTCAGTTGCTCGAGCATGCCGTACCAGGTTTCACCGTCCACCTGGAACGCTTCAGGCTGGCTGCCCTGGGGCAAGCGCGCGTAGAGCTGTGCCAGGCTCGGGATGCCCAGCTCGGTGATACGGGACAGGCGCACGGCCTCCCCTTCATGCACGATGACCCGCGCCAGGTCCGGGTACGCCACCACACTGCCCTTCCCGTCTACCACGGCGATCTCGGTGCCTGCGGTCATGCGCATGTCGCGGGTTTCGCTGGCCAGGTCGTCGACCGAGACGTCCATGCCGACCACCGAGCCGCCGTCGACGCTGCGCTGGGCCATGGTCATGCCGATCTCGCGGGTGGTGAAGAACACGTAGGGGTGGGTAAAGACAGTGGTGGATTGCCCGGATGCTTCGACAAACCAGGGGCGTACGCGGGGATCATAGCGGTAGTTCGGCTTGGCCTCGGACTTGAGTAGCGCCAGCGCCGTGTCGTAGAACCGCCACTCCCCCAGCAGCGTGCCACCGTCGCCCTTGCTGACGCTCTGCACCAGAAACGCGGTTCCTGCAGGTGCGGCGTAACGCTGGAGCAGTTGCGGGTCCTTGAGCCTGCGCACCAGTAAGAACTCGCCATTGGGGTAGCCCATATAAGCGGCGCTCAGCATCTTGTTGGCGTTGAGGCTTTCGACCAGCTGCGGTAGCCGTTCCAGGCGCTGCGCGAGGGTGCTGGCCGTCGGGTTGAAGGCCAGCAGGCGGATGCTGCTCTGCACGGGGTCAACCATGCGACGGGCGCGTTCATCGATGGTCTTGCCGAACTGCCGGGCAGTGTCGCCGGCGGCAGCCACCAGCGTCTGCTGGACACCACGATAGCCCTGCCAGGCAAGCCCCGCGCCCAGCAGCGACATGCCCAGCACAATGGCCAACGCCACCAGCCATTGCAAGGAATAGCCGCGCCCTGGATTGCTCATGGCTGCGGCCCTCTGCCGCCTGAAGGCGCTGTAGCAATAAGCACACGCCATAGGCCACCTGGCTTCAGAGCAGCACGAGCGATCAACATGCAGCCCATCCCGGGTACTCCATGTGTGGCGATGCGAACAGTGTAATCAGCCAGGACGAACAGGCAGGCTGTAGAAGGGCAATGCATGATTCACGGTTCGAGCATAGACCGTACCCGGCCGGGTAACACCCCGGCCCTTGATACTGTCATCTAGGTTCGAAATCGGCAGCTGGGAGTACATTTGTACTCCACCATGGATCTCTTCACGCGCCACGTGGATCAAGCAGCGTTTACTGGCATCCCAACACCCTGTAAATCTGCGAAACCACCTGCATCGTCGCCTCTTCCACCGTCCCTTCATTCCGGCACAACACCCACCCCTGCTCCGCCACCGCCCGCTCGAATGCCTCGGTACTGGCCACCTGTTCCCCCAGGTTGAACATCACCGTGCTCCCCAACCCACGCGAGCGCGCCGCGGCCCTCGCCCATGAAACCTCAGGGTCGGTGACCACGCCGACATGCAGGTCTGGCACGCGCACGTTTCGCTCGATGTTCAACCGCAGAATCTCCGCAAACGGCACTGTCCGCCGAAACGCGGCATCGGAGGGGTACCAGCGATCGATCAGGATGATGCTGCCAGGTGGCTGCTTGGGCAGCACATGCTGTGAGATCCAGCTTCGGCTATCGGCCAAGCGCTCACAAACCCCTAACTCCAGTTCCCGGCAAGGGTTTCTGGCAAGTTGGTTGACCAAGGCCATGGTTTCACCCCTGTTGGGGTCGTTATTGCGCTCGCAAAGTCGGATTACCTTGTTGTTGCCTGCCCTCAATACTTTCGTAATGGCCTCCAGCAAGGTGGTCTTGCCGGTGCCTTTGGGCCCATCCAGAGAAACGAACAGCGGACGATTCATACGGCCGGTATCACTCACATAAGACAATAGAACTCGCTCACCTCTGCAACCTTCTGCCCCTGGGCATCGTACAACCGCGCCTCCGGCGTCAAGGCCATCGAGCGCGCCTCCAGCACGTAGCGCTGGCCCGCCTTGAAGTGCGGGTAGTTGAGGGTCAGGTAGCATTCGCGAACGGTGCTGCCCCCCATCATGCTCATGCCTGAGCCACCGCTGGCCTCGAAGTCGAAACGAACAATCAGCTCATGGCTGCCAGGGCTGACCTGAAAAAAGCGACCGTCGCGCAGGCGCTGATTGTCGAGACGTTCAGCCATCAGCACCCTGTCGTTGGGGAACGGCACTGAGAAATCGACCCAGGCCATCTGCGGGTTGGCGGCCGGCATGGGCGCCTGGCAACCTGCGATTGCTGTGATGGCGAGCAACATCATCAATCGGCGCATGATAGAGCCCTCATGGGATCATCGATCCGCACAGTTCAAACCCACTGAGCTTGCGTGGCCAACCCGAACAGCTCGCGCAACCCATTGATACCCAGTTTACGGTAAAGTCGCTTCACATAGGTGGCCGCACTGACAGGCCGAACGCCCAGTTGCTCTGCAATCTCTTCCACCGCAAGGCCGCTGAGCATCAGGCGTAGCAGGTCCTGCTCACGCAAGGTCAGCGCCACAGGCTGCTGCTTCATCACCCGCTCGGCCATCAACAACGGCATCTCGCTGGCTTGCAGGTGGGCGTGATAGTGCAGGCGTACAGCCTGAATAAGCAGCGGCGCCAGGGCTTCCAAGTAGTGAATCTCCCGCTGAGAGAACCGCCCATGCTCGCGGCCACGGTAGAAGTTAACCGACAACCACCTGTTGCTTTCGCACAGCGTCAGCAAGGCAACGCGTTCAGAAATCTGTGGCTGCTCGTAGCAAATGCGCCGGTACTCCGGGTGCGTGATGTCATCGATGGACTGGCGCTGCACAAGGGTGTTGGCGAGGCAGCTGTTTTGGCTCATAGCGAGCTGATTGCCGTCCAGGCCAAAGAAGCGCTGCACATACTTGTTGGAAATCACGGGCAGCGAGACCTCTCGCGCCCGGTCCGCAAAGGAGAACACCTCGGCATTGCGCCGCTTCGGATAAGCAAAGATCGTGCATTGGGCCAATGGCACGCCTGTGCCGATCACTTGCAGCAAATCTGCTGCGAGGAAACGGCTGCGGTTCTGGCCAACCCTGGCGAACAGGTTGGCGGTGTGAGCAATGTTGAGGCTGTGCTCACCACTGCCGGGGCGCAAGGGCCAGTATTGCATGGCGGACTCTCTAAACGTGTCAGGCGCAGGGTTGATGCCAACTACGTACCTGACACTTTATCACCCTTCAAGGCTGGTGCTCTGGCGTCGAGATCGGCAGGCGCAGGGCCAGCAGTGCCCCCAGTATCATCAAGGTAGCGGCATAGGCAAAGCCTGAGCTGAAACTCAAGGTCAGGTCTTTTAGCCAACCGATGACCAACGGGTTGACGGCCGAGCCGATATTGCCCACAGCGTTGATCACCGCAATCCCCACCGCACGGGCATTGAAACTCAACGCCTGGTCAGGCGTGGTCCAGAAGATCGACATGGCGCTGTAGGAACCGCTGGCCGCCATGCATACCCCCAGCAATTGCATCGCGGGGTAGCTCGACACTGCTGTGAGGATCCAGCCTATCGCAGCCATTAGCATGGGCAGCACCAGGTGCCAGCGGCGCTCGCGTGTGCGGTCCGAGTGCAGACCCCAGACGATCATCAGGATGATGGTGCAGACTTGAGGGATAGCGGCCAGTAAACCAATCGACTGATTACTGCTGACACTGTTGAAGCTTTTGACGATCAACGGCGTCCACACGGCAATCATTGCCAATGTATTGACGAGGCAGAAATAAACCAGACAAAACAGCAGGATCCGCGGAGAGGCCAGTTCGCGCCACACACTCCGAGCATCTTGTGTGGCGGCTGCTGAGCCAGAAGCCCGGTCCGCAGACAGGGCGTGGTGCAGCAACGCCTGTTCCTCGCTATCCAGCCACTTCGCCTGCTGCGGGCGGTCATCCAGATAACTGAACACAACGCACCCCATCACCACTGAAGGCAGGCCTTCGAGCAAGAACAGCCACTGCCAGCCCTTCAGGCCCCAGATACCGTCCAAGCCCAGAATGAGCCCGGACAAAGCAGAGCTGAACCCGGCGGTAAACGGCATGGCGATCATGAACAGTGCATTGGCGCGGGCCCGATAGGCCGATGGGAACCAAAAGGTCAGGTAAAGCAATACGCCAGGCAGAAACCCAGCCTCAGTCACCCCCACGAGCATGCGCAACAGGTAAAGCGAGGTGGCATCAGTGGCAAACAGCGTGCACGTGGACGCCAGCCCCCAGGCAATCATCAGGCTGCCAATCCAGCGACGGGCGCCGATACGCGCCAGAGCGATGTTGCTGGGGATACCACAGGCAATGTAAGCGATGTAGAAAAACGTGCTGGCCAGGCCAAATTGAGTACCCGTCAGGCCCAGATCGCCCATCATGGTCAGGCCGGCGAAACCGATGTTGATGCGGTCCAGAAACGACAGCACGAAGCAGACAAACAAGAAGCCGATCAGCCTTTTCGAGATTTTTTTACACACGTGCTGGTAGCGGTCTTCAGCAGCGGCCGTCGAGGTGGCCGCGTTCGCAATATGACAACGCGTCATTGGGGGGCTTCCTGATTATTGTTATAGGAAGGCTCACCGGTTTGAACAGACAAACCGGTGGCAACTGCAAGGGGCGAGCCTGCTAGTTACAGGTCCAGCAATGCTGTGTGCGTCAGCGCCTGGAATTGCTCAGCGTCGCCAAGGGCATGGGCACTGAGCAGCGCCAGTTTCACCAGAAACAGTTCGCGTTTTGCCGCTGAGATTTGATCGAGGGCCCCCGCGAGCTGGTCGTACAGGTGTTCAACGTCGCTAATGGTCAGTTGCTTGTGTTCCATGATGTTCTCACTCCTTGCCCAAGGCGGTTTCGACGGCATCACGCAAGGCGGGCCCAGTGAGGTGCTGCCAGCGGGCGCATACGTGCTGATCTGGGCGCACCAGGTAGGCACCGCCTGCCGAAGCGCCATAACGGGTGCGCAGATGGCCGTTGTGGTCGTCTATCAAGCCGTCAGCGCCACTTACCTCGCGTTGTCGATTACTGGCGATCGCCAGCAACTGCAGGGGGACGCCGTTCTCGCGAAGGGATTGAATCTGTGCCTGAATCTCGCCTGGCACTTCACCCGCATCGGTGAAATACAACAAGTAGAATGCTGCCCCCAGCGTGTCGAACAGGAACTGATCATCGCCTAGGCGAATGTTCAGCAGAGGCGCTCCCTGGTGAGGCCCGCAGGTGAAAAGTGAGTTGTCGTCGTGCCTGTAGTTGAGCGCGGAGTCCACATAATCATGCGGTCGAGAGGTACGCCAATGATACAGCGGGCGCACGAAAGCCTGGGTCAGCGACAGCGACAACACGGCATCGCGCAACAGGCGATAGCCCGAAGTGGGTGGTGTCATGAAGCGGGTACTCTTCCCTGCTTCGGCAATGATCTCGCGCGCGGCCCCCACCCGCTCCGCGCTGTATGAGGCAAGCAGGCCCGGGCCGGCGACGCCCTTGATGGTCAGCGCCAGCTTCCAGCCCAGGTCGTGGCAGTCCTGGAAGCCGGTGTTGGCGCCACGCACACCGAAAATGGGCAACAGGTGCGCAGCATCGCCGGTGAAAATGACCCGATCATGCAGGTAATTCGGTAGTGTCAGTGCGCGCGCCGAGTAAACGGAACACCAGTCCAGTTCCCACTGCGGGTTCTCTACCCCTAGGATGCCCAACTGTGCATTGATGCGCGTGCGCAGGGAGTCGGCAGACAAGGCCTGTTCCGGCGTTTCATCGCGCGCCAACTGATAATCGATGCGCCAGATATTGCCCGGCTCGCGGTGCATGAGCACGGTATTGCCCGGGTTCCAATGCGGGTCGAAAAACGCCAGGCGTTCGGTCGGCAGGTCGAGCTCAATCTTGATGTCGGCAATCACAAAGCGCCCTTCGTACGAAGCGCCTTCCAGTTGCAAGCCCAGCAAGCTTCGAATCGCCGAGCGGGCGCCATCGGCCGCAATTACCCAATTGGCTTGCAGGCTGTACTCGCCTGCCGGGGTATCGACCATGAGTGTCGCGTGATCGTCAGCCTGGGTCAGCGCTTTGACCTGGTTGCCCCAGCGCAGCTCGATCATCGGATTGGCCTGGCAGGCGTCAACCAGGAACTGCTCCAGGCAAGGCTGCTGCAGGTTGGTCATGGGCGCGAAGCGGTCGTCCGTGCCGTGCGGCGCCTCCATGCGAAACACCCGTTGATTACGGTAGTAGGAATTGCCAAAGCGCCAGGCCAGGCCCGCCGAAGTGACGCGTTCAGAGAGGCCGACTTGCTGCAGAATTTCCAGCGATCGACGGGTGAAGACGATGGCTCTGCTGCCTTCGCTGACCTGCTGTTCAGACTCCAGAACCACCGACGGTATACCGTAGCGAGCCAGGTCCAGCGCGGTGGTCAGGCCAATGGGGCCAGCACCGACAATCACCACAGGGTATCGCTGCGCCGGGGTGGGATTCACGCTGACGGTGTGTGCAGGAAAAACCTGGTAATCGAAGTAAAGTGAGCGACGAGGCTCGGCTAGGGGGGTGTGCATCGCACTGCATCTCCGGATTGTTATGCTTGTTGGCCTGGGCCATTTCGGATTTGCAGAGAACTTTAAGCGGTGTGCGGCAAATGCATGTCCCCTTGAGGAGACAACTTCACGCAAGACTGACCTTACTCTGCCTCACGCCCCAACACCGCCTTGAGCAACGCATCATTCAAATAGGCCACGTTCAAGCGCGTCCAAGGGTTAACCCGCGCCTGCTCCGGCGCAAAGATATGCCCTGGGGCAATCATGAAGCCCTTGGGCAGTAATTGCCGGGTCAGCTCCCTGGCGTCGTCGACATGGGCAAACCTGGCCCACAGGTACAGGCTTTGCTCGGGCCGCGCGAATACCTCGGCGCCGATCCCGTCGAGCATCTGCAAGCCCGCGCTGGTAGCGGCTTTCAAGCGCTCTTGAAGGCGGATCACGTGGCGCAGGAAGTGCCCTTCGGTGAGGATGACGTCGACCGTGCGCTCGCACAGCTCCGAGGTGCTGGTGTGCAGCAGCATCTTCAGGTCGCCCAGTTCATCGATCACCTCTTTGCTGCCGGCGATAAAGCCCACTCTCAAGGCCGCAGACACCGACTTGGAGAAGCTGCCGACATACAGTGAGCGCTGCAATTGGTCCAATGCCGACACCTTGATTGCCGCGGCCGGTTTGAAATCGGCCATTGCATCATCGTCCACCAGCAGGAAGTTGTGTTCTTCAGCCAATTGCACCAACCGATGCGCCTTGCTGGGGGAAATATCAGACCCCGTCGGGTTGTGGCCGACAGACTGGATGAAGAAAAGCTTGGGTTTATGCAGGCGCAGGTGCTGCTCCAGCACCTCGATGTCCGGCCCATCTGCCAGCCGAGGTACCGAGAGCATGCGTGCGCCTTGCAACTGCAGCTTGCCAAACAGCGGGTAGTAGCCAGGGTCTTCCACCAACACGCTGTCGCCTGGGGCGATGAAGCGGCGAATGATCAGGTCCAGCGCATGGTTGGCGCCGTGGGTGGTGACGATTTGCCTGGGGCTGGCGGTGATTGCATAGCTGGCCAGCTTTTGCACCAGGTGTTGACGCAGGCTGGCGTTGCCCAGGCGGTTGCCATAACGAAACAGCGTGGTGACGCCTGTGCGCATGATTTGCCGGGTGAACTTGTCCAGGCGCATGTCCATCAACCACTCCACCGGCGGAAAGCCCTCGCCCAACGGCGAATGGCCAGGCTCGCGGACGAACTGCTGACGCATCAGCCAAATGGTGTCCATCGCCCGGGTGTAGGGCAGTGGCTCCTCTGGCTCGTTGCTGCGTGGCGCGCCCTGCTTGACGAAAAAACCTTGCCCGTGGCGCGGCTCGACCAAGCCTTGCGAAGCCAGCGACTCATAGGCATTGATCACGGTGTTTTTCGAATGGCCGAACAAACGCATGCACTCGCGCAGGGACGGCAGGCGTTCGCCAATACGGTACGTGCCGTTGCCGATCTGCACTGCCAAGGATGCTGCCAGTTGCTCTGCGAGTGTCTGCCGCGCCATCGCCAGGTGTCCCGAATACCTTGTCTGAACAAAGGGTACAGCTTAGGTACTGTCTGGCCAAACTGTACCTTCTTTCACCAGACAGATCGGACTACGGTGGCGCCAACTCACAACAATAACTGCAAGGTAACCCTCCCCATGAGCATCGACTCCCGCCTGCCCATGTTCCGCGCCATGTCACCCGCTGAACGCCTCAGCCACTTGCAGGACGCACTTGAACTGCCCCAGGCAGACGTCGCCCTGCTGCGTGACGCCGGCGCGTTGCCGTTGGACATCGCCGACGGCATGATCGAGAACGTGATCGGCACCTTCGAGCTGCCCTACGCGGTGGCCAGCAACTTCCAGATCAACGGCCGCGATGTGATTGTGCCGTTGGTGGTGGAAGAACCCTCGGTGGTTGCTGCGGCGTCGTTCATGGCCAAGCTGGCACGCGAGGCCGGCGGCTTCAAGACGTCGAGTTCGCTGCCATTGATGCGCGCCCAGGTACAGATCGTCGAGGTCGCCGACCCCTTCAATGCACGCTTGAGCCTGTTGCGCCACAAAGACGAAATCATCGAACTGGCCAACCGCAAGGACCAGCTGCTCAACAGCTTAGGGGGCGGTTGCCGTGACATTGAGGTGCATACCTTCGCCCAGAGCCCGCGCGGGCCGATGCTGGTGGCCCACCTGATCGTCGACGTACGCGATGCCATGGGCGCCAACACGGTCAACACCATGGCAGAGGCAGTGGCACCCTTGCTCGAAGAAATCACCGGCGGCAAGGTCCGCCTGCGTATCCTCTCCAACCTGGCCGACCTGCGCCTGGCCCGCGCGCAGGTGCGTATTGCCCCAGAGCTGCTAAGTACCGGCGCCTACACAGGTGAAGAGGTCATCGAAGGCATCCTCGATGCCTACAACTTTGCCGTGGTCGACCCGTACCGCGCCGCCACCCACAACAAGGGCATCATGAATGGCATCGACCCGTTGATCGTCGCCACCGGCAATGACTGGCGTGCGGTCGAGGCCGGCGCCCATGCCTATGCATGCCGCAATGGACACTACGGTTCGCTGACCACCTGGGAGAAGGACAGCCAGGGCCATCTGGTCGGCACCCTGGAGATGCCCATGCCGGTCGGCCTGGTCGGCGGCGCCACCAAGACGCACCCCCTGGCGCAGCTGTCACTGCGCATCCTGGGGGTTAAAACCGCACAGGAGCTGGCCGAAATCGCAGTTGCCGTCGGCCTTGCACAAAACCTTGGCGCGCTACGGGCACTGTCGACCGAAGGCATCCAGCGCGGCCATATGGCCTTGCACGCGCGCAACATTGCGCTGTCGGCGGGGGCACGCGGCGACGAGCTGAACTGGCTGGTCAAGCAGATGGTTGAGGCCCGCGACGTGCGTGCTGACAAAGCGGCAGAACTGCTCAAGCACAAGCGGGCGCCGTAATGGAGGCGGTACGGCTGGTCGAGGTGGGTGCGCGGGACGGCCTGGGGTAGCGCGCGCCCTGCTCGCCCAGCGCACAATGGCTTAAACGTCCTCTCTTCACGTTCATAACAATAAAAGCCCGCAAGGGCAGTGGGAGATTCTTCATGAAGTCCGAACTGTACGAAGTCTGGGGCGACACCGTAGACGGTCGCCACCTGGTCTACGCCATCGCCATTGGCGCCGTGGTCAGCCTCGGCGCGTTCTTTACCGCGCAACAGCTGCTGGTGGGTTGGGTGGCGTCGGCGCAAATGGCACGGGCCTACGCAATGCTGATCGGCATTGTCGGCTGCCTGGTCGGTGGCGGCATCAGTGCCGCGCTGTTCAAGCCCAAGCGCACTGTGGTCGAGCACCTGGCCGACCCTGCCTGGCGGGCCAAGATCCTGGTCGAATTGCAGAACGAGTTCGGCCCGCTGGGCAGCCTCGCCGACCTGCCTGCGGCGACCCTTGCAGAGCTGAAGGAAATGGACCTGTACGACCTGTTCGCCGAGTACGAAAAAGGCCTGCCTGCGCTGCAGAACGACCCGAGCGCCCCCGCTACCGCGCCTGTACAGGCCGCCCCTGCCCACGGAGGCCGGCCATGATCGCCTTGGTGATGGATCAGTTCCTCATAGCCCTGGGCATGGGCATCCTCGGTGCGGTGATCTTTGCCGGCATCGGCCTGATTTCCGGCAGCGACGAAACCACTACCCTCGCCCCCTTGACCCTGCTGGTGGTGCTGCTGGGCGTGCCAGCGGCCGGTGTGCTGACGTTCTTCCTGGCCGGTGCCGTGGCCAAGCACATGACCCACGCGGTACCGACCGCGCTGTTGGGTATCCCCGGCGACACCATGGCAACGCCACTGATGCGCGAAGCCAACTTCCTGCGCAACCTGGGCGTGCCGCACATTGCCCTGCGCAAGATGATTTCCGGAGCTGTGATCGCAGCGTTGATCGCGGTACCTATGGCAGTGCTGTTCGCCGTGATGCTGGCGCCGTTCGGCGACATGATCAAACAGGCCGCGCCCTGGGTCTTCCTGCTGGCGGCAGTGGCCATCGCCTGGTTCTCCAAGGGCCGCCTGGCAGCGGTGCTGACCTTGATCCCGTTCGTCATGGTGATTGTCGGCCTGCAAAGCCTGACCGCGCAGTACGGCGTCAAGCTCAGCGTCAGTTACTTCCTCGGCATCGCTATCGGCCCGTTGATTGCGGCGCTGTTCTGCCTGCTCGCGCCCGCCGAACGCACCAGCATGCGCCGCCAGCAGGTGCGCACGTTCTCGTTGTCGCCCGATGTGAAGCGCTGGGGCGGGTTCTTCCCCAACCCGCTGCGCGTACTGGACAGCAAGCAAACCCTGTGGACGGCGATCACTGCCGTTGTCTCCAGCGCCACATTCGTGTTCAGCCCGGTGGCGATGACCGTAATCATGGGCGAGGCCGTCGGTTCACGGGTCAAGCACGTCTATCATCGCCTGACCACGGTCATCACCGCGCGCAACGGCGTCACCGAATCGACTTACCTGGCCGAAGCCTTGATTCCGCTGATCGCCTTCGGCCTGCCGCTGAGCCCGGTCGCTGCCGGCCCCGCCGCACCGCTGTTCAACGCCCCGCCCCGTTTCAACGTCGATGCCGCAAGCGGTGAGGTGAATAACCTGCATTCGTTGCTCAGTACCTGGGAGTTTCTGGGCTACGGCATGCTGGCGGTGGCGGTCGCGATCCTGATCGCCTACCCCTTCACCATGAATTACGCGCACCGAGCTGCTGCCTATGTGTCGCGCAACATCAGCCATGAAGCGGTGATCGCGACCTTTGTCGGCCTGATCCTGGTGATTGGCATCTGGGAAGGCGGCCTGTTGGGGTTGCTGGTGATTGTCACCATTGGCCTGCTGGGCGGTTTTCTCTCACGCTTTCTCGGTTTCAACATCGGCGTGCAGTTCATGGGGTACTACACCGCGGTGTTGACCGTGCCGGCGATGATTGCCCTGTTGGGGGTATAAGATCGAGCGCCGCCCGCGCGGCGCTCGATCTACGCACCATTTCCCCAACCCATTTCACTCAATTCCCCAGCCAGCAAATCACAGCCAATCCTGCCCTTCATTGCGCCCATAGGAAAAAAACGCAGGATGTTGTGCGCAGAATTCGCTTGAGATGCACGGCCGCTTTGCCCATGGTGGCCAGCCTGACAGCTATTGCCTGAATAAAAGGCTGCAGGGCGTGGACGCAGGCGCACGACGATGCCTGTGGGTGGGGCGACAATGTCTGCAGTGGCAAACCTTGCACTGCAGCATCATTGCCGACGCCTCCCAGATAATAAGAGAGGACAAGGAAATGCAATCCAACAGTCTGAAGCAAAGCCTGAAACAACGGCACATCACCATGATCGCGCTGGGCGGGGTGATCGGCGCGGGGCTGTTCATGGGGTCGGGCAAGTTGATTGCCTCGGCAGGGCCTGCCGCCATCCTGTCGTACTTTATCGGCGGCATTGTGGTCACCCTGGTGATGTTCATGCTCGGCGAGATGGCCTGCCGCAACCCGGATGCAGGCTCGTTTTCAACCTATGCCAACAGCTACCTCGGCGAATGGGCAGGGTTTACCGTCGGCTGGCTGTACTGGCTCAAGTCGATGCTGACCATCACCTTGGAGGCGGTACTGCTGGGCGCCATCCTCAACGATTTTCTGCCTTGGCTACCCATCTGGGCCGGCGCGTTCATCATGCTGGTGACACTGATGGCGAGCAACGCCTACTCGGTTAAATCCTTCGCTGAAGTGGAGTACTGGCTGGCCGCGATGAAGGTCGCCACGATTCTGATCTTCATGGTGCTGGGGCTCTCGATTCTGCTCGGCCTGCACAGCAACATCCCTTCCCCTGGCTGGGTCAACCTGACCGCGCACGATGGCTTCATGCCCAATGGCCTGTCGCCGGTCATGGCGGGTGTGGTGGTGGTGATCTTCTCGCTGGGCGGGAGTGAAATCGCTGCCGTTGCCGCCGGTGAATCAGAGAACCCTCGCAAGAACGTCATTCGGGCCATCAAAAGCGTCATTCTGCGGGTGATGTTGTTCTATGTCGGCTCGGTGTCGATCCTGATCCTCTGCCTGCCGTGGACAGACACGGAGAACCTGGCGTCCCCGTATGTGTCGCTGTTCAGCCTGGCCGGGTTCAGTGGCGCCGCAGTGGCCATGAAGATCGTGTTGTTCATCTCGTTCATGTCGGTGATGAACTCCTTCATGTTCTCCAACTCGCGCATGCTGTTCTCGCTGAGCCAGCGTGGGCATGCGCCGAAGCTGTTCTCTCGCACCACGTCCAAAGGGGTACCGCTCAATGCGCTGCTGCTGAGCCTGAGCATCTGCCTGTTGATCCTGACCGTGCACTTTGTCAGCGGCGGCGACCTGTTCATGACCCTGGCCAAGAGCAGCGGCACGTTCGTGATGATCGTGTGGATCTTCATCATCGTCGCCCACTTCGCCATGCGCTGGAAAACCCGGCATGAAGCGGTCGACCCTACGGCGTTCCGGGCGTGGTTCTTCCCTTACGCCAACATCGTTGCGCTGTTCGCACTGCTGGCGGTGATTATCACCCAGGCATTCGACCCGGCTTCGCGGTTCCAGTTCTGGTTCACCTCGGTGACCTCACTGGTTGTGCTGGGGGCGTACCTGGTGATGCGTAATCGGCTGGCGGGGAAGACAGTTGGCTATGTAGGTAGCTGATTGGCTAGGCCTGAAAGTACATCTCAGGCTCCAAGTGCAACATGACCGCTGTGGGAGCAACTGTCTTGTGGTGCTTGTTCCGGCCTCATCGCTGGCAAGCCAGCTCCCACAGGGTCAGCATCTCGCTTACGAACTTTGTTCTCTGCTCGACAACGCGGTCCAAAGGGCTGGGTGATTTCCCAGAGGATGGAATGCCCCCAAAAATTTGAACAAGACAGTTGCTCACACAGGTGCGGCGCTAGCCTTGGAGGCTACACAGCTCGGGTGGGAGCCGGCTTGCCGGCGATGCAAGCGCCGCGGTGCATGGCACCGGCTTGCCGGTGATCGCCGGCAAGCCAGCTCCCACAGCCCCTGCTAAATCAATGAGCTATGTGTTGTTCTCTGGAGAGTCACTACACAACCCGCCGTGCATCCCTGCGCACGGCCTGCGGCGGCACGCCAAAGCCGCGCATGAACACCTCACGCATATGGCGGCGATCCCTGAACCCCGTTTCCCTCGCCACCGTATCCAGGCTGTGGCGGCTTTGCTCGATCATCAACCGGGCGGCCTCCAGGCGCAGGCTTTCCACCGCCTTGGCCGGTGATTGCCCCGTCTCCGCAGTAAACACACGGGTGAATTGCCGGGGGCTCAGGTGCACCACATCCGCCAGTTCGTCAACACTGAGCGGGCGGTTAAGGTGCTTGCGCGCGTAGTCCAGCGCGCTCTGGATGCGGTCTGACTTGGGCGCCAGCGACAACAATTCCGAATGCTGCGACTGGCCGCCAGAGCGGCGTTGATGCATCACCAGCTTGTGCGCAATAGAACGGGCAAGCTCAGCCCCCAAGTCCTTTTCCACCATCGCCAGCGCCATGTCCAGCGCGGCGGTCATCCCCGCCGAGGTCCACACAGGGCCGTCAACGATGAAGATGCGGTCGTCCTCGACCGTGATTCGCGGGTGCATGCGCTGCAAGGCTTTGGCGTAGGCCCAGTGCGTGGTGGCGCGACGGCCCTCCAGTACACCCGCTTGGGCGAGCACAAATGTACCGGTGCACAACCCAGCAGTGCGACGCGCACCGTCGACAAACCCCCGCACGCTTTTCAGCACGTCGTCGGAAGGCGGCGTCAACGGGGTCAGTGTACCGGTGACCATCCAGCTGTCAGCAAGGCCCGGCGCCCCTAAGGGCAACGTATCGATGTGCATCCCTAAAGAAGAACGCACAGTCCCCCCGCCGATTGAGTAGTTCTGAATCCTGTAGACCTCTTCGCCCGCCACAAGGTTGGCGAACTCGAACACGGTCTGCGTTGCCAGGGACATGACCTGGAAGCCCTCCGTGATCAGATAGCCGACTCGATGCATTGCTGTGCTCCTTAACGCCATGTCCTGAATCAGTACTTTATGCGTCATTTAAGCCGCAGGCAAACTTGAGCATCATGGCGCCAGTCCCTACCCGCGGAGCTGCACCATGACCCAAAGCGTTCGCTCCGCCATTTTCACCCCCAGCGTGAAAGTCTTACTTCATTCAGCGGGTTTCTGGACTAAACCCAAGCGGATAGCCTGCGCCCAACTTCCCATTCCACTGAGGTAATGCCAATGAAGGCCGTCGTATACACCCAAGCCGGTTTGCCGATTCAAGACCCACATTCGCTGTTCGACACAGACCTGCCCAAGCCAACACCCGGCGCCCGAGACCTGCTGGTCGAGGTCAAGGCCATTGCCGTCAACCCGGTCGATACCAAAGTGCGCGCCTCACGCCAGACCGGCCAGCCACAGGTATTGGGGTGGGACGCGGTGGGGATCGTGCGCGAAGTAGGCGCCGAGGTCACATTGTTCCAGCCAGGCGACGAGGTCTTCTATGCCGGCGCCATCGATCGCCCGGGCAGCTACAGCGAATATCACCTGGTCGACGAACGCATTGTCGGGCACAAACCGCGTAGCCTCGACGATGCCAGTGCCGCCGCGTTGCCATTGACCTCCATCACTGCCTGGGAACTGTTGTTTGATCGACTGGGTATCGCGCCGAGCGGTGGCGTGGGGCAAAGCCTGTTGGTGATCGGGGCTGGCGGCGGCGTCGGCTCAATCCTGGTGCAACTGGCCCGGCAGCTCACGCAACTCACGGTCATCGGCACCGCCTCCCGGCCCGAAACCCAGCAATGGGTCAGCGAACTGGGTGCCCACCATGTCATCGACCATTCGGCTTCGATCGCCTTGCAACTGGAAGCACTCGGGGGCAATCCTGTTGATTATGTGATCAGCCTGACGCATACCGATACCTACCTGCCGCAGCTTGTGGAGGTGCTTCGCCCACAAGGCAAACTCGCACTCATCGATGACCCCGCGCAGTTGGACGTCATGCCACTCAAGCGCAAATCGCTGTCGCTGCACTGGGAACTCATGTTCACGCGCTCGCTTTACCACACCGAAGACATGATCAAACAACACGAACTACTCGAGAAGGTATCAGCGCTTATCGACGAAGGTGTACTCAAGACCACCGTCGGCGAGCACTTCGGCACCATCAACGCGGAAAACCTCAAGCGTGCCCATGCCCTCATAGAGCGTGGCCAGGCCCGGGGCAAGATTGTTTTGGAAGGTTTCTGATCCCGGCACACTGTTGCAACTTCCAAGAGGGCCAACTTTGCGCTGGCCCTCTTGCGCCCCTGATGACGAAGCGTAACGCGCCCGCTAGAATCAAACGCTGAATGTGACCGTAAACACTTCGTTTGCCTGAAACTGTTCGGCGGTCATGCAGGCAGCCGGTGTCTGGTAAACCGGCAGGGGCCGCCTATGACTTTGCAACCTCCCGTCAATCTGACCAACTGCGATCGCGAACCCATCCAGATTCCGGGCAGCATCCAGCCGCACGGTTGCCTGTTGGCCTGCAATGCGGCAGCAAGCGTGGTGCTGCGTCACTCCGCCAATACCCCAGGCATGCTGGGCGTTGCCGGGGACATCAACGGTCAACGCCTCGAAGCAATTATCGGCACCGAGGCTGCGCATACCCTTCGCAACGCACTGGCACGGGTCAAAGAGGGCACTCGCCCGGCACTGTCGTTTGCCGTGAGCCTGCCGTCCGGTCAGGCGTTCGATATTGCCGCGCATATTTACAAAGGCACCGCCATCCTCGAGTTCGAGCCCTGCGGTGCAAGCATCGCCGAGCCGATTGAGCTGGTCCGCACCGTCATCACCCAACTGCGCGAGATCGACCGCTCCGAGAAGCTATTCGCCGACACTGCCCGACGTGTGCGAGCGCTGCTGGGCTACGACCGGGTGATGATCTACCAGCTTGGCGTTGACGGCGCTGGCAAGGTGATTGCCGAGGCCAAGCGCAGCGGCCTGGAAAGCTTTTTGGGGCAGTACTTCCCCGCGTCCGACATTCCGCAGCAGGCGCGCGCCCTGTACCTGCGCAATCCGGTCCGCATCATTTCCGATGCCCAGTTCAAGACCGTGCCCATCACCCCTGTGCTGGACCTGAATGGTGAACCGCTCGACCTGTCCTACGCGCACCTGCGCAGCGTCTCGCCCATTCACTGCGAGTACCTGAGCAATATGGGCGTAGGCGCGTCCATGTCCATTTCGATCATCGTCGACGGCGCGCTCTGGGGGCTGATTGCCTGCCACCATTACGCACCCCGCACGTTGTCCATGGGCCAACGCGTCGCGGCAGAAATGTTCGGCGAATTTTTCTCGTTGCATATCCAGACTCTGCGCGCCAAGCAAAGCCTGGAGGCCGCCGCCTACGCACGCGAAGTGCTCGACAACCTGCTGCGTGATGCACACCGCACCGCCGACTTCGAGGAACTGCTGCGTGCTCGCATGACGGACTTCAAGGCGCTCATCCCCTGCGACGGCATCGGCATGTCGCTGCAAGGCCGCTGGACCGCTGAGGCACTGACACCGCCAAACGTGGCGTTACCCAGCTTGTTGAGATTCGCCGAAGGTGTCGCCGAGGGCCGTACCTGGGCTTCGAACTGCCTCTCGATGGCGCACCCACCTGCCCAGGATTACGCCGTCGACGTTTCGGGCGTGTTGGTCATTCCGATGTCACAGCAGCCCCGGGATTACCTGATGCTGTTTCGCAAAGAGGTGATCGAGACCCTGGATTGGGCCGGCGACCCCAACAAAACCTACGACAGCGGCCCGTTAGGTGAACGCCTGACGCCACGCAAGAGCTTCGCGGTGTGGAAACAGACCGTTCACCACCACTCACAGCCTTGGTCCGAGCAAGACCGCCAGTTTGGCGAGGCCATCCGCGCCGCGATAGTCGAGGTGGTGCTGCATAACAGTGAGCTCATGGCCGACGAGCGCTCCAAGGCGGACGTCCGCCAACGGATGCTCAACGAAGAGCTCAACCACCGGGTGAAGAACATTCTTTCGCTGATCGGTGCGCTGGTGGCCCACCCCACCGCCGAAAACCAGACCCTCAACAGCTACGTGGCAACGCTCAAAGGCCGCATTCAGGCGCTTTCCCTGGCGCATGACCAGGTCGTGCGAGGTGATGGCGGTGGGCGCTTCTCCACGCTTCTGGAAGCCGAGCTGTCGCCCTACCGCACCTCGGCCGATGTCATCGAGCTGAACGGCCCCAGCCTGCTGCTTGATGCCCGCGCCTACTCGGTGCTGGCCTTGGTGCTCCACGAACTGGCGACCAACGCCGCCAAGTACGGCGCGCTGTCTCGGGCAGGTGGCAAGCTGGCCGTGAGTTGGCAGGTCGATGTGAGTGGGGCGTGCGACATCACGTGGCGCGAAAGCGGTGGGCCAACGGTTCGCCCACCCAGCCGAAGTGGTTTCGGTTCGGTGCTGATCGAACGCAGCATCCCCTTCGACCTCGGCGGCACCAGCACGCTCGAATACAGGCCAGAAGGGCTGCAGGGGTATTTCAAGATCCCTGCCAAACACCTGACCCAGGTCGAAACGGTCGATGCCGTTGCGCCAACGGCGCCACCGGCTGCGCCTCATGTCAGCGGCTCGGACCTGGTCAAATCCTGCGTGCTGATTCTCGAGGACCAGCTGGTTATTGCAGTAGGCCTCGAACAGATTCTGGCCGATGCGCTGGTCGAAGACGTGATTACCGCAAGCTCCGAAGCCGAGACGATGAAGCTGCTCGCCAGCCGCAGGCCGGATGTCGCGGTGCTGGATATCAACCTGGGGACGGGCACGTCGATTGCCGTCGCCGAAGAACTCACGCGCAAAAACATCCCGTTCCTGTTCGCCACCGGCTATGGCGACAGCATCAGCATTCCTGCGCATTTGAAGCACGTCCCTGTTGTGCGCAAGCCCTACGATGCCCTGTCGATTCTGACGAATCTGGAAAACCTGATAGACAGCAGGCAGTAGGCAGCGGGAGCACACGATCGTCCGCTGCCTACCCTGCCCAAGGCTCACGCCCTAGATCTGAGCCTGACCGCCATCGACAAACAGTTCGGCGCCATTGACGAAACTTGAGTCATCGCTCGCCAGGAAGACGGCGGCATTGGCAATTTCCACAGGCTCACCCACACGCCCCAGTGGCACCTGGGCGGCCAGGTAGTCCAGCAACCCCTGCTGTTGCTCTGCATCGGGGCCCGCCAGGTCAACCAGGCCTGGGGTTCGCGTGGCACCTGGGCTGAGGGTGTTGACCCTGACCCCGCGGTCCTTCAGGTCGAGGATCCAGCTGCGTGCGAATGCCCGAACGGCGGCCTTGGACGCCGAGTACACGCTGAATGCCGCAGTCCCGGAGCTACCGGCGGTAGAGCCCGTAAGAATGACGGAAGCGTTCGGCGCCAACAACGGCAACGCTTTCTGCACCGTGAACAGCACACCTTTGACGTTGCGGTCGAACGTATCGTCGTAGTGGGCCTCGGTGATGTCTCCCAAGGGGAGCATCGAGCCGCCACCCGCGTTGGCGAACAGCACATCCAGACGCCCCTGTTGCTGGCCGATTTGGGCATACAGTGCGTCCAACTGGTCAAGCCGGGTCGAATCGACGGCGATGCCGGTGGCGTTACCGACCAGCGCTACGGCCTTGTCCAGCTCGCTCTGGCGGCGGCCGGTGATGTACACATGGGCGCCCTCCTCTGCGAAACGTTTGGCGGTGGCCAGGCCGATACCGGTGGTGCCGCCGGTTACCAGTGCGATCTTGCCTTCAAGTTTGTTGCTCATGGTGTTTCTCCCGAGGGGTAGTGATTGGCTGTGGGAGAAGCTTATCGACGCACCGTTATTTTCAAAATAGAATCATTTGAAACTCATCATTGCAGAATTGAAATGGCAAGAATCCCCGATTTCGAAGGGCTGGCAATGTTCGCCAAGGTGGCGGAAGAAGGTTCCTACGCAGCGGCGGCGCGCGCCATGGGCGTGTCGGTACCGACGGTATCGCGTGCGGTGGCGCGTCTGGAGGCACGCTTGGGCGGTCGTCTGTTCAATCGCACGTCACGCCAGCTTTGCGTCACCGAGTTCGGCCAGCGCATGGTCGAACAGGCCAGCGCGTTGTACCGCCAGGCAGAAGAGATGGAAAGCGCCGCCCAGGAGATGTCGGTGCAGCCACGGGGCTTGGTGCGCCTGGCGGTGCCTATGTCATTCGGCTTGCGCTGGGTAGCGCCGCTGCTGCCCGCGTTGATGGCCAGGTACCCCCAGTTGGAACTCGACCTTCACTTGTCAGATTCGACAGTCGATCTGGTTGCCGAGGGGTTCGATGCAGCACTGCGTATTGCAGCACTGCCGGATTCGTCCTTGGTAGCGAGACGTATCTGTGCGGTCACGCAATACCTGGTAGCCGCGCCGTCATACCTTGCGCGTCATGGACGCCCTGAGCACCCGCGCGACCTGGTTGACCATGCCTGCATGAGCTACGCCTACCGCGCCCGCAGCCAGGTTTGGCGGTTCACCCACAGTGACGGCACCGAACAAGACGTCGTGCCGCGGGGGCCCCTGCGTGTGACCAATTCTGATGCGTTGGTGGCGCCCTTGCTGGAGGGCTTGGCGATCGCCGAATTACCGGATTTCATCGCCTCCGAATACTTGGCGGACGGCCGCCTTGAGCACCTGCTACCCACGTGGAGCATGACCCAAGGCGGCTTGTATTTCGTCACACCCTCAGCCCGAAGCCGGCCGAGAAAGGTCCAGGCCTTGGCTGATTTTTTCATCGAGCGGCTGGCCGGGTCACAATGGCTGACGCCAAACGTGACCTGACGGTGGCTCAATTATCCAGTTCATCCTTGGTGATATTGCCGGAGTGGGGATCAACGTGGAATTCGTACTGCTTGCCATCGGCCTTGATGCCCTCGCCTTCCCAGTGGCCGTCATCCGCTTCAATCTTGGTGATCTGGGTGTAGCCGGCGCCTTTAAGCACCGTCTCTGCCTGGTCTTTGTTCACCTTCCAGTCTGCACCTGGTTGGTCAGCCCACGCGGCACTAGCGCCCAGTGCGCCAACCAGTGCCAACCCCGTCAATACGCGCGTCATGGTTTTCATCGTCAACATCCTTTTTGCCTGAGTTAAAGGATGCGACCTGGGCGCTGTCGTTTCGGTTCAATCATCGTTACGCTTGCAGCCACGTTCATTACACAAAGGGTTGACGGTGCACTCCTCCGAACGTTTGAAGGGCATTGACGTTTTTGTCTGCGTGGCAGACCTCGGCAGTTTTGCCGCGGCGGCGCAGCGCCTGAACCTGACCAGCTCGGCTGTCAGCAAAGGTGTCGCGCGGCTGGAAGCTCGCCTGGGCTTACGCCTGTTCGAGCGCACGACCCGTCGGCTTGCCCTGACCGATGCGGGGCAAACGTTCTACAAGACCTGCTCACGCGTGCTGGCCGACCTCGAAGCATCGGAATTGGCCCTGCATGAAGACTACTTCGAGCCACGGGGTCGGGTGCGCATCGACCTGCCCGCAGCGTATGGGCGGCTGCACGTCTTGCCGGTCATTCTCGACTACCTCAAACGCCATCCCCAGTTGCAGCCACACGTGTCCTTTACCGACAGCTTCGTCAACCCGACCGAGCAGGGTATCGATATCGTGGTACGTATCGGCGGCACGGACGTTTGGCCGGAGGACCTGGGGCACCAGTTCATCGGTGCTCAACGGTTCATCTTCTGTGCCTCACCGGGCTACTTGCAAGCCCGTGGCACACCGCTCGATGAGGCGGACCTGCAAGCCCATGACTGTGTGGTTTACGGGCAGCCCGACGGGGTGGGCAGCCCCTGGCACATGACCGGTATGCAACCGGGTGAAATGGAGCGGCGCTTCATGCCGGCGCGGCTTGCCATCGGCGATGGCGAAGGGGTGGTACAGGCAGTCGTGCAGGGTTTGGGGGTCACTCAGGTGCCCACCTGGCTGGTCAATCAACAGCTGGAAAGTGGCGCGTTGATTGAAGTGTTGCCGCACTTGGCGACAGATGGGCTGCCGATGAACGTGGTTTGGCTCAAAAAACGCGAGGCCCTCCCCCGCGTCAGGGCGCTGCTGGATGTGCTGCTGTACGCACTGCGAACAGACGGCCACCGCCTCGCGCCCTGCGATTAGTGAATATAATTCGCGCTCCATCTGAAATATTGCCCGTAATAGGCTTTTTAAGAATCAATACAATGGCAGCCCCTGATTGAGGAACTGCCTGCATGACTGCTGTTGAACGCCCACCCGTGGGCTTTGCGACCGACCGACGCGCGACCTTGGGGACTTTGGTCCTCGCCGCCTCCGCCTTTTTAATTGTCACTACCGAGTTCTTGATGGTCGGCCTGCTGCCCGGGCTGGCACGCGACCTTGATGTCTCGATTTCGACTGCCGGGCAGTTGATCACGCTGTTTGCCTTCACTGTCATGCTGGCGGGCCCGCCGTTGACGGCGGCACTTGCTCACCTGGACAGGCGCAAACTGTTCGCAGCCATCCTCGCCTTGTTCGCGGTGTCCAATGCGCTGGCGGCCCTTGCGCCAAACATCGGGGTCTTGGCAGTGGCGCGTTTCCTGCCCGCCCTGGCACTGCCTGTCTTTTGGGGTACAGCCAGCGAAACGGCCGCCAGCATGGTCAGCCCTGATCGCCAAGGGCAGGCCGTCGCGCGGGTCTACCTCGGCATCTCAGCTGCGCTGTTGCTGGGCATCCCATTGGGGACGTTGGCGGCTGACGCCATAGGCTGGCGCGGGGCTTTCTGGATATTGTCTGCTGCATCGGCGGCCATGGCCTTTGCCGTGCTCATCTGGATGCCAGCGGTTGCGCGCGTGCCCAGGGTCGACTTGCGCCAACAGGCGCGGATCTTCCGTGAACCGAACTTCCTCGCCAATGTGGCGCTGTCGATCATGGTGTTCACCGCGATGTTCATTGCCTACACCTACCTGGCCGACATGCTCGAGCGTACCGCAGGTGTTGCAACTGCGGATGTCGGCTGGTGGCTGATGGGCTTCGGTGCCATTGGTTTGCTGGGCAACTGGCTGGGGGGGCGAGCTGTCAGGCATTCGCCGATCAAGGCCACTGCGCTGTTTCTTGTGTTGCTGGCGATGGGCATGGCGGCCTTCAGCCCACTGGCCGCTGCGCCTGTGACGCTCTGGGGCGCACTGGCACTGTGGGGCATCGCCAATACGGCGCTCTACCCCATCTGCCAGGTGCGCGTGATGCATTCGGTGGCGCACTCTCAGGCACTGGCTGGCACCACCAACGTGTCTGCCGCCAATGCCGGTATTGGCTTGGGTGCGCTGTTGGGGGGGCTGGTCATCCCAACATTCGGGGTGTCGACGCTGGGCTATGTGGCCGCAGGGGTGGCCCTGCTGGCGTTGCTGTGTGTGCCCGCCGTGGCGCGGCTGCAGCGTCAGGCACCCAGCGCTTAAAGCATGTGCCCCGCCCAGATGCCCTGCGCTACCAGCTCTGAAGCAAGCTCGACGAAGGTTTCACCCACATAGCGCGTGGCTGGGCTGACATGCCTGTCCGCAGGCGACACCATGACCAGCTTGCGCATCGGTGTCGGCTCGATCAGTGGCGCCGCACACAAGGTGCCGTTCTGCAGGTGGGTGTAGATCGAGGCCAAGGGCAGCGCAGTCAAGCCGAAGCCATGACGCACCAGGTCGATCATCGCCCCGAACGAATCGGCCTCGACATTGGCGGCAATCTTGAAGCCGACGTCCGCGGCGCAGTGGTCCATGATCTTGCGCAAGCCATGGCGCGGGCTGGGCAGCACCAACTGCTGCTGGGCCAGGGTTGCGAAGTTGACCGGGTTGTCCCACGCCAAGCCTGCGCTGGGCGGCCCGACCAATACCAGGTTCTCCATCATCACCGGCACGATGCGCAGGGTGTGCAGCGGCTCCAGGTCATAAGAGATCGCCAGCTCCAGTTCGCCACGCTGAATCCAGTCCACCAGGTAGCCGCTGAAGGCCGACGAGAAACGGATCGACAAGTCCGGGTGGGCTTCGCGGATCCGGGTCACCAGGGGCACGGTGACGATTTCTGCGATGGTCGGTGTGGTGCCGATCGCCACGGCCCCGCGAAACGATGCATGCCCGCCCACTACCGAACTGCGAATGGCCTCCAGTTCATCCATGATCCGCGTAGCGTGCTGCAGCACTTCGCTGCCGGCGTCGGTGATGATCATGCCGCGGCCATGGCGCTCGAACAGGTAGACCCCAAGCTCCTTCTCCAGTTGCCGGATCTGCCGGCTCAAGGCGGGCTGTGCAATGTGCAGCCGGTCGGACGCCTTGCTGAGGCTGCCAAGCTCGGCAACATGGATCAGGGTTTTGAGTTGAACGACGTCCATCGGCAGGCCCGTGTCGAGGCAGAAGGTAACTGGCAGTCTAAACAGCACACCTGTCAGCAGCTATAGAATTTCAGCATATCAGTTAGTCAGCTAGTCCCCTTATTGACGGGCCCACTCTGGAGTAGCGTGAAAACAGGGTCGATCACCGATCGGACGCCCGCTACAAGAATAAGACCAGAGGCTGACTACCATGCCAACTCCCCGCTCCAGCACCACCCTCGTTGAAGATGCCCCCGCCCGCCAACCCAATCGTGTCAGAGCGATCATGGGGGCCTGCTCCGGCAACCTGGTCGAGTGGTATGACTTTTTCATCTACGCCTATACGGCAATCTACTTCGCGGCGTCGTTCTTCCCCAAAGGCGATACCACCACGCAGTTGCTGGCCACCGCGGGTGTGTTCGCCGTCGGTTTCTTCATGCGGCCCCTGGGTGGGTGGATTTTCGGCTGGCTGGCCGACACCCGTGGGCGCAAGGTGTCGATGATTATCTCGGTGTTCATGATGTGCGCCGGGTCGCTGCTGATCGCGGTGATGCCGACCTATGAAACGGTGGGTATCGCCGCACCGATCATGCTAGTCGTTGCACGGCTGATACAGGGGCTCTCGGTGGGTGCCGAATACGGCACCGGCGCAACCTACATCAGCGAAATCGCGACACCAGGCCGGCGTTGCTTCTATGGCTCGTTCCAGTACTTCACGATCATCGCCGGGCAATTGCTGGCCCTGTTCACCGTGGTCATCCTGCAGCAGACGCTCAGCGATGAGCAGTTGCGTGAATGGGGCTGGCGGATTCCGTTTTTCATTGGCGCCATCAGCGCGGTGGTTGTCGTGTACCTGCGCCGCTCGATGCACGAAACCGCCTCGAAAAAAGACATGCACCGCGAGGGTGCCGGGTCGTTGCGCGGCATGTTCAAGCACAAGCGTGCCGTCGGGCTGGTGATCGCCTTTACCATCGGTGGGTCGCTGTACTTCTATACCTTCACCACCTACATGCAGAAGTTTTTGGTGATATCGGCAGGCTTCGACGCGGCCACGGTGAGTTTCATCATGACCTCGGCGCTGATCGGCTTCATGCTTTGCCAGCCGCTGTTCGGCCTGATGGCAGACCGGCTCGGGATCAGGACGCACATGCTGATGTTCTCGAGCCTGGGCGTGCTGCTGGTAATCCCGCTGCTGTTCGCCATCAAGCATACCCACAACCCCTTCATGGCCTTTGCGCTGGTCTTCGGCGGGCTGGTCATCGCCTCGCTCTACACCCCGATCGCGGGCATCGTCAAAGCCGAATTGTTCCCCCCTGCAGTGCGTGCGCTGGGGGTCGGGTTCCCGTATGCCATCGGTAACGCGGCGTTTGGCGGGACAGCTGAATATGTCGCGCTGTCGTTCAGGGCCGAGGGGGCCGAGGACTACTTCTTTTTCTACGTGGCCGCCGTCCTGTGCGTGACCTTTATCGCATCGATGCTGATGCCCAACCTGACGCGGCATGGGTACATCAGTGGCGATGGCAGGGTCGAGGAGAATACTGGTATGCCGGCCAGCAAGGTGCAGACCGCCAAGGCCTGACCTCGCCAACATTGCCACTTTATTGACCCGCGCGGCCCTGATGGCTTCCCCGAGGAAGCCACCAGGGCCGCTTCGTTTTGCCTGGCCGGCCACTTCGCGAGCTATGCCATGACGGCATATCTCAAAGAGAAAAACGGTAGTCGTCGGTACCCCGCGTTGCCTGCATGATGAGGCAAAACAAGAGCAGCACTGGAGACAACCATGTCATCGCAAGAAGCTGAACAAAGCTGGCAAGAAGACGTTTTCCGCGTCCTCAAGGCCCACGACGTCAAGCATGTCGTGTTCGTTCCGGATGCCGGTCATTCGGCCGCTATCCGCATGTCGTACCAGGACCCTGATATCAAGGCCGTCGTTCTCACCACCGAAGAAGAAGGCATTGGTTATCTGGCCGGCGCCTGGCTGGGCGGTGAACGCGGTGCACTGTTGATGCAGTCCAGCGGCGTCGGTAACTGCATCAACACGCTGGCCCTGCAGAACTGCGCGGGTTTCCCCCTGCTGATGGTGGTGACCATGCGCGGTGACTGGGCCGAGTTCAACGCTTGGCAAAACCCCATGGGCCAGGCCACCGAGGCCTCGCTGCAACTGATGAAGGTCATGACCTGGCGTGCCGATGTGCCAGAAGACGTTGCGCCACTGCTGCATGGCGCCGCCACCATGGCCTTCAATGGTGATTCCGCCACTGCCTTGCTGCTCGGCCAGCGCCTGATCGGAGAAAAGAAATGGGTCAAGTAAGCGCCAACCACACGCTGTGCCGCCGTGAGGTGGTGCGTACCCTGCTCGCTGATCGCCAGGATGTACTGGTCGTGACCGGCCTGGGCTCGGCGTCTTACGACGTCATGGCTGCCGGTGACCACGATGGCAACTATTACCTCTGGGCGGCCATGGGCAGCGCCATCACCGTAGGCCTGGGCCTGGCCAACGCGCAACCCGACAAGTCGGTGGTGGTCGTCACCGGTGATGGCGAGCTGCTGATGGGCTTCGGCGCCCTGGCGACTGTCGCCCTGCAGAAGCCTGCCAATTTGACCATTGTGGTGCTGGACAACGGCCACTTCGGCGAGACCGGCATGCAGGTCAGCCACGCCGGTTTCGGCATCAAGCTCGACCAGGTTGCCCAAACCTGCGGCTTCAGCTGGACCCGCGAGATTCGCGACATGGAAGGCGTGCATGACCTGCGCGAACGCTTCGCCAGCCGCGAAGGTGTGAAGCTGGCTACCGTCAAGATCAAGGCCGAGAACCCACCCCGCGTGCTGCCGCCGCGTGACGGCCACTACATCAAGAACCGCTTCCGCGCTGCCCTGGGCTTCCAGCCTCTTTGACCGTGTCAGGCGCAGGTTGGCAGCCGAGCCACGACAAGGCTGCCAGCCTGCGCCGCCTGGAGAACAATAATGAGCGACTACGACAACGAAGAACTCAACGCCATCCGCGAGGGCGTGCGGGCCCTGTGTGGTGATTTCCCTGCCGAATACTGGCGCAAGATCGACGAAGAAAAGGGCTTTCCGGAGGCCTTCGTCAAGGCCATGACCGATGCGGGCTGGCTTTCTGCGATGATTCCGGAAGAGTACGGTGGCTCCGGCCTGGGCCTGGCCGAGGCCTCGGTGATTCTTGAGGAAGTCAACCGTTGCGGCGGTAACTCCGGCACCATTCACGGCCAGATGTACAACATGTTCACGCTGCTGCGTAACGGCAGCGAAGAACAAAAAGGCTATTACCTGCCAAAACTCGCCAGTGGCGAACTGCGCCTGCAGTCGATGGGTGTCACCGAGCCTATCACCGGCACCGACACCACCAAGATCAAGACCACGGCCGTGCGCAAGGGCGACAAGTACGTCATCAACGGCCAGAAGGTCTGGATTTCGCGCGTCCAGCACTCCGACCTGATGATCCTGCTGGCCCGTACCACACCGCTGGCAGAGGTGAAGAAAAAATCCGAAGGCATGTCGATTTTCCTCGTCGACCTGCGCGAAGCCATCGGCAACGGCCTGACCGTGCAGCCCATCGCCAACATGGTCAACCATGAGACCAACGAGCTGTTCTTCGACAACCTGGAAATCCCTGCCAGCAGCCTGATTGGCGAAGAAGGCAAAGGCTTCCGCTACATCCTCGACGGCCTCAACGCCGAGCGCACGCTGATCGCCGCCGAGTGCATCGGCGATGGCCGCTGGTTCATCGAAAAGTCCAGCCAGTACGCCCGCGACCGCGTGGTGTTCGGCCGCCCGATTGGGCAGAACCAGGGCGTGCAGTTCCCGATCGCCGAGGCGCACATCGAGATCGAAGCAGCCGACCTGATGCGCTGGCGTGCCTGTGCCGAATACGACAGCGGCAAGAACGCCGGCGCCGCGGCCAACATGGCCAAGTACCTGGCGGCGAAGGCCAGTTGGGAAGCCGCCAACGCCTGCCTGCAAACCCACGGCGGTTTCGGCTTTGCCAACGAATATGACGTCGAGCGCAAGTTCCGTGAGACGCGCCTGTACCAGGTGGCCCCGATCTCGACCAACCTGATCCTGTCGTACGTCGCCGAGCACCTGCTGGAATTGCCACGCTCGTTCTGACCGATGCCGCCCCTGGTCGCCAAGGCGCCAAGGGGCCCTGCCATGACAAGAGAGATAACCATCATGAGCCAGCCTACGGCAATCCGCCCGCTAGACGGCATCACCGTCATCAGCCTCGAACATGCCATT
The DNA here is from genome assembly GCF_014269095.1 of Pseudomonas sp. SWRI50. Taxonomy (NCBI): domain Bacteria; kingdom Pseudomonadati; phylum Pseudomonadota; class Gammaproteobacteria; order Pseudomonadales; family Pseudomonadaceae; genus Pseudomonas; species Pseudomonas sp. SWRI50. The sequence continues at coordinate 186,215 of NZ_JABWRW010000005.1, read as the reverse complement.
GCTGCGCCCTTCTGCACCCGTCAACTGGCGGACCTTGGCGCCCGCGTGATCAAGGTCGAACGGCCGGGGGTCGGTGACTTTGCGCGGGGCTACGATCAACGGGTCAACGGCCTGGCTTCGCACTTCGTCTGGACCAACCGCTCGAAAGAAAGCCTCGCTCTGGACCTCAAGCAGGACATCGCCGGCGACATTCTCGACCAGCTTCTGGAGCAGGCCGACGTGTTGGTGCAAAACCTGGCGCCGGGCGCCGCTGCGCGCCTGGGGCTGTCGTTCGAGGCGCTGCATGCGCGGTTCCCCACGCTGATCGTCTGCGACATTTCGGGCTACGGCGCGGGCGGCCCTTTTGAACAGAAAAAGGCCTACGACTTGCTGATTCAGAGCGAAGGCGGCTTTTTATCGGTGACCGGCGGCCCGGGTGACGAGCAGATGGCCAAGGCGGGCAACTCGATTGCCGACATCGCGGCCGGCATGTACGCCTACACCGGCGTGTTGTCGGCCCTGCTGCTGCGTGGCCGCACCGGCGAAGGCAGCCATGTGGAGGTGTCGATGCTGGAAAGCCTGGTGGAGTGGATGAACTACCCGCTGTACTACGCCTACGAAGGCGCGACCCCGCCGCCCCGCGCCGGCGCGGCGCACGCGACCATCTACCCGTACGGCCCCTTCCCCACCGGCGATGGCAATACCGTGATGCTCGGTTTGCAGAACGAGCGCGAATGGCGCCTGTTCTGTGAACAGGTGCTGCTGCAACCCGCGCTGGCCGACGATGCGCGGTTCTCTGCCAACTACCTGCGGGTGGCCAACCGTGAGGCTTTGCGTGCACTGATCATCGAGGCGTTCGCCGCCCTGGACTTGGACACGGTGGTTGCGCGCCTTGATAGCGCCAGCATTGCCAACGCACGGGTCAACGACATGCAGGGGGTGTGGCAGCACCCGCAGTTACAAGCCCGCGACCGTTGGCGCCAGGTAGCCACGGCAAACGGCAGCATACCCAGCCTGCTGCCCCCGGCCAGCAGCAATGCCTACCGCCCACGCATGGACCCAGTACCAGCCTTGGGGGAGCACAGCGAATGCATCCTCGCCCAGCTTGGGCTGTCTGCCGAACGTATACAGGAACTGCGCCGCGATGGGGTCATCTGACCCCTGCAGGCACAGCGTTGAATGATCGAGGACCACGACAATGACAACACACGACCTCAGCCGCTGGATTGGCCGTAGCGAAACCAGCCACGATCGCATCACCCACAACCTGGTCAAGCGCCTCGCGGCGACCCTCAGCGAGCCCGCACCCTCGGCGGGAGAACCGCTGCCCCTGCTCTGGCACTGGGCGTTCTTCCAGGACCCCGTCGAGGCCACCGGGCTAGGCGCCGATGGCCACCCCGCGCGCGGCGGTTTCTTGCCGCCAGCAGACAACCGCAACCGGATGTGGGCCGGCAGCCGCCTGACCTTCATCAGCCCTTTACAGGTGGAAGCGCAGGTAGCACGCCACTCGACGATTCTCAACGTCGAAGAAAAACACGGCCGCACCGGGTCGCTGCTGTTTGTCACCGTCAGGCACGTGTATGTCCAGGATGGCCATGAAGCGCTGATTGAAGAACAGGACATCGTCTACCGCGAGCCCACCCCACCCAAGCTTGGCGGTACCGAGCCGGCACCCGCCGGCGCTTGGCAGGAGACCGTGACGCCCGACGCAACCCTGTTGTTCCGCTACTCGGCCGTCACCTTCAATGGCCATCGCATCCACTATGACTGGCCCTATGTCACTGACACCGAAGGCTACCCGGGGCTAGTGGTGCACGGGCCCTTGATTGCCACGCTCAATCTGCGCGCCTTTGCCCGTGCCAACCCCGCCGCCCAGATACGCCGATTCAGCTTCCGCGGCTTACGCCCGTTGATTTCGCCGACCACTTTCGAGGTGGGTGGGCGCCTGCTCGAGCGCGGTAAGGCGCAGCTTTGGGCAACCGCCGAAGCGGGCATGGCGCAAACCGCAGAAGTCGAATTCAGCCTGGAGGCCAGCCAATGAGCCAGGCCATCGTGCGCTCTGCCCTGTTCGTCCCCGCCAGCCGCCCGGAACGTATCGCCAAGGCGCTGGCCAGCGGCGCTGATCGGGTGATTGTGGATTTGGAAGATGCCGTTGAAGAAGCGGCGAAGGCGCAGGCGCGGGACAACCTGCAGGCATTTCTGGCCGAGCAGCCCGAGGCCTGCGTGCTGGTACGGGTCAACGCCCCGCAGCATTGGGCGCACGCGGCTGACCTTGCGCTGTGCCAGCGTCACGCCGGTGTCAGTGGCATCCTGCTGCCCAAGGCCGAAACGGTCGAGCAGGTGCAGCGTGCGCGTGCTACCGGCAAGCCGGTCTGGCCAATTATCGAGAGCGCACGTGGGCTGGTCGGCCTGCCCTTGCTGGCGGCCTGTGAGGGCGTCGAACGCTTGTCCTTTGGCAGCCTTGATCTGGGCCTGGACCTGAACCTGCGCACGGCCAGCGAAGCCGCCGAACAGGTGCTCGGGCAGGCGCGCTATGCCGTCTTGCTGCACAGCCGCGCTGCCGGCCTTGCGCCGCCGCTCGATGGCGTGCACCCGGACATTCAGGACGTCGCTGGCCTGCAGCGGCACGTCCAGTTCGCTCGCGACATGGGCTTTGGCGGGGCCTTGTGCATTCACCCCAGCCAGGTCAGCGTGATTCATCGCGCCCTGCAACCTTCGCCCGATGAGTTGGAATGGGCGCACCGCGTGTTGGCTGCGGCCGAAGGCGGTGCCGGCGTGTTCACCCTGGATGGGCAGATGGTGGATGCGCCGGTGATCCTGCGCGCCCGTGCCCTTGTGCACGCCGCAGGCAAGGGTGAATAGCCATGCCCGACGCCCGTCACGTGCAACAGTGCCCCAGCCCTCTGCTCACTGTGGCACAGGGCTTGATGGCAGAAGTCGGCTATGGCGCCATGAGCATGCGCCAGCTCGCGGCCCGGGCTGGCCTGCAGCCGGGCAGCCTTTACCACCACGTTGCGAGCAAACAGGACCTGCTGCTCGATGTATTGCTGGACATTCTCGCCCAGCGCCTCGAAGCCTGGCGCCGAGGGCCCTACACCCGCGACCTGCGCGGCTACCTGCGGTTTCAACTCGCGCGCCAGGCATCGCATCCCTTTGAGGCGTTGTTGCTGCGCCACGAATCACGCCATGTCGAGCCTGGCCAACGTGGGTGGCTGGAGCAGGCGCTCAATCGTTCACGCGCGCCTTTGTGCCAGATCATCGAACACGGCCAGCAACAGGGGCGTTTCACGGTGGGGGATATCGCCAGCGCAGCCGAGGCGATTCTGGCCCTGATAGACACCGCCGAAGGTATGCGCCGTCGGCCAATGCCGGTGGATGACGCGAAAATCGAGGCCTGGGTAATACAGATGAGCCATGCGCTGCTGTCGGCATGCCCGCCTGCAAAACGGCCGGCACGCACCGCCCGGCTGACGGGAGCCACCTGAAACCGCGTATCATCGGGCCTCACACCAGAGGCCTGTCATGTTCGATTGGGAAGACCTGCGTCATTTTTCTGCATTTATCAGCGCCGGCTCGCTGTCGGCCGCTGCCAAGCGCTTGGGGGTTGACCACGCCACCGTGGCGCGGCGGATCAGTTCGCTGGAAGCCTCGCTGCAGTTGAAGCTGGTGGACCGCCGCCCACGGGCTTACGCCCTGACCGAACAGGGCGTGCGCGTTGGCGAGTTTGCCGAGCAGATGCTGGCATCCTCGTTTGCGCTGGAGCATTTTGCCAGTGCCGACCAACAGGCCGTTGCAGGCGAAGTCGTGATTGCCGCCCCGCCCGCGCTGTTGGGCAGCATGGTGGCGCGTAGGCTGGGCGAGCTGTACAAACGTTACCCTGCCTTGCAACTCACCTTGGTCGGCAGCAAGTCGCGCGCGTCGCTGGCCCGCCGCGAGGCGGACGTGGCAATCACCTTGGCCAGGCCCACCGAGCCAACCCTGGTGGCCAGCCTGCTCGGGCATCTCGAATACAGGCTGTACGCATCGGCGGCCTACGTGCGCCGACGCGAACCGCACCTGTACATCGGCTACGACGACTCTCAGGCGAAATCCCCACAGCAGCGCTGGCTGCTTGAGCAGGCCGCAGGTCGCCCTTTCGCCCTGCACAGCAACGACCTGCGCATCCAGGCCCAGGCTGCGGCCGGTGGCGTGGGGGTAGCCTGCCTGCCCGGCTTCATGGCCGAAGAGTACGGGCTCAAGCAAGCCTGCGAGGACGCCAGGTCGATGAGCATCGAAATTTGGCTGGCCGTGCACGAGGACGTGCGCAACACCCCCCGCATCAAAGCCGTAACGGATTTTCTGCTCGAGCAGGTCAAACCCCTGCTGCGCTTGTGAATTTTTGCAGATATCACCTGCACATCCTGGGAATTTGCACGCTTACGTCGCGCCGCTAACCTTGTTCCATCGCTCGGCTACACACGCTGGGCAATGCTGACCAAGAGGATTCACAGATGCAGTACGTCAAACTCGGCAACACCGGCCTGGACATCTCCCGACTGTGCCTGGGGTGCATGACGTTCGGTGACCCAGATGCCGGTACCCATCCCTGGACCCTGGATGTGCAACAGAGCCGCCCGATCATTCGCCACGCGGTAGAGCAAGGCATCAACTTCTTCGACACAGCCAATAGCTACTCGGCGGGTACATCGGAAGTGATCCTGGGCCAATTGCTGAAGGAATTCACCCGCCGTGAAGACACCGTCATCGCGACCAAGGTCTTCTACCCGGCGAACATGTGGCAAGGCGCAAGCAAGCCGAACGAGCAAGGCCTGTCACGCAAGGCGATCCTCAGCAGCATCGACGCCAGCCTGACCCGCCTGGGCGTGGATTACGTCGACCTCTACCAGGTTCACCGCTGGGATTATCACACGCCGATCGAAGAAACCATGGAAGCCCTGCACGACGTGGTCAAGGCCGGCAAGGCACGCTATATCGGTGCGTCTTCAATGTATGCCTGGCAGTTCGCCAAAGCCCAGCACGTCGCAGCGGCCAATGGCTGGAGCCGGTTCGTGTCGATGCAGAACTACCTCAACCTGCTGTACCGGGAGGAAGAGCGGGAGATGATCCCCTTGTGCCAGGACCAGGGCGTCGGGCTGATGCCCTGGAGCCCGCTGGCCCGTGGCCGGCTGACCCGGCCCAAGGGCCAGGAAACCGCGCGCACGCTCAGCGATGTTTCTGGCAAGTCGTTTTATGCAGGGACAGAAGTCGAGGATGGCCGAGTGATCGATGTGGTCGAGCAGATTGCCAGCGAGCGTGGCTTACCCATGGCTCAGGTTGCCTTGGCCTGGGTGCTCAGGCACCGCGCCGTGTCGGCGCCGATTATTGGCGCATCGAAGCCTGGGCATCTTGACGATGCCATTGCGGCATTGGGGCTGCAGATGTCTGATGAAGAGGTTGCGCGGTTGGAAGCACCGTATGTGCCGCATGCGGTTACCGGGTTTAAGTAGGGGTTGTAGGCCGTGGTGCAAGGCTGGCGTTTTGTGGGGCTGCGGACATCGAGCGCCGCCCGCGCGGCGCATCGCGAGCAACGCTCGCTCCTACGTTTGTTTCGGGCCAATTATTCCTGGGGCAAACGCACGCGACCGTCTTGGTGCATGGCGCAATATTGCGTCAAACCCACAAGGCGGTCGCGCGCAAACATCACAGGCCTCACTGGCCCGAAACAGATGTGGGAGCAGCCTTGTGCTGCGAAGCGCCGCGCGGGCGGCGCTCGATCTCGCAGGCGCTAAAGAGCTTGAGGCATGCGCGTCTCGCTCCCCCCCTCAGCCGCAACCTGATCGCCCTCCGGCCAGGCGCGTGGGTCCAGGTCTAGATCGCGGAACTGGCTAGCATCAAATACCGGTATCTGCACCCCGGCCTTGCGCTGCTGGTCATAATCGTCAATCAGGCGCAGCACCACCTTGCCCAACAACGCCAGTGCTACCAGGTTGACCAGGGCCAGCAAGCCACCGCCGCCAGGGCATCCTGGGTCAGCACCAGGCCATCCCCTCCGAAACCAGGCGTGTAGAAGCCCGATAGCAAAATCAGCAACGCCGTGCAGGTACAGATGACGAACGTGTCGAAAAACACACTGAACGCCTAGCAGTGGATGAAAACGACTAGGTGATTGCCGCCAGGCCGGCATGGTGGATGCCGTGCGCGCTGACCGCTCGGTGGCCGTCGTGATGCATGACAACCAATTTGACGCGATCAATACGGAGCACCACCGATGAGCGAGCAGGACACCGACGGCGGCGTCCAGCGCCTGAACCTGACCAGCGCCCTACTGGGTCAGCTACCCGGAGATGGTACAACTGTGTGGCGCCCGCAGCGCGATCGTCACGTGTGAGGCCAGCAGCGGTTTCAAGCTGACGCCTGAGCGGTTGCTGCGCTGGTAGGCCCGAAAGCGTTCATCCATCAAAGCCGGGACGTGTTTCAGCGCCGCCGTGACCTGATGGTGAAGGCGATTGATGGGATCCCAGGGCTGCACTGCGAGCAACCGGCCGGGGCATTCTATGCCTTTGCCAATTGCGCCGGGCTGATCGGCAAGACCTCCGCGGGTGGTCGTTACCTGGCCACTGACGAGGATGTCGCGCTGGCCCTGCTCGACGAAGCCGATGTCGCCGTGGTGCATGGCAGTGCCTTCGGGCTCGGGCCTTACCTGCGCATTGCCTACGCGCTGGACGATGCGTCGCTGATGGCAGCATGTGATGCGATCGGGCGCTTCTGTCGCGCGGCCAGGTAGGAGCAGCCTTGTGCTGCGAAGAGGCCGGTGAAAACACCATCAGTCTTCGTTGCTTGCACTGGCCTCTTCGCAGCACAAGGCTGCTCCTACACCGAAGGGGTGCGCCTGCGGCCTCGACGTTTTGGCCAGAGATTGTCTATGATCCCGCGTTGAACGTTTCAGCATGTTTCAAAAGGGATTCAAATGTCTGTCCATGAAGCACCACCGCTAGCCCTGCCGAAAAGCACTGTCGCCAAGATGGAAGCCTCCATGGCGCTAGGCAGCTTTGCCATTGGTACCGGCGAATTCGCCATTATGGGGTTGATGCCGGACATCGCCAGCAACCTGCAGCTGAGCGAGCCCCAGGTGGGCCACGCCATCAGTGCCTATGCGCTGGGCGTGATGGTCGGTGCCCCGACCCTGGCGATTTTGGGGGCCAAGCTGCTGCGCAAGCACATGTTGCTGCTGTTGATGGCGCTGTATGCCCTTGGCAACCTGGCCACGGCGTTCGCCCCCTCGTTCGGCGGCCTGGTCGCTTTCCGCTTCATCAGCGGCCTGCCCCATGGCGCCTACTTCGGCATCGCTGCGGTGGTGGCATCGAGCATGGTCGCCAACAACCAACGGGCAGGCGCCGTGGCGCGGGTGATGATGGGCCTGACGCTGGCCATGTTGCTGGGCAACCCTGTTGCCACCTTACTGGGCCAGTACTTCGGCTGGCGCTCTGCCTTTGTGTTGGTCGGGGCGATCGCCCTGTGCACCATCGCCCTGGTCTGGCGCTTCGTGCCGCAACCGCACGATGAAGTGCGCAGCGACCCGCGCAAAGAACTTAAAGCGTTCGCCCTGCCCCAGGTGTGGATGGCGCTGGCCATTGCATCGATCGGCTTTGCCGGCATGTTCTGTGTGTTCAGCTACCTGGCGCCCACCATGCTGCACGTGACCCAGGTATCGCCGCAGTGGATCCCCTTCGGCCTGGCGGCCTTTGGAGTCGGCGGCATCGTCGGCAACATCGCCGGTGGCAAGTTGTTCGACCGCTTGCAGTTCCGCGCCGTCGGGCTGGTGCTGATCTGGTCGATTGCAGTGCTGCTGTTCTTCACCTTCGCAGCGCATTCGTTGTGGACCCTGCTGCTGGGCGTCGGCCTGGTGGGCACCATGATTGCACTGGCAGCCCCCTTGCAAATCCGCCTGATGGACATTGCCCATGAAGCCCCCAGCCTTGCAGCAGCCTCGAACCACGCCGCGTTCAACCTGGCCAATGCGCTTGGGCCGTGGTTGGGTGGCATGGCCATCACCGCAGGCATGGGCTGGACGAGTACGGGTTATATCGGCGCTGCAACCGCGTTGGTCGGCTTGGGCATTTACTTCGTTGCCCGGCGTATGAAGGGTGGGCATTAAAACCGGTTATTCGGGGGCGCTGCGCGCCTCCGATCCCGCTAATAAACAGAACAACTTGCATTAATTAACGCAGCAAACTTCTATTAATTGTCCCATCCGTAATATCGCTCAAAACCCCCGCCCCACAGCCTCCCACTCGCATAACCTCAAGTAATACCACACAGAAAATTAAGCGCATTGACGCCTTTTCAGGGCCACTTCAATAATCCGCGCCAGACGTCTTGGTCGATTAAAAATAAAAGTGCCTGAGGACAACAATGCGCCCTTCATCGAGCAAAACCCATCGCGAACTGATTGCATCCCGCCAACCTGGTTTTGGCATGAATGGCGCGTTGTACAGCCGCCAGGATGTTTTCGAAACCGACATGGAAATCTTCTTCAACCAGCATTGGATACAGGTCGCCGTTACCGCCGATGTCGATGAACCCGGTGATGTCTTTACCGTCGATATCGGCAAATCGTCGGTGCTGATCCTGCGCGACGATGATGAACAGATCCGCGCCTACCGCAATGTATGCCGCCACCGCGGCGCGCGCCTGAAAGAAGCAGGCAAATCCACTGTCGGCATGCTGGTATGCCCCTACCACCAGTGGACCTACGACCTGGACGGCAGCCTCAAGCATGCCAGCCACATGGGCAAGGGCTTCGACCCCAAGTGCCGCAGCCTGATCCCGGTGCACTGCAAGGTTGTCGGGGCCCATGTACTGGTGTGCCTGGGCGACAACCCGCCTGAAGACATCAAGGACCTCGAAGCGGTGATGGGGCCGCGCTTCGCGCCGTTCGACCTGGCCAATACCCGAATCGCCTACGAACTCGACTACATCGAGAACGGCAACTGGAAGCTGGTGATGGAGAACAACCGGGAGTGCTACCACTGCGCCGGCACCCACCCGGAACTGATCGTGTCCTACCAGTCCGAAGACCTTGGCGTCAGCCTGGAAGAGATGAGCGACGAGGCTCGCGCGTCCTACGATGCCTATCAGATTCGCAAGGCCGGCATCGAAGCTGACTGGGCCAATTCGGGCCTGCTCTACGAGACTGTGGAGCATTTGCAGGATGACGCCCCCACGCAGTTTCGCACCCAGCGCATGATCATCGCCGGTGCGGGTGAATCGCAGACACTCGATACCCAGGTTGCCTGCCGCAAACTGTTGGGCAACCTGACCCGTCGCGACCTGGGCGACACCCACCTGTGGGGCAACAACGCTTGGGCTCACGTGATGAGCGACCACGCCATGATCAGCTGGATCATCCCGCTCTCGCCGGACCGCACCCTGGTGCGCACCAAATGGCTGGTGCACCGCGATGCCGTCGAAGGGGTCGACTACGACCTGCAGCGCCTGACCGAGGTCTGGGTCGCCACTACCCAACAGGACGCCGCCCTGGTCGCCATCACCCACAGTGGCACCCAAGACCCCGCCTTCGTCCCAGGCCCCTACTCCACCTACACCGAGCCGTACGTCGACCAGTTCGCCCGCTGGTACACCTCGCGCCTCGCGGCACATGGGGTGTGAAGGAGATGACCGTGCTCGAGAACATTGCCCAGAACATTGCCGGCCTGCGTGCCGACCAGCGCTTCACCGACACCGACCACTGGGCCGCCCATGGTGCCCAGTGGGCCAGCGGTGAAAGCAAACGCATCGAATGCCTGAGCGTTGTGGACGAGACCCACGACGTGAAAACCTTCACCTTCCACAGCCCAGACTACCCGGCGCTTGCCTACGAACCGGGCCAGTTCCTCACCGTGTCGCCTGTGATTGCGGGGGCCAGCGTGTCCCGCTGCTACACCCTGTCCTCGACACCGACCCGGCCGTTCACCTTTGCCATCACGGTCAAGCGGGTGCCGGGCGGCACGGTGTCCAACTGGTTGCACGATAACCTGCACCCTGGCCACGCCCTGGCCGCCTCTGGCCCCGCGGGCGTCTTTACCCCCGTGGCGGGCCCTGCGCGCAAATTGCTGTACCTGTCGGCCGGCTCCGGCGTCACCCCGCTGATGGCGATGACCCGCGCCGCCGCCGACCTGCACGCCGACCTGGACATCGTCTTCGTGCACAGTGCGCGTACGCCTAAAGACATCATCTTCCGCGATGAACTGGCGCGCCTCGAACGCTCCATGCCAGGGCTGCGGACGCTGTTCTTCTGCGAAGGCGCTGGCGACGAGCCCAACTGGGACGGCCCGATCGGGCGCCTGTCGCTGGACGCACTGCAGCGCCAGATCCCCGACTTCAAGGAGCGGGCGGTATTCACCTGCGGGCCAAAAGGCTACATGGAGGCGACCAAGGCCTTGTTGGCGGGGGCTGGTTTCGACTTGGCCCGCTACCACCAGGAAAGCTTCGACATCAACGCCGAAGCCGAGCCGGCAGCCGCCCCCGCCGCCCCCGGCCAGGCCCTGGACAGCTTCACCGTGCGCCTTGCCCGCTCTGGCAAGGCATTCACCATGAGCGCCGACCAGACCGTACTGGCCGCTGCCAAAAAAGCCGGTGCCGTAGTCCCCTCCTCGTGCAGCCAAGGTGTGTGCGGTACCTGCAAGACCGCGGTATTGCAGGGCAGCGTCGAGATGAAGCATAACGGCGGCATTCGCCAGCGTGAAATCGACAAAGGCCTGCGGCTGCTGTGCTGCAGCCGCCCGACGTCGGACCTGGTGATCGACCTCTGACATTCGACAAGGACGCCCTGTTAGTGGGGCGTCCTTTTTTGCCGTCTTGCGAAAATAAAAAGGATATGGACGATGCGTGCAAAACAAGGCCTTTTCAAAGGCCTGAACCCTATTGTAACGGTAGGATCGATCACAATCGTGGTGGCGTTCGTGGTGCTCTGCGCTTCACATGGCGACCAAGCTGCGGGGGTATTCAAAGGCGCGTCGGACGCCATTCTCGACCACCTCAAGTGGTTTTACCTGGCGCTGGTCAGCACCATCCTCGGCTTACTGGTGTACATCGCCTTCAGCCGCTATGGCACCCTCAAGCTCGGGCGCCCCGACGAAAAACCCGAGTTCAGTTTTGCCGCCTGGATCGCCATGCTGTTCAGTGCGGGCATGGGCGTTGGGCTGATCTTCTGGTCGGTTGCAGAGCCGGTGCTGCACTACGCCAGCAACCCGTTCACACCGGGGCTCACCGACCAGGCCGCGTCCATGGCCATGCGTATAACCCTGTTGCACTGGGGCCTACACCCTTGGGCGATCTTCACCGTGATCGGCCTGGGCCTGGCCTACTTCGCCTACCGTGAAGGGCTGCCACTGGCGCTGCGCTCGATCCTGTACCCGATCATCGGCAACCGCATCTACGGGCCGATTGGCCATACGGTCGACATCATTGGTGGCGCGGTCACTGCATTCGGGGTGTCGCAATCGCTGGGGTTGGGCGTCGAGCAGATCAACATGGGCATGCATCAGGTGTTCGGCACGCCAGTCACCCTGTCGTTCAAGCTGAGCATCATCGCCGTCGTCACCGTGATCGCCTCGATCTCGCTAGTGGCCGGTGTATCGCGTGGCATGAAGCGCCTGTCGACGCTGAACATGTGGATTTCCCTGGGGCTGATGCTGGTGGTGCTGGCCCTGGGCCCAACCAACTACATCATGAACCTGCTGTTCGAGTCGGCGGGCGACTACGCGCAGAACATCATCGGCATGAGTTTCTGGACCGACGCCCAGGCCGACAGCAGTTGGCAGAAGAGCTGGACCGCCTTCTACTGGCCGTGGTGGATGACCTGGGGGCCGTTCGTTGGCCTGTTCATTGCCCGGATTTCCCGTGGCCGGACCATCCGCGAACTGGTGTTCGGCGCGTTGCTGGTGCCGACCTTGGTGACTATTTTGTGGATGGCCGTGTTCGGCGGTGCCGCACTGAAGGATGAGCAGCAAGTGCGCCACGCCTATCAAGCACTGCCGGTCGCCGAGCAGGCTGCGGCCGGCGCGTTCCAGGGTGGCCCGATTCTGGAAGCCACGCGCAAGGAAACCACCACGGCCATGTTCACCTTGCTCGACCGCCTCGACGGCCCCACGCTGGGTGCAATCCTCAGCGTGATCATCTGCCTGCTGCTGGCCGTGCATTTCGTCACTGCGGCCGATGCCGGGACCCAGGTGCTGTGCATGCTCAACTCGCTGGGCAGCATCGACCCACCCAACTGGATACGCGTGCTGTGGTGTGTGCTGGAGGGCGCCATCGCGGCCAGCCTGGTGATTGCCGGCGGCTTGCTGGCGATTCAGATGGCCAGCATCGTGGTCGGCCTGCCGATTGCGTTCTACATGTTGCTGGCCGGGTACAGCCTGATGCGCAGCTTGTTTGCCAGTGATGCAGTGATTACTGGACCGGCGCCGGTGCATGCGGGCGCTGAAATTCCACGGCCTGCCAACGAACTGGCCGCTGGCTGACGTCATCGCATTGTAAGAGCAGCCTTGTGCTGCGAAGAGGCCAGTGCCAGAGACGAAATACTGTGGTCTGTACCGGCCTCTTCGCAGCACAAGGCTGCTCCTACCAGGACCGCGCTTGACCGGAGGGGGATTCAATCCAAATCAATAAGTTAGATTTCGATTAGAATGCAGTTCCTTAACTGAAACCTGCTGCCCCCCATGAAAAAACTGCTTTATGCCGTAGCGCTCCTGCTCGCCGTCAACCTCCCCGCCTTCGCCAACCCGCCTTCCACCTTCACCGAAGCCAAGGTCGTCGCCAAGCAAAAGGTCTACCTGGACCAGGCAAGCAGCGCCATGGGCGACCTGTATTGCGGCTGCAAATGGACCTGGGTGGGCAAGTCAGGTGGGCGCATCGATGCTGCCTCCTGCGGTTATGAAACCCGCAAACAGCAAAACCGCGCCGAGCGTACCGAGTGGGAACACATCGTGCCGGCCTATACCTTCGGCAACCAGCGCCAATGCTGGAAAAACGGCGGCCGCGAGCATTGTGTCGATGACGACCCGGTCTTCCGCGCCATGGAAGCCGACCTGTTCAACCTCTACCCGGCCGTGGGCGAAGTCAACGGTGACCGCAGCAACTTCAACTACGGCATGGTCGCTGGCAACGCCGGGCAATACGGCCAGTGCTCGACCAAGGTCGATTTCGTGCAGCGCGCCGCCGAGCCGCGTGACGAAGTGAAGGGCCTGGTTGCCCGTACCACGTTCTACATGTTCGACCGCTACAAGCTGAGCATGTCGCGTCAACAGCAGCAACTGCTGATGGCCTGGGACAAACAGCACCCCGTCTCGGCCTGGGAAAAAGAACGTGACCGGCGCATCGCCGCCATCATGGGGCACGCCAACCCGTTCGTGACGGGCGAACGCAAATGGACAGCCGACTACAAGCCTGTTGGCACTGGTGTCGTGCAAGCCATGCCGGCCAAACCGGTCAGCGAAGCGGCCAAGCCCAGCCTGGCCAGCACTGCAGCAACAGGCGCTGTGCTCGGCAACCGCAACAGCCATGTCTATCACCTGGCCAATGGCTGCCCGGGCTACACCCAGGTGGCCTCGAAGAACCAGGTGATGTTCGGCTCCGAGGGCGAGGCGCAAGCGGCCGGCTACCGCAAGGCGGGCAACTGCCGGTAACCGCTGCGCTTCGGTGCATCAACGCCCGGCTGTTGGGTTCACCAGGTTTGCCGGGCGCTCACCGGCCAACGCGCTGAGCAGGTTGTCTACCGCACAGCGCGCCATGGCCTCACGGGTATCGTGGGTGGCCGAACCGATATGCGGGGTCGCCACCACGTTGTCCAGTTGCAGCAGCGGTGAATCACTGGGCAACGGCTCCTGGACGAACACATCCAGGCCCGCGCCGCGGATGCGTTTCTCCCGTAAGGCCTCGATCAGCGCGGCTTCATCCACCACCCGTCCACGCGCAATGTTCACCAGCATTGCCTCGGGCTTCATCAAGGCAAGCTCACGCGCGCCGATCAGCCCCTCGGTGGCGGCACTCAGCGGCACGGTCAGGCAGACGAAATCAGCCTGTTGCAGAAGGTCGTCAAGGCTGCAGTGACGGGCGTCGTAACGGGCCTCCACCGCAGGCTTGGCGCGTGGGCTGTGGTAAAGCACCCGCATGCCAAAACCGGCCGCGCCGCGCCGGGCCAACGCTTCGCCAATCCGCCCCATGCCAATGATGCCCAAGGTCTTGCCGTGCACATCCGTGCCAAAGTGCGCAGGCCCAAGGTTGGCTTGCCACTGGCCGTCACGCACCCAGCCCGCCAGCTCCACGACCCGACGCGCACTGGCCAGGATCAAGGCAAAGCCGGTGTCGGCGGTGGTTTCGGTCAGTACGTCGGGCGTGTTGGTCAGCATCACGCCACGCCGGGTCAGGTCGGCGATGTCGTAGTTGTCCACGCCTACCGACACGCTGGCGACCACCTCCAGTTGCGGGGCCAGGTCCAGCAGGCCGCTGTCCAAGCGCAGGCTGGCACCCAACAGCCCTTGAGCGCCCGGCAACGCATCGCGCAGGCGGGCAAGGCCATCGGGCCCGGCCGTGTCCACCCAGGTCACGTCAACCTGTTGCTGCAGGCGCGCCATCAACGTGTCGGACAGGCGCTTGTAAAGGACGATTCGCTTCTTCATAGCAGGATTTCCTAGTGGCTCGTGGCCAGATGAGAGCCGCCGCGCTTGGCCCGGCCAGCGGTGTGTGAGGTTTTAAGCGCCGCCGTGAGCGCGACTGCCGTCAGCAGTGCACCGCACATGAACAGGTACGAGGCGCCCGGCCCGCCGGTGGCGCCATTGAGGTAACCGACCAGCCACGAGCCACCGAACGAACCCAGCGCGCCCATGCTGTTGATCAAGGCCATGGCGCCACCGGCGACGTTACTGGGCAGGATCTCCGGCACGATGGCGAAAAACGGCCCATAGGGCGCATACATGCAGGCACCGGCAACTACCAGCAATGCGTAGGACAACCAGAAGTGCTCACTGCCCAAGGCATAGGAGCCATAGAACGCCAGCGCCGCAATCAACAGGGGCGGCCAGACGAAGCGCTTGCGCTTCTGCAAACGGTCCGACGCCCAGGACACCCCGACCATGGCCAGCACCGCCGCCAGATAGGGCACCGACGACAACCAGCCGGCCTGGACGATGTCGACGTTGGCCGCCTGTTTCAGAATCGACGGCAGCCAGAGCACGAAGCCGTACACGCCGATGCTCCAGCAGAAGTACTGCATCGACAGGATGATCACCTGGGGCGAGCGGAACGCTTCGCGGTAGTTCTTCACCGGTTTGATGCCCTGCTGTTCTGCTGCCAGGGCGTTTTCCAGATCGGTCTTTTCCTGCTCGCTAAGCCACTTGACCTGAGCCGGGCGGTCGTCCACCAGGCGCCACCAGAAGAACGCCCAGATCACCGCAGGCAGGCCTTCGATGATGAACATCCAGCGCCAGTCGTAGTGCTTGATGAGGTAGCCCGACACCACCGACATCCACAGGATGGTCACCGGGTTGCCGAGCATCAGGAAGGTGTTGGCCCGGGACCGTTCGGCGCGGGTGAACCAATGGCAGAGGTACACCAGCATCGCCGGCATCACGGCGGCTTCGACCACGCCAAGCAGGAAGCGGATGCCGATCAGCATGTACACATTGCTGATCATGCCGGTCAGGGTGGCCAGGCCGCCCCAGAGGATCAGGCTGACGAAGATCAGCTTCTTGACGCTGCGTTTTTCGGCGTAGATGGCCCCAGGTACCTGGAAGAAAAAGTAACCAAGGAAAAACAGCGCACCCAGCAACGACGACAGCACCGGGGTGATTTTAAGGTCGTCGGCCATGCCGGACGCTGCCGCGAACCCATAGTTGGCACGGTCCAGGTAGGCCAGGCTGTAGGTGATGAACACGATTGGGATGATGTACCACCAACGGCGACGCGCGAGACTTGTCGTTTGCATCATGTGTACTCCTGAGCTTTTTGTTTTTGTCGCAACAGGTAGGGGCCAGGCGTTTAGGCGCTTATGCGCAGGTCATGGGTTTCGAGTTCGTGACGCAGCGGCAAACCTTCCATGTCGCCGCGCGACTGCACGGCGCGGCTGCCACACCAGTTACCACGCGCCACCGCCTCGGGCAGTTCACGGCCTTCGAGCAGCGCACTGAGCACGCCGACAGCAAAGGCGTCACCCGCACCGACGGTGTCGACCACCTTGGCCACCGGCACGGGGGCTACCTGGCCATCGCCTTTGGCGGTGCGAAAATACGCGCCTTCGTCCCCCAGCTTGATCACCACCAGTTCCACCCCTTTGTCGAGGTAGAACGCGGCAATGTCCGCTGGTGCGTGCTGGCCGGTCAGCAGGCGGCCTTCTTCAAGGCCCGGCAGTACCCAGTCAGCCTTGACTGCCAGGGCATTGATCTCGTGGATCATGCGCGTGCGGTCCGGCCACAGCGCTGGGCGCAGGTTAGGGTCAAAGGAAATGCTGCGCCCGGCAGCGCGCATGCCATCCACCAATGCATGCGACAAGGCCCTGCACTCGGCTGAAAGCGCCAGCGGGATGCCGGTGGCATGCAGGTGGCGGGTCTGCAACCAATGTGGGCGGATCAATGCCGGGGACAAACGGCGCGCCGCTGAATGGCTGCGAAAGTATTCCACTGCCGGGTCACTGCCATCATCGCAGCGGGCTTTGAGCTGAAAACCGGTGGGGTGTTGCGGATCGACTTCAACGTCGCTGCAGTCCAGGCCTTCTCGCCGCAAGCTGTCGAGGACAAAGCGCCCCAGGGAGTCGTCGCCCACCCTGCTCAGCCAGCGGACCTTGAAGCCCAGCCGCGACAGGCCGATGGCAACGTTGCTGTCGGCACCGGCGATGCGTTTGCCGAACTGCCCGACATGCGCCAGGTCCCCCACCTGCTCGGCGACGAACATGGCCATGGTTTCGCCGAAGCACAGCACGTCATGCTCATGCATGGCTGACCTCCTCGGCCAGGCCCAGCGCAGACAGCGCCACTACCTGGGCACGGGTCAGCGTGAGCAAGTCGTCAGCGGCCAACGGGTATTCCACGGCACGCACCACGCCGGGCGTGAACGCGGCCAGCAAGGCATCCCACGCTTGCAGATCGTCAGCTTGCGGCGGCACGGCGACCAGTCGCCCAGCGGGCTGGCGCTCGACCGCCTTGCAGTGCACATAACGCACCCAACGCCCCAGTTGGCGAGCCGCTTGCTGTACAGGCTCGCCCTGCCATTGCCAGTTACCGATGTCGAACGTCATGCCCAGCGCCAGCCCAAGGTCATCGGCGCGCTGGAAGAACGTGAGCAGCGGCGCGATGCGCCCGCCTTGCTCGGTCTGGTCGTTCTCGACCAACAGCTGGGGGCCATCGTCAGGTAACAGCGAGCGTAAGGCCGCCACATCACAGGTGTCATCGAAATGCCCCAGCGATACCTTCAGGGCCACCGCGCCCATCGCGCGGGCCAGCGCCAGTTTCTGCGTCAGGCGTGGGTCTGGCAGGCCCTGCGCCGTCCACAGTTCAAGGGGCGAGGAATACAGGCATTCGAGCCGCAACGCGGTGACGGCGGCGGCCAGCGCGTGGGTGTCCGGCGCGCTTTCGAACAGTTCTTCACGAAATTCGACACGGGTTACGCCGGCAGCGGCCAGCATGTCCAGAAAATGTTGCTGGCCGCGCTGCCTTACCAAGCTGGCACCGTAGCTGGAGAGGCTGATGGAAACGGGGTTCGAGCGCATTGTTATTGTCCTTATGAAACCGGTTTCATTTTTATGCACGTCAAGCCGCAACGTGCCTTTCGTTCAGTCGCGTGAGTGGGTTGAACCTCGGATGATCAGGTCGGCCTTGAAGTCGATGCGCCGTGGCGCCCCGCGTTCGCCGCGCAGGCGGCCCAGCAGGCACTCGAATGCCGCCACGCCGATACGCTCGGTGGGTTGGGCCAATGCCGTGATGCCGCTGCCGACCAAGGGGTACCAGTCCAGTTCGTCGATGGCGATCAGGCCAACGTCGTCGAACAAGCCGCAGCCGGCGTCGTGCAGGGTTCGGGTGACGGCCAGCGTCGCCACACCGTTGAAGGTGAAGATGGCTTGAGGGCCATGACCGCTGGCCGAAAGAAATGAAGCCAGGCCGGCGTGAAGGTCGGGGCTGACTTCCAGCACCTGTTGACGCATGCCCGGGCGCCGGTTGATGGAAGCCCCGAACGCCTGCACCCGCTCCTGGCGCGAACTGGTGCCATCGAGCGGTTCGGTTACCGCCAGAATGTCGCGGTAGCCTTGCGCCTGCAGGTGATCCAGGGCTTGTTCGACGGCGTCGGCATTGTCCAAGCCGACCAGGTCGACATTGAGTTCAGGCAGTTGGCGGTCCACCAGCACCATGGGCATGTCGCGCTGCAGGTTCAGCAGTTCGCCGGGATGATGGCCGAGGGTGTTCACGATCAGGCCCTCGACGTTGTAGGACTGCAGGGCCACCAGGTGATGGCGCTCTTGATCGTCGTCGCGGTTGGTGTTGCACACCACCAGGCTGTAGCCGTGTTGGCGGCAGGCGGTTTCGACGCCGTGCATCACCGCCACCGAATAGGGGTTGAGGATGTCTGCCACCAGCATGCCGATCAGCCGAGTCTGGCCGCGTTTGAGGCCCCTGGCCATCTGGTTGGGGCGATAGCCGAGGCGCTCGATGACTTCTTCCAGGCGCTTGGCGGTCGCCTCGGCCAGCAACTGGCGATCGCCACCGATGTAGCGCGAGACGGTGGCCTTGGACACACCGGCCACACGGGCTACTTCGCTGATGGTCACCCGCTCGCGGGCATTGGCAGGCAAATCGGTCATGGGTGTCCCTTGTGATTATTGTCGGTGACAGGCTATGAAACCGGTTTCAATACACCAAAACCGGCGCGTTTCGTCACCTACCGTTCGTCGGCAAGTTTACACGTTCCCGGTAGGAGCAGCCTTGTGCTGCGAAGAGGCCAGTACCCGCCACGAATTTCTGTGGTCTGTACCGACCTCTTCGCAGCACAAGGCTGCTCCTACAGGGGGGCATGCAAGCTCTGAATTTTGCGCAGTATTAGTGGCTCGTCACCTGCCCAAGGTCATCCCCAGAGGTGTGTTTCAGGTCATCCGTGCGCAGCTTGGCGATATCGTCGGCCTTCACTGCCCCGCCCTGGTTGCCCCAGCTGGTGCGAATGAAGCTCACCACATCAGCGACCTCCTGATCGCTCAGGCGCCAGCCAAACGCCGGCATGGTGAAGTTCGATGGGGCCGTGTGCGTCGCAGGCACCTTGCCACCGGCCAGCACCACATGGATCAACGAGGTGGCATCAGCGGTCTGCACCACCGGGTTACCAGCCAGTGCCGGGAACACCCCGCTATAGCCATGGCCATCGGTGCGGTGGCACGCCGCGCAGTTGTCGATGTACACCGACGCCCCACGCTTGCTGTCATCGCCGTTCCACAGCGCCTCGGCGACCTGCTTGTCATACGCATGCGGCTGGTCATCGGGGTTGCTGGGCGGCAGCGTTTTCAGGTACCGGGCAATGGCCGTCAGGTCAGCCTCGCTCATGTACTGCATGCTGTGCTCGACCACATCACTCATGCCTCCGAACACCGCACTGCGGTCGCTTCGGCCGGTCTTGAGAAACTGCACCAGCTGCGCTTCGCTCCAACTGCCCAGGCCATCCTTGTGATCACCGCGCAGGCTCTTGGCAATCCAGCCTTCAAGCGGGGCGCTGCCTGCCAGAAACTGCTCGCCATCCTGCGGGCTCAGTGCCTTTTCCTGCATGGTCAGGGCGCGCGGGGTATGGCATGCGCCACAGTGCCCCAGCCCTTCAACCAGATAAGCACCGCGGTTGACGACCGGGTCGGCAGCAGCCGAGGCCTGCCAGGCCTTCACCTGCGGCGCGAACAAACCCCGCCAGATCGCCAGCGGCCAGCGCATGCTCAACGGCCAGGGGATGTCCGTCGCCTTGTTCGGCTGCGCCACCGGCTCTACGCCCTGCATGAAGTAGGCATACAACGCGCGCATGTCGTCATCGCTGACGCGTGCATACGAGGGATACGGCATCGCCGGGTACAGCGTGCTGCCGTCCTTGCCGACGCCATGGCGTACGGCCTGGTCGAAGTCTTCGAAGCTGTAGTTGCCGATGCCGCTGGCATCAGGGGTGATATTGGTCGAGTACACCGTGCCGATGGGGGTTTCCATGGGCAGCCCGCCGGCGAATGGCTTGCCGCCTTTGGCCGTGTGGCAGGCCACGCAGTCGCCCGCGCGCGCCAGGTACTCGCCTTGCTTGACCAACGCGCTGTCAGCCTGGGCTGAAAGGCTTGCACCGCACAGGATCGTTGCGATCAACAGTGTCTTCATGCTCATCGCTCCTCAAGCCTGAACCAGTGGGCCAGGGTTTTTCAGGTACTGCTCACGGATCGCCCGTGCAGACCAGTACGTCAATGCCGCGACCAAACCGGTCGGGTTATAACCCAAGCCCTGCGGGAATGCCGACGCCCCTGGGACGAAAACGTTGTGGACGTCCCAGCTCTGCAGATAGCGGTTAAGCGCACTGGTCTTGGGGTCAGTGCCCATGATTGCGCCACCGTTGAGGTGGGTGGTCTGGTAGCTGGCAGTGTTGAAGTGTTCCTTGACCTTTTTGCCCAACACCGCAATGGACTTCGGGTTCATCGCCTGGGCGATCTTGCTGAGCTTGTCGACCATGAACTGGTTCATCTTGATGTCGTTTTCCTGCCAGTCGAAGGTCATGCGCAGCAACGGCTGGCCAAAGGCGTCCCGGTAGGTCGGGTCCAGGTCCAGGTAGTTGCCACGGTACGACTGGTGCGCGCCATGCGCGTCCATGGAAACCTGGTGGGTGTAATAGTCGGCCGTGGCCTTTTTCCAGGCGCTGCCCCAGATGGGCGTGCCGGGCGGGTTGGCGATACCGGCGATCGGGCGGCTGCCCGCCTGGTTGACCCACATGGGTGAGCCACCGACAAAACCGTGCGGGCCGTGATCGAAGTTGTCAGCGTTGAAATCATCGATCGCAATGCCGTTACCGCCAGCACCGATGAAGTTGTTGGTGTAGGTGTCCTTGTCGAAGAACGCCTTGACCGTGCCCATGTTCTGGTACGCGAAGTTGCGCCCGACAACGCCTTCGTTCTTGACCGGGTCATAAGGCTTGCCGATGCCGGACAGCAGCATCAGGCGCACGTTGTTGAACTGGAAGGCTGCGAGAATCACCAAGTCCGCCGGTTGTTCCACCTCCCGGCCTTGGGCGTCGATGTAGGTCACGCCTGTGGCTTTGCGCTTGCTGTCATCCAGGTTCACGCGCAGCACATGGGCATTGGCGCGCAGCTCGAAGTTCGGCACCTGGCGCAGTGCGGGCAGGATGTTCACGTTGGGCGAGGCTTTGGAGTACATGTAGCACACGTAGCCGCTGCAGAAGCCGCAGAAGTTGCACGGCCCCATCTGTGCGCCGTACGGGTTGGTGTAAGGGCCCGACGTGTTGGCCGAAGGCAGGTTGTAAGGCTTGTAGCCGAGGCTGGTGGCGGCCTTTTCGAACAGTTTTGCCGATACCACGTTTTTTTGTGCAGGCAGCGGGAACGGGTTGGAGCGATCAGGCGCATAGGGGTTGCCGCCCTTCCCTTCACCCACCACCGCGCCGTTCACGGTCCAGGCCTGGCCCGAGGTGCCGAACACCTTCTCGGCAAAATCGAAGTACGGCTCAAGCTCTTGGTAGGTGACGCCGAAGTCCTGGATGGTCATGCCTTCAGGGATGAACGCCTTGCCGTAGCGTTCTTCGTAATGGCTGCGCATGCGCAGCTCGATCGGGTCTACCCGAAAATGCACGCCGGACCAGTGCAAGCCCGCGCCGCCCACGCCCTTGCCTGGCAAGAAGGCGCCCAACTGGCGGTTGGGCAACGCAACGTCGTTGACGCTGTGACGGATGGTGACGGTCTCTTTCGACACATCGACGAACAGCTTCTTGCGCACGCTGTAGGTCAGCTCATCGATCACCTGCGGGTAGCTGCCCTCAGGGTAGGTGTCCTGCATTGGCCCGCGCTCGAGAGCGACCACCTGCAGCCCCGCCTCGGTCAATTCCTTGGCCATGATCGCGCCGGCCCAGCCAAAGCCCACGATCACGGCGTCTACTTTCTTCAACACATTCGCCATGCTTCAGGCCCTCTCGCCACGGATCGACACTGCCGGGAACGGGTAAGGCTCGTTGCGCTCGACCCAGTCCATGAAGTCTGCCCGTGCACCGGGGAAGCCGATCTGGGTCCAGCCCACCATGCCTTTGTTGCCACCGTGAATCGGATCGCAGAAGAACCCCTCGCGGGTGTTCTGTACCAGCAAGCTGAAAAACAGCGTGGCCGGCAGCGCGTCGAACACCAGCTCACCGGCTTCGACCTTGGCGAGAATGCGGTCTCGGGTAGCGCTATCTTGCGCAGCAAACACTTGGCCCGAGTTGGCTTTGCACCAGCCGTCCACGGCGGCGATGCCTAGCCGGTAGATCTGTTGCGGGCTGAGTTGCAGTTGGTAGCCCAATTCTGGTGGGGCGTCGGCGTTGAACGGCCCCTGCATGTACCACTGGGCGCCAGTGGCATAGGGGGTATTCATCTGGCGGTCGATGAACTCGGCGGCACCCGCTTCGAGCGCACCGGGGCCCAGTTCGTCCGCAGGGATGATGCGGGCTACGGCCGCTTGCACGAAGGCCCATTCTTCGGCGGTGAAAAAGGTTGGCTGATAATCGCCCGCAGGCGCAGCGACAGGCACCTTGGGCTCACGCACAGGTTCGGCCAACAGTTGGCTGGCACCCAGGCCCAGCCCGGTGCTGGCCACGGTGGCGACCGGTATCAAGGTCAAGGTCTTGCGCAGGAATTCCCGGCGCGGATTGTCTGGGGCGTGCTCAGGCATTTCAAATCCTCATCAGCGGTAGGGGCGGCCTTGGTTTGCGCCATCTGATTTTTCCATGGGGTACTCGCGCAAGCGGGCGCGTGTAGAAGACAGCCGAATAATCTAGCGCGTTCAGAAATGTTTTGAAACCGGTTTCATTCTTGACATTGTTGGCCTTCAGCAATAATGCCCAACATCGCGGATAAGGTATTTTTCACATCAGCCTCACCCTCTGGCGACATCCTGCTACCTAAAGTGCGCGCACTCTCAATGGATCCGAGCCACCGGTTCCGGTCCGTTGTACACGCTCACTGGAGTGACAGCATGCTGCATGGCGTCATCGACACCCCGCCGGCCCTTAAGCTCGCCCGGCACTACCGATTGCCCCGCGCCAAAGCGCTGCTGGTGGCGATGTGTGTATCGGTTGCGCTGGTGGCTCTCGCTGCATGGGCTGCCGCACGCCCTGCCCTTGCAGACCTTGGCAACCCGCATACGTTGCACAGCAGTGGCTTGCACAGCGCCTGGTCCAAGGGTTCTGTCATTGTGGTGATTCGTCACGCCGAACGCTGCGACCGCTCACGGGGTGCCTGCCTGGACGACCCCACTGGTATTACCCTGGCGGGCAGCCGGGTATCCGCCGACGTCGGCCAGGGCCTGCAACGCCTTGGCCTGCGCAGCGCCGATGTGTGGGCCAGCCCGGAAATGCGCACCCGGCAAACCGCGCAGTTCATGTTCGGCAAGGCTATCGCCACCCAGGACTGGCTCAACCAGTGTGACCACACCTTCGCCAGCAATGCCTTCGCCCACAAGCAACCCGGCCGCAACCTGGTGTTGGTCAGCCACAGTAGCTGCCTGGAGCAGATGGAACGCCAGCTCAACGTCGACACTGATGCGGATTCCAACCGCTACGCCAGCGCGCTGTTCATCACCCAGGGCGAAGATGGCAAGGCCCGCGTGCTGGGCCAGCTGGATGCCAGCCAGTGGCGCAAACTCGCTGATGCCCGGGAAATCTGACCATGCCTGTACCTTCACGCGCCGCCTTCTACCGCAACAACCTGCTGCTACCGCTGCTGCTGGCGGGCATCGTCTTCGTCGCCTTCGACCTGACCGAACTCGACCGCTGGATCAGCAACCTGCTGATCGACCCGGCCACCGGCCAGTTTCCGCTGTTGCACAATCAATGGTTCGAAAAGATCACCCACAAGTGGCCACGGGTATTACCGAACTGGACCGGTGAACTGGCCGTGATCGGCTCGCTGCTGTCGTTCGCCTGGCCGCGCCTGGAAAATCACCCGCAATGGGGCCTTACGCGGTGGCTGGAAACCGCCCGAATCGCGCCGGTATTGCGCTTCACGACCCACCACCGTCGCGACTTGTTGTTCGTGGTGGTCGCCTTCGCGCTGTGCACCACCGTCATCCATTACCTGAAAAGCCATACCAGCGTGTACTGCCCGGTGGAAACGACGCTGTACGGCGGCCAGCAGGTGCGGGTCGAGTGGTTCGAGCACTTCTCCTGGCTGGACAAGGCTGGCGATGGCCGATGCTGGCCAGGCGGGCATGCGTCCAGTGGTTTCACCTTGCTGGCCCTGTACTTCGTGGCGCTACGCCACCGCTGGATGCATGCGCGCAAGCTGCTGGTGGCGATCCTGTTGCTGGGGTTCGTCTACGGCACCACCCGCATGCTGCAAGGGTGGCACTACATGTCCCACACGTTTTGGGCAGGTCTGTTCGTCTGGTTCACCACCTGGGCCACTGCCTTGCTGTTCTATGGGCGCCTGGCCTTGCAGGCGCCAAATCACAGCCCTGCAAGGCATTGTTCCCCAGCCCATTCGATCAGCTCACTACCCTTGCAAGCCCAGCTTTGCGCCGAGCAAGAACCGCATCGAGATGCTTGAAAGCACTTTTCGCCTTCACTAGCTGCAACCAAGTGTTTCTTAGCAGAGTAGAAATCGAACTTTCCTACACGTTTATAGGACGCTCAATACTCACCCATGAATTGATTCCTCGTTAGTGTTCAGGCTTCAGCCAAATGCTTGCGTCTGGCCGCATGGTCGGCCCATGCCCAGTGCATACGCTGCCCGCCCAAACACGAGGACCAGGAATGTTCAGTGAGCCCGATGGCACTGGTAAAACAGTGCCCACCAACACCCCAATCCTGCTTGAAGTCGTGCGTGGGGATCAGCCATCGCATACCCGTGCACGACGTGAAAGCCCCCCCACTGCGCAAGCTGCCGGCATTACCCCGGAGCCCGCAGTTGCTCTCCGTCATCCCCGCCGAAGTTCTCGAGTCGCTCAACGTCATCTTGCAGCAGTAGCGGGCAAGTGCTCGTCATGACCGTACTCAGGCACTTTCGGGGGAATTCACATGCCTAGCCAATCCGATTTGCGCTTCACCTTCCAGCCGCTGGTCGGCCAGGTTGAGTTTGAAGTGGTTTCGTTCGAGCTCGACGAAGCGGTCAGTACACCTTTCCAATTAAGCCTGGAGCTGGTCAGTTACCAAGACGATGTCGATTTTGGCCAGCTGCTCGACAAACCGGTGCTATTCACCCTGTGGCGGGGAGACCGCCCGTTGCGCTACGTGCACGGCCTGGTCAGCACCTTCAGCCAGGGAGAGACAGGTTTTCACCGTACGCGTTACCGCGCCTTGGTCGAACCCACGCTGGCGCGGGCCGGGCTGCGCTCGAACTGGCGCATCTTCCAGGAAAAAACCGCCACGCAAATTCTTGAGCTCATGCTCAAGCGCCAAGGCATCCTTCATTTTGAACTGCATAGCCGCGGTGAACATGCGGTACGGGAGTTCTGCGTGCAGGCCGGTGAAACCGACCTGAACTTCATCGCCCGCCTGGCCGCCGAAGAAGGCTTTGTCTACCGGTTCGAGCACACACCAAAACATCACATGCTGGTCCTCACCGACCGGTTACTTTCGATGGGTCAGATCAGCCGTGGTGTCATCAAGACCGATGATGACGATGAAGGGTTCGTCGATGACGATGACATCGACCCCAACGCAGTGCTGTACCACGCCAATAGCGGTGGCGTTCAGGCAACACCTTGTCTACGCAGACTGCGCTACAGCGAGCAGGTGCGCACTGCACGACAGGTGCAACGCGACTATACGTTCACCAACCCCGAATACCGCCTGGAACATCGCGCAGAAGCAAGTGGCCTGACACACCAGTCCACCGCGTACGAGCGTTTTGACTACCCCGGCCGCTACAAGTGTGAGGCGGTCGGCGTGCCCTTCACCGCGACCCGGATCACCGCGCTGCGCCATGATGCCTGTATTGCCGAAGTGCAAGGCGATGATGTGCGCCTGCAACCGGGGCTGAGCTTCACCCTGATTGAGCACCCGCGACAAGACTTGAACGTGCACTGGCGTGTGATCAAGGTGCACCACGAGGGTACCCAGTTCACCAGCCTGCAGGAGGAAGCCGCCGGGGCCAGGCAAGGCACGCGCTATAGCCAAGACGCCGTACTGGTGCCAGGCAGAACCGAATGGCGCCCAGCGCCGTTGGCCAAACCACGCATTGACGGCCCGCACATGGCCACCGTCGTCGGCCCAGTTGGCGAGGAGATCCATTGCGACCAGTGGGGCCGGGTCAAGGTCAGCTTCCCTTGGGACAGGGAAAGCAAAAACAATCAATTCAGCTCCTGCTGGGTGCGGGTGTCGCAAGGCTGGGCTGGTGGCAGCTGGGGCTCGATGGCCATCCCGCGTATTGGCCAGGACGTGATCATCCAGTACGTCAATGCCGACCCAGACCAGCCGATGATCACCGGCCGCACCTATTGCGGCAATCAGCTGCCACCGTACGACCTACCCCAGTTCAAGACGCGCATGACCATCAAGAGCCAGACCCATAAGGGCGCTGGCTTTAACGAACTGCGTTTCGAGGACGAGCTGGACCGCCAGGAGGTGTTCATCCATGCAGAAAAGGACCAGAACAACGTTGTAAAACATAACAAAACGACGCGCGTCGGCAACGATCGCGACGAACGGGTCGAGCGTGACGAAAAGGTTTGGATTGGCCGGGACCGCCGGGAAGAGGTCGTCCAGGACGAGTCCGTCAGCATCGGCCAAGACCGGGTGCACGAGATCGGCAATGACAACAGCCTGACGATTGGCCGGACGCACACGATCGTCACAGGCCAGGACCGCATCGAGACGGTTGGCAACCAGCGCCAGGACGTTACCAAAGCCAACCACACGGTTGAAATTGGTGGCCACCTCGAACAGGTGGTGGGTGGTCATCACCTGTTGCAGACCGGAGAAGCCATCCGGCACACCACCAAGGTTTATGACATACAGGTCAGCGAGAGCCTCACCATCCGGAGCCCAGGCGGGCTGCTGCGAATCGATGGGGCCGGTGTCACGCTGGACGGCGTGGCACTGGCCTTCAAAGGGCCGGTCCACCAGCAGGCAAAGGGCAGCCAATTCACAACGTCGACCGCGGGCATTCCAGAGCCCGGCGAACCCGTTTGCCTCAGTTGTTTGCTGAAAGCGATCACAAACGGCCACAACATGATCCGGATGGCAGGAGCGCACTGATGCCCAGTCCATTCGTCAGAGCACTGGTCAAGGTCCTGCGAACATCCGACCGGTACCGCCTGAGCGCGGTTGTGGAAATGGCAGATCTTCCACCCGAGGTTCGGGAAAACCTGACTCAGTACTACTCGCAGCGCTGCTGGCCACTGTTGCAGCAAGCCCAATTCAGCAACTTGCAGGCAGTGGGCCCGTGGCTGTTCGGTTCGCGTCCTGGCTCCGATGTTTCAGCCCAGTACGACTTTCAATGGCAGCTCGAACAAGGTGCAGGCGGCGCCGTATGTGGCTGGATAATCAGCGCATTGCCACCTGCCGAACTCGCCCTGCACTTGAGCCAGGCCAACATCGTCACAGGCGCAGATGGCCATTCGTACCTTCTGCGCTACCACACCGCTGCTGCCCTGCAAGCGCTCGATAGCCACCGTCACTTGCCTGGGGTGAGCGAATGGTTGGCACCCATCCATCACTGGTGGGCACCTGTAGCACATCCGCACAAGACGCTGTGGTTGCAAATAGCGGGCGGCGATCAACCTCACGCTGCGCATGTCACGCCGATCACACTGGACGAAGTTTGCTGGGCAGCATTGGCCGGCGACCCGCTGAGCTACCAACTTGCCGATGTACTGAAGGACGGTCAGCACTGCCCAGCCTTGGCGGGTGCCTGCCACGGCACGCGCGTCGGCCTGATCCAGCATTACCTCAACCAGGCACGCGAGCAAGGCCTGGCCCGTGAGGAGGATCTCATCACCTATGTACTGATGATGGCTCGCGACGGTGATCAGCTCAACACCTCACCGGCCTGGCAGGAGGCAATCGTCGCCACCCGCGAACAGCACACCGCCCTTATCGACAACGTGCAGCGACGCCTGCGCACAAAGGACTAAAACACACGCCCATGGATTCGCTCACCGACACGCTCGACCTGTGCAGACGTATCACAACCGGCTACCGCCCCGCGCTACGCAACAGCCCCGTCGCCGACTGCACCCGCCGCTTCGAACTGCTGCCCTTGCGCTATGCCGCCGTTGGCGGCAACCCGGCACAACGCGCCCGGTTGCCCAAGTTGCCGGGCTACCTCAGCCCCTTTCAGGAGGTGGCTGCACTGACCCACTCCAGCTACGCCATCCGCCCGCTGCGCGAAGGCTTTCTTTACCTGCTGATCAAACGCCACAGCGCACCGGCGCACGAATGGCACAGCCAGTACCGCGTGGCGCCGAATGGCTCACTGTTGTACATCAGCGCCGACGCCCCTTGGGAGCCTGCCCCTAGCGCAGGCAACCTGGAGGACATCGTCCGCGCCTTCGGCTGGACCATCACGCTCTACGACCTGGACGACATCCAGGAGCTGCGCCCGTTGTTCAGCCCCTCCCCGCTCACGCCGCGCATGCTCGACAACTACCGCCTGCTCGAAGACGAGTACCGCAGCAGCCTGCCCGCGATCGATATCGCAGGGTTCATTCAACCCTCTGACGCGCCGCCACAGCCCCACGTGCTCAAGCACGACCAACTGAACTGGGTAGCCGACTTCAAGGCCCAGGACGACGCAGACCTGCAGGCCCTGCTCGACCAGCAGCCATTCAACAACGCTCAGATCGTGTCCCCGCACGCTTCACGGCAAGCCCTGGCGCCGCCCATGAATCAAACCAAGCCGCGCGGCGCCGCTATCGTGATCGAGGATGCCCTCGGCATTACCCAAGAGCTCAATGCCTGGCGCAACGCAGCCGTCGAAGAGGTGAAGACCCACTGGCTGCAGCGCGTTGTGGAGCCCGGCGTGGACAATGAGCGCAAACTACTTGTTGCGCAGTCGTTTCTGGAGATCGAGAAGCTCTACCCGCAGATGATGGCCGAGCGCATCGTCAAGCGTGAGGTCATGGCCGAGGCCGTGCGCAAGCAGCCGGTGACGCCTGTGGACTTCTATGGGTTCACCGACCACGCTCGCCAGCAGGCCGATGCACATGACGCCCGGATGAAACCTCATCTGGCGCACTACGAACGCGAAGTCCGGGCCAAGGTTCAGGCCCGCCAGGATGCTGGCGAATTCAGCAATAAGTTCGACCAGAAATACGGCCATCTGGTCGACCGCCAAGCCATGCACGATCAGCTCGCAGGCTTCGAGCAAGCGATGCAACAAGCCCAGCAAGCTGCAGAAGACCGCGCCAAGGACCATACCCGATGGCTCCTCAGCGAACGCCTGCTGCAGGCCCTGGACCGTTACGACAATGCCGACCTGATCAATGGCTTGGCCTTTGCCGAGCAAACCGGCCAGTGCGTAATCGGCATGGAGCTCAGCGAGTGGGGCGCGACGGTACTGGACCACTGGTGGCGCAGCGATGTGGCGCATCGGGGCAATCTGGCAATGCGCGGCATCAGCTACAACCAGAATGACATCCGCGAAGCGCTTGCCGCGCTTCTGGAAGCGGCCAAGGCCGAGCCGGCCTCAGAGACGTCTTTCACGTTGCGTGAGTCGCTCGCCCGGCAGGCGCACATCGCGGCGAATGCCTTCGGGCGCATCAACACGCTGTACGAGGAGCTACAAAGCAGAAACAGCACCGCCAGCATCGGCTTGTATGCCTGGTACGTCGCGCTGGGGCGCCAAGTGCTGCGTACCGGGGCACCCAGCAGTGTGGACCGCGCGCTGCACCATGGCCTGCGCCTGACATTGTTCGCCTCGGTACATGAAACGGCTGTCGACATACGCCTGGGCGAAGCGGCTCGTAGTGGGCAGCCCTTGAACCCACAGCGCAGTGGTGCCCAGGTTGCACGCTATCTGGACCAGGCCTGGGCTGAAGGCCTGATGCAGGCCAACAACAGCGACTTCTACAAGGTGCGTGCTGCAGGGCTGGTGTGTTTGCTCGAAGGCATGCTGATGGCCTTCAAGGCACGCGAGCTGCCTGACAGTGATGCACGGGTGAAGACCGAACTCTTTGCAGCGGCCATGACTACGGCTGCGGCGGGCTTCGAGATTGGCGCCAGTTATGTGGACCAGGTGGTGACGCGGTATGGCGCGAATAGTGTGACTGGGAGAGGGGCGGCGGTGACCTTGGGGAGGTTGAAGCTTTGGGGGGGTAGTTTGGCCAGTATCGGCGGGGGGGTGCTGGCGTGGTGGGATTTTTCAGACTGGATTAAGCATCTAGAAAGCGAACCGACTACGAAGCAAGAGAGGAGGAAGTCGAAGATTCTGGCCACTGCATACGCTTTCAGAGGAGCGGCAACCATTACATTATCATTGGCAGAGTTTGGAACAGCCGTCGCGATTGCGAGACCACTGTTCGAGCACTTGGCTAATTCAAGCTCCAATAAATTAGTAAGACTTTTTAGCCGAACCATGGCAGGGCTCGCAAACACTCTCGGCACACAAGCTGCTCGTCTGCTACTCGCTCGATTAGTGCTGGGAGCCTTTTGGATAGGCCTCGCCCTAACGCTCATAATTTACCTCCTTGAAGATGACGCACTGGAGAAGTGGTGCAAGCGCAGTTGTTTCCGCATCGGAAATACCGCCAGCATTTACAAGGAGGAAGATGAGTTGAGGGCTCTATATTCGGCATTCAGTGAGGTTCTGTAATGTACTTGATGGAGTGGGCATTTTGGCAGATGGCAACCGAGTCAGAAGTCGCACGAAAAGCCTCCGAAGCACAGATGACACCTTCAGAGAAGCGATCAGCTAAAGACTTATACGAGGGGGATCTGGAAGAAGATATTCATTTCCGGTCTGTCAGCGAAAAACCTAATACGCGCGGCCCCGTTTTCGCCTTCAACAATGATTACATGGAGATGCGCTGCGGTGGTTCAGAAGAAAAACGTGGACTACTTACGCTTGCGATGCTCGTCGGAGTTATGCCAATCATAGGCGTCACGACAATCACCGCACTAAGTTTCCTTTGGGTTGATATAACGGACCAAACCTCACGCTCATTCATATCTGTGATGCTCACTCTTATCATGATACTAGTCGCTGGCACCACACTATATCTATATTCAAAATATGGGATGAAAATCACACGTTTGGAGATGCTGACCAGCCGTCACTTACTCATTCGCTTCAATCGAAAAACCCAACAGGTCCACCTCCATCGACCAAGTTATTGCGGCGGCATCGTAACTTTCCCCTGGAGAACAACCGGAAGCACAGGCCTGTATCCAAAGGACGACTCACTAAGCGTGGGCATGAGACTAGGTCTGGTCTGGCACCCCAGCCTTACCGGCCTCCCCCACATGGAAATGGCCCTGCTCGGCAAGCAAGGCCAAGGCGGCAGCGAGCTCCGCGACGAATGGGAGTTCATCCGCCGCTACATGGAAGAAGGCCCTCACGCCGTCCCCCGCCCCCGTCTTAGCACCCAGTTACCCTCGCCCATCCAGGCATTCAGCGCCCAATTCGAAGGCCTCGGCCGTTTCTTCCGCAAAAGCAGCTGGCTGTTCAAACTCGCCCTGCTCATGGTCTGGCCCGCTTTCGTCATTGTCGGCACCGCGCACTGGTTCAGCCTGCTGCTGTGCTGGCGACCGCGCTGGCCAAAGGTGATCCGCGAGGCTGGCTTGCCCGGCAAACCAGTGCCTCCACCCACCACCTTGAGTGACTACCCGCCCGACATCCAGGAACGCCTACTCGCCAATGCCGACCGTTGGCAACTCAAGCCCGGCAAGCGCCCCGAGAAGAAACCACGCAAACCGCGTACGCCCAAAAAGCCGAAGGCGTTCGTCTGATGTCATCCATGACCGACACGCTCGACCAGCGCAGGCGAACCACATGCAGCTACCGCCCTGCGTTATGTGGAAACCCCGCTCAACGCCCCCGCTTAATCAGCGAGGCCCTGTAATGTATATTGTGGAGTGCGGCCTATGGCGAATGGCCACAGAATCAGAGGTCGCGCGTAACAAATTCGACAGCGAAAGAAGCTCATCGGATAAACGTGCCGACGAGGATTTTTATGAAGGAGACTTAGAAGAGGACGTTCATTTCCGCTCCGTCAGCGAAGCACCCCGCACAAGGGGCCCCATATTCGCACTCAATGAAACCTATCTGGAAATGCGTTGCGGGGCCACTGAAGAGAAGCGAGGATTAATCACCCTCATGACCTTAGGGAGTTTAATTCCGATACTCTATACCGGAGCTATAACAACGCTTTACTCAATCTATCTAGACATACTATCTCCTTATGAAATCTCGCTCATCGACGTCATACTAATGCTGCTTATGATAAGCATGGATTGCGCGATTATCTATTTTTATCTTAAGTACGGTTTACAATTTACGCGTTTGGAGATGCTGACCAGCCGTCACTTACTCATTCGCTTCAATCGAAAAACCCAACAGGTCCACCTCCATCGACCAAGTTATTGCGGCGGCATCGTAACTTTCCCCTGGAGAACAACCGGAAGCACAGGCCTGTATCCAAAGGACGACTCACTAAGCGTGGGCATGAGACTAGGTCTGGTCTGGCACCCCAGCCTTACCGGCCTCCCCCACATGGAAATGGCCCTGCTCGGCAAGCAAGGCCAAGGCGGCAGCGAGCTCCGCGACGAATGGGAGTTCATCCGCCGCTACATGGAAGAAGGCCCTCACGCCGTCCCCCGCCCCCGTCTGAGCACCCAACTGCCCTCGCCCATCCAGGCATTCAGCGCCCAATTCGAAGGCCTCGGCCGCTTCTTCCGCAAAAGCAGCTGGCTGTTCAAACTCGCCCTGCTCATGGTCTGGCCCGCTTTCGTCATTGTCGGCACCGCGCACTGGTTCAGCCTGCTGCTGTGCTGGCGACCACGCTGGCCGAAGGTGATTCGCGAGGCCGGCTTGCCCGGCAAACCAGTACCTCCACCCACCACCTTGAGTGACTACCCGCCCGACATCCAGGAACGCCTACTCGCCAATGCCGACCGTTGGCAGCTCAAGCCCGGCAAGCGTCCCGAGAAAAAACCACGGAAACCACGCACCTCCAAATCGTCAAAAACACCGACATAAAAGCGGGCTGAACAGGCAAACGAGTGGGTCGCAACCACCGACCCAATTCCCCAATGCTGGGGGCACCGGGCCCATTGACAAGCACCGTAAAAGAAACCCACGAAACGGCCGTATCCCGCGTTGTGTGCGGCCTGCGAGTCATTTATTTCGGTTTGGCACGCCTATTGCCGATCTCCTCTCAGACGCCCCAAGTCCATGGGCCCGTTTGCAGGAGGAATTGACTCATGCTCCGACCGATACCCCACCCGCTGGCAGTGGCGATTTTCGCCGGCATGCTCCAGATCCCGGCACAGGCTGCATTGAACGCTGTCGACCCCGGCCCCTACAACCTTGCCAATGGCAACTTTGCAGGCTGGTACCAGGACAGTCATGGTCGCACCCTCGACCTGTGCTTGACCAAGGCGGTGAGTTCAAGGGTCGCCGGTGCTCCCGGTGCGCCGGCGTACATGTGCACACTGCTACCCACTCCCGGCGTGTTCGACGACACCCAACCCATCGCCTTCCCCACCAACTTCCCTGACGAAGCCTTCTGGTTCACCGCCGACGCCGCCATCGTCGACGCTGCACGGGGCATCGACCTGAGCTACGGCACGGCCATCGAGGCAGCATTTGCCGCCGAAGAGCCGGTCGAAGGCGACCAGGTCAGCTTCGCCCGGGTGCGTATTCGCGTCGATGTGCCGACTGCAGGCACCTACGTGATCACCCACCCTTACGGGGTCGAAGTCTTTGACGTACCCGCCGGTGGACGCCGAGCGATCAACATGACCCGCGACATTGGCATCGCTGGCGCTGGCGACTTCAGCGGCGCGCTCAAAGGCGATGTCGGGCCGTTCCTGCGCAGCGTCAATGGCCCCTACACCGAAGGCAACGAGCGCTTCATCGGCGACCCGAACCTGGATGAGCGTGTGACCGGCAGCCCGTTCAACACCAACTTCGTGCGCATCGAAGGCCCGGGGGGCATCGACCTGCGGACCGAGCTGTTCTCGATCTCGGGCAAGCTTTCCGATGTTGCCCTGCCCACGCCGCTGATGCCGCAGCGCACCACCTACTCGCGGCGCACCGAGAATGGCGACCTGCACGCCCAGCAAGATGTCTTCGTCATGGCCCCGCCGCCACCGGCCGCCGTCACCCTGACCAGCCAGACGCCAAACCTGAACCTGACCGAAGCCAACGGCACCGGTGCCTGGTACGCCCAGTCGGTACTCAACCCCAATGTGCCCACCACGCTGGTACTGACCGCCGACAACAGCGTGGCCATCCCGACCAGCAGCCTGACCACGGCCAACCTGCCACTGACCGACCTGGTGACCATCACTCAGGCTGAATATCACCTGTCCACCGGGCAACTGACGCTGGTCGCCAGCACCAGTGACGAAACCAGCCCGCCCGCCCTCACCGCCCACACTGGCAACGGCACGTTGCTGGGCAACCTCAGTGGTAACGGCGCGGTGAAGACATTGAGCACATCCCTTTCGCCCATCCCACCGGCCAAAGTGCAAGTCACCAGCGCCAATGGCGGTAGCGACAGCGAAGACGTGGTGCTGGTGCCATGAACAGACAAAGGCTCAGCCCTCAAGGAGGCAGCATGAACACTTGGCCACGCCGTGCGCTGTTCGCCGCCGGTTTCTCCCTCACTGTCACCAGCGCTGCCTTCGCCGCGCTGTCCGATGTCGACCCCGGGCCCTACACCTTCGCCACCGGCGGCTACCCGATGTGGTACAAGGACGGCAACGACCTGTCGCTTGAGCTATGCCAGTCACGCGCCACCAGTTCGCGGGTTGCCGGCGCGCCGGGTGCACCGTCCTACATGTGTACCTTGTTGCCGGAGCCGGGCATCTACGACGACGCCTTGCCCCTGGTGTTCCCCGACAACTGGCCACCCGAGATGTTCTGGTTCCTGGCCGAAGCCACCATCCCGGCAGTGGGCAACAGCGGTTATGAGCTGGACGCCTATGTCGCCGGCCTTGAGGCCGCCTTTGCCGCTGAAAACCCGGTGGATGGCGACCAGCAGAGCTTTGCCCGCATCCGCATCCGCGTCTCGGTACCCCGGGCCGGTGTCTACACCATTACCCACCCCTACGGTGTCGAGACGGTCAACGTCACCACCCCTGGCCGGCGCGCGATCAACATCACCCGTGACATCGGCATCGGTGCCCCTGGTAACTTCACCGGTGCGCTCAACGGCGCGCTGGGCCCATGGCTAAGAGGCGCTGGCGGGCCGTACCTGGAAGTCAACCCAGACACCGGCGCCACCGACACCTTCATTGGTGACCCGAACAGGCCCGAGACCGTGGTCGGCAGCCCATTCAACACCAACTTCATCCGTATTGACGGCCCGCCCGGGCGCATCGAAACGTCGCTGTTCACGGTGTCTGGCAAGGTGCTCGACCAGCGTGCGCAAACGCCAGTGACCCTGGAGCGCGCCACCTACTCGCGCAACGGCTCCGGCACCCGTGTGGAGGTGTTCGCCAAGGCGCCGCATGACGCTAGTCTGTGCATGCGCAATGGCCTGGCACTGATCGGCACGCCGCCTTCGCCTTGCCAGTTCAACCTGCTGACAGACAACAACGGGCTGTTCTTCAGCCAGCAGTTCGGCCAGGCCGTGCCGCCCGCCGTGGTGGTGGTGACTGCCAGCAACAGCACTGCCGGCACCCAGCCGACCGCACTGTCGAGCAAGCTGACTGACGTGGTCAAGGTCAGCACC
Source organism: Pseudomonas sp. SWRI50 (assembly GCF_014269095.1). Classification (NCBI taxonomy): domain Bacteria; kingdom Pseudomonadati; phylum Pseudomonadota; class Gammaproteobacteria; order Pseudomonadales; family Pseudomonadaceae; genus Pseudomonas; species Pseudomonas sp. SWRI50. The sequence continues at coordinate 150,174 of NZ_JABWRW010000005.1, read as the reverse complement.
GCACGCTACGACTGGGCCAACAAGCGCCTGTTCATCGAGGCCCGCTCCAGCGACGAAGTGGCCATCCCCGACATGCTCGCCCAAGGCTATGGCCGGATGTCCAAATCGGGCACGTTGCAAAGCCTGACCGTGAATGACCTGGCACAGCCGCCGGCCACTGTCACCGTCAAGTCGGCCCATGGCGGCAGCGATGTGGAACCGGTGATCGTGGTCGGCAATGCGCCGGTCGAGGCCGCCAACCAACCGCCGCTGGCCCAGGCCGATGTCGGCAGCACCAGTGTCGGCATCCCGCTGACCCTCAACCTGCTGCTGAACGACAGCGACCCGGACGGCAACGTACCGCTGGCCATCAGCGACCTGACCCAACCCGGTACCGGCCTTGGCGGCGTCGTGCTCAACGGCACCACCTCGGTCACCTACACCCCACCCGCCGGTGCCACGCAACCGCTGGTGGCCACCTTCAACTACCGGGCGGTGGATGCCAAAGGCCTGAAGTCGGAACCGGCCACGGTGACCATCAACGTTGCCCCCAACCAAGCGCCGACGGCCAACCCGGAAACGGTCGCCACCCTGGGCGTGCCGCTGACCATCAACGTGCTGGCCAACGACACCGACCCGGAAGGCAACCTGCCGTTGACCGTTGCCGCCGTCACACAACCCGCTGCCGGCCGAGGCACCGTCAGCACCGATGGCACGACGGTGACCTACACCCCACCGGCCACGGTGACGGCGGCCTTTACCACCACCTTCACCTACCAGGTGCGTGACTCGCTGGGGGCGCTGTCCAACGCCGGTACTGTCACGGTCAACGTGTCGCCACGCCCAGCCGCCGAGACCTTCGCGGTCACCGCAGCCACGGTCACGGCACGCTCCAACAACCGGTACAACTGGGACATCAGCGGCACCTCGTCGGTGACCACCGGCAACGTTGTGACCGTACGTGTCACCACTACCACCGGCGTGCAAACCCTGGGCACCACTACCGTACCGGTCACCGGGCGCTGGCGCCTGGCGGTCAGCAACAGCACCACGGTGATCCCGACCGCCGCGCCGACGGCGACCATCACCACCAGCCCAGGGACCACACGCACCGTCAACGTCGTCGTGCAGTAGAAGGCGGGAGAACGCCATGAAATGCCTGTATCCACTGTTGCTCTGCCTGGCCCTGGCGGGCCAGGCCAGCTGGGCCGAGGACCTGATGGACAACGCCGACCTTGCGGCCGGCAATGACCTCGGCGACCCCGTGATCATCCGCCTGTTACCGGTCGGCGCCGGCCAGGCAGCGGTGATCGAGCAGCAAGGCACGGGCAACCGCGCCGCCCTCGACCAGAACGGCCAGGCCCTGCTGGGCCGCATCGTCCAGGCCGGGGGCGCGCAAGAGGCGTACATCCTGCAAGAAGGTAGTGACCTGATGGCCAGCATCAGCCAGCAGGGATATGGCAACAGCGCGTCGATCCGCCAGAGCGGCAGCAGCAACAGCGCTGCCATCGACCAGATCGGCAACAACAACAGCGCCAACATCGTGCAGTCCGGCACGGGCCTCAACAGCTCCGTGACCCAAGCCGGCAATGGCCAGCATGTTCAGATCACCCAATACCGATAGACCTGGAGGCACCACCATGTTCAAGCTCGCTCCCCTCAGTGCCGCTATCGTCCTCGCCCTTGCAGGCCAGGTCATGGCTGCCGACAGCACCTCGACCCAAACTCAAGACGGCAAGGAAAACATTGCCGAAGTGACCCAGACCCTCGCGCCGTTCGCCTCGGCCACCCAGTCGCAGACCGGCAAGGGCCACAATCACCTGGCGGTGCAGGCCAACAGCACCAGCGATATCCAACAAAGCGCCAACGGCTCGTACAACGCAGGCTACGCCGAGCAGTTGTTCGAAAATGGCAGCCAGATCACCCAGCAGGCCGGCGGCAGCTATAACGATGCCTTCGCCAGCCAGTCGCTGGGCGAGAACAACCAGTCGCTGCAGACCCAGCAAGGCACTGAAAACCGCTCGACCGTGTGGCAGGACAGCCAGCTGGGCAGCCAGGCCACCACCCAGCAGTCCGGCCAACGCAACGAAGCCTTCGTCGAGCAGACCTTCGGCGGCAGCAATAACCAGAGCATGATCATCCAGGCAGGCGCCGACAACTACGCCGCCGCCGAGCACCTGACGCATAACGACGGCAACATCCAGATCTACCAGGACGGCAAGGAAAACTGGGCTTACGGCGACCAGCGCGACGGCGAGGGTGGCACCATCGGCCTCAGCCAGACCGGTACCGGCAACTCGGTGGAGGTCTGGCAAGACACACAAGTTGGCAGCCAGGCCAACGTCACCCAGACCGGCCAGCTCAACGAAGGCTACATCGACCAGAGCTTCGGCGACGCTAACAAGGCCACCCTCACGCAAAAAGGCAAGGCCAACGCCAGTTGGTCGGACCAGTTCGAGAGCAACAACTCGACCACCACCATTTCGCAGACCGGTAACAACAACCTGCACTACACCTACCAGAACGGCGAAAACCTGAACTTGACCGTGACCACCCAAGGCAACGGCAACAAGATCACCGCCAGCAACTGGAAAGGCGACAAGATGGGCGGCCAGTTCGGCGTCAACCAGACGGCCGTGATCAACCAGTACGGTAACGGTAACGGCGTAAACCTGACGCAGAACGGCGACAACCACCTGGCCACGCTGAACCAGACCGGCAACAACAACGCGATGCAGACCAAGCAGGCCGACAGCAACAACGAACTGTTCTTCGAGCAGAACGGCACCGACAACATCCTGGTCGCCGACCAGCGCGGTACCGACAACTATGCCTTCGGCAGCAGCGAGGGCACCGGCAACGTCATCAACCTGGACCAGTCCGGCTATAGCAACCAGAGCTACACCAACCAGCTCTACGGCAGTGGCAACGAGGCCACCATCAAGCAGGCCGACAGCATCAACGTCGCCTACGTGACCCAAGGTGGCCAGGGCAACAAGGCGTTCGTCGACCAGAGCGGCATGGCGCAAACCGCCACCATCAGCCAGCTGGGCAGCGCGAACATGGCCACTGTGACCCAACAATAACCTGCTCCCCCCTTGAACCGCGGTGCTCACTCTCCCTGGTGCCGCGGTTCCTTTTTATTGTTTCCCTGCTACCTCACCGCCCTGTGTAGGAGCAGCCTTGTGCTGCGAAGAGGCCGGTGACATCAGCGCAAATTTACTGTGTTTTCACCGGCCTCTTCGCAGCACAAGGCTGCTCCTACACGGGGAGCGCATGAGCCGGGGTAGAATGGAACACCGTAAGCCTGGTGCTGCTTCCATGATCCAGTCCGACCTCGACCTGTTCGGCCCCCAGCCGCAACGCCTGGCGAGCCATACCGTGCTGCTGCCCGGCTTCGCCCTGGCCGAGCTCGAGGCCTTGTTAGACGCTTTGCGCCCGGTGCTGCGCGCCGCGCCGTTCCGGCACATGCAGACGCCCGGTGGCCTGCACATGGCTGTCGCACTGACCAATTGCGGGGCACTGGGCTGGGTCAGTGACGAGCAAGGCTACCGCTACACCCTGACCGACCCGCAGAGTGGCCAACCCTGGCCTGCGCTACCGCCGGTGCTGCTCGGCTTGGCAAACCGCGCTGCGGCCGTCGCCGGTTTCGACGACTTCGTACCCGACGCCTGCCTGGTCAACCACTACTTGCCAGGCACCCGTTTGAGCTTGCACCAGGACCGTAACGAGCAGGACTTCAGCCAGCCGATCGTGTCGATTTCACTGGGCTTGCCGGCAGTGTTCCTGCTGGGCGGGCTGCAGCGCTCGGACAAGACCCAGCGTGTGCCGTTGAGCCATGGCGATGTGCTGGTGTGGGGCGGTGAGGATCGCTTGCGCTTTCATGGTGTGCTGCCCATCAAGCCCGGCGTGCATCCGCGCATGGGCGAGCGGCGGATCAACCTGACCCTGCGCAAAGCGGGCTGATCAGGTAAAAACTTGAACATCCGGGCCTGAAAGGCTTCTAAAGAGGAGCCGCGTCAGCGTTCACAAGGAGCCATGCCCATGAAAATGCCCGGCCGCGCACCCAATACCTTTGTGCAGCTGGATTACGTACGCGATACGTTGTTCGGCCCGGTCGCCCAGAGCGTGGAATGCCAATGCCAACTCGCCGCCCTCAACCTGCAGGGCCGCCCTGCCCTTCGCTTGCACATCTGCCCGCCGCTGCCCGACAAGGTCGATCGCGCCCATAGCGTGGCGTTCGTCTGGGATGGCCGCACCTACCGCGGGGTGGTGCGTGACCAGGGCAAATGTGGCGATGGCGGGCTGAACCTCTTGCTGGAGCTGCAATAAGGTGATCAACGGCGATCAAATGCGCTGAACCTGCCCGCAACTGCGCGTCTCCATAGAAAAGAGCCCACGCCTTCTGGAGACCGTCATGAACAGTCCACTGCTCAAGCTCTTCACCCGCCCGTCCGATGCCTGGATGGAGATACGCCGCGCCGAAGAGGACCATCCGCAGCAATACCTGCCTCGGCTGCTAGCCCTGGCGCTGATCCCTGCCATTTGCCTGTTTGTCGGCACCACCACGTTCGGCTGGAGCCTGGCCGCCGAAGAACGCGTGCGCCTGAGCATTGGCAGCGCGGCGCAGTTGGCAGGCCTGCTGTACGCAGCCACAGTGGTCGGGGTCATGATCATGGGCGTGATGATTCGCTGGATGTCACGCGGCTTCGATGCGCAACCCAGCCTGCAGCAATGCATCGGCTTTGCCGCTTACTGCGCCACGCCGTGGTTTTTCGCGGGGGTGGTTGGGTTGCTGCCGATTCGCTGGCTGGCGCTGACTGCGCTATTGGCTGCTTCGGCTTATGCCAGCGTGCTGCTGTTTGGCGGGCTGCAGACATTTCTGCGGTTACGCAAGGAGCAGGCCATGCTGTTCGCCGCCTGTGTGTGGGGGGTTGGGCTATTGGTGCTGGTAACCATCCTGGTGTCGATGATCCTCTTTTGGTTCAACGGCCTGATGCCGGAATATGTGCGCCCGGCCAGCCTCGGCTGACCGGGACACAAGGTGCAGGCTCAGGCAATCGCCCTTATTGGCGTGGTCGGCTTGTCACGCAGCGCATGAAGCTGCGAAAGCAGGTTCACGACGTCGCGGCAACTGTTGAGGTCCTGCAGCGCAACGCCTGTCAGGGTAACGCCCGCTTCGAGGCGCTGCCCCTGGCCCAGGCGGATGGTCAGGTGGGCGCCATCCGCGCAACTGACCTCGCAGCGATCAGGCAGGCAGGCTTGCTCGATCATCTGCCGCATCTCTAGCATTGAAACGCCTATCAACGACATTGTACGACCCTCTCTGTACTGGATGGCCTGTTGTTTAGGTACGCCTTTGCCAGGCATGGTGCCAATTGATATTGCGCATGCTCAGGCGGCCGTCCATGCGCCGGAGCAATGATGGTGCGCGGGATCATCTAGCACCTTAGTGGAAGATCACAGGCCAGCCAGGACTGTTCGATCGGCTGCACAGAGTTGACGACGAGCGGTCTCAGCTGCCCTCGGCCTGCATCTGCCCGAACCGGCCGGCATGGAAGTCGTCGAACGACTCAGCGATTTCTGCCTGGCTGTTCATCACGAATGGGCCATAGCCAACGATCGGCTCATCGATCGGCTCACCGCTGAGCAGCAGCACACTGGCGCCTTCCAGCGCCTCGAGCACAACGTCCTCACCGCCACGCTCGAGCAATACCAGGCTGGCGGGCCCGGCTTCCCGTTCACCGTTGACCCGCACAGTCCCGCGCAGCACCACCAAGGCGGCGTTACGCCCCGCCGCTACGGGCAGTTGCAAGGTCGCTTGAGCATTCAGGCGCAAATCCCAGACATCCATCGCGGTGAAGGTCCGCGCAGGGCCTTGGTGGCCTTGGAATTCACCCGCGATCACCCGCAGGCTGCCACGCTGGTCATCCAGCGCCACCACCGGGATATCCGTGGCAAGCAACGTCTGGTAACCCGCCGCGGCGCGCTTGTCACGTGCGGGCAGGTTGACCCAAAGCTGGACCATTTCGAGTGTGCCACCCGTGCGGGCGAATGCCGGCGAATGGAATTCTTCATGGATAATGCCATTGGCCGCCGTCATCCATTGAACGTCGCCGGGGCCGATCAAGCCACCGGCCCCCGTGGAATCGCGGTGTTCGAGCTCGCCTTGGTAGACGATGGTCACCGTTTCGAAACCACGGTGCGGGTGCTGGCCGACGCCGCGTCGGTCACGTGTAGGGGTGAAGTCGTGCGGGCCGGCGTAGTCCAGCAGCAAGAACGGGCTGATCTGGCGGGCCAGGTCGTCGTAGGTGAACAGGCTGCGCACCGGGAAGCCATCGCCTACCCAGTGGGCGTGGGGGCTGCGGTGAATACCCAGAATCTTTTTCATGAGAAGTCTCCTCTCTTGGCTGGGATCACCTTACCAATGATGCCAATAAGCCGGTAGGCAGCTTAAATGGCATGCATCGTCTCACCTATGGAACGACAACGTCACGGTTGCAGGAAGGCCAACACCTGCTCGGCGGCCATGGCCGGGTCCTCCTGCATGAAGCAGTGCCCACCGGCGACCTGCCGCGCGCTCACGTTGGGGTTCAGCGCCGCCAGGCGTTTGACCGAATGTGGCACGAAGGGATAAGTCTGTTCGCCATACAGCACCCGCGTCGGTGTGTGGATCGCGGCCAGGTTTGCCCACATGCGCTTGGGGAACGAACTGAAAATTTCCACCTCACGGCTTGGCCGGCACTTGAGCACTACCGCCTCGCCACAATCGCCAATGGCATGCTCTACATAGGCCATCATTGCCGCATCGGTCCAGCCTTTGAAAATGCCGCGCCCCTGCAGCGAGGCCAGTGCCGCCTCACGATCAGGCCAATGGCTGCGGCGGTTGGCCGCCTTGCGCGCCAAGGCATGGCGCTGATGCAGGCCCACCAGCGCAGCAGCCCCCATCACACCGATCATACGGCGGCTGAACAGCACCGGGTCAAGCAATACGGCCCGCTCGAACAGCGTGGGTGCGCTGGCCAGGATCAGCCCCGTGAGCACGCCACCAAAGCTGTGCCCGAGGGCAAAGCGCGGCACCTCGCCATACTCGCCACGCCCGCTTTCGAACGCCTCCACCGCCAGTTCAGCGGTGCGGTTCCACCCGCGAAACACCCCGCCATGGTCGCTGTCACCATGGCCTTGCACATCACACAGCCACAGGTCGAAATGCTCGCCCAGGCGCACCAGCAACGGCTGGTACGCCAGGCAGCAGAAGCCGTTGCCGTGCAGAAAATGCAGCAAAGGCTTGCCACTGGCGGGTGTGCGCCACCCGCGCAAGGTGAAGCCTTCGGGGCATAGGTGTGACCAGGGGATCAACTGCATCGGCTTGCTGTACTCATCGGTCTATGAAAACGCCGATTCTACAAACAGCAGCGGGTAGAGTGAAATCACCAGCAGCAAGGCCATCAGGACATTGAACAGCATCAGCCAGCGCGGGTTCTGCAACAGGTTGCGCAAAGCGCTGCCAAACATGACCCAAACCCCGACGCTGGGCAGGTTGACCAGGGCGAACAGCGCGGCGATGACGACCACGTTCATCACGTAGCCCTGGGCCGGTGTATAGGTGGTGATGGCCCCCACCGCCATCACCCAGGCCTTGGGGTTGACCCACTGGAACGCGGCGGCGCCCCAGAACCCCAGCGGCTTGCGGGCCTTGGCCGAATCCGTGCCAATTGGCCCCGAGGTCGCGATTTTCCACGCCAGGTACAGCAAGTAGGCCGCGCCGGTGTAACGCAGCACGGTGTACAACGGCGGCCAAGCCTTGAACACCTCGCCCAGGCCCAAACCGACGGCCAGCACCATGACCATGAAGCCAAGGCTGATGCCCATGGCGTGCGGGATCGAGCGACGCACGCCGAAGTTCACACCCGAGGCCAGCAGCATGGTGTTGTTCGGCCCCGGGGTGATGGAGGATACGAAGGCAAACAGCACGAACGCTGTAAGCAGGTCGGCAGAGGCAAGCATGGCAGGCATTCCACAATCATTATTGGTGCTGTCACACTAACGGAGTCGCCCTGCCTTGCGACCGGTACAGTTTTGCTAAATTAAATAGATACAAATACTGTACCGATCTCATCCCGTTCAAGGAAGCCCGCCCCATGAGCCTCACTATCCGCCCCGCGGTGCGTACCGACGCCGCGCAGATTCTTGCCTTCATCACTGAGCTTGCCGACTACGAACGTGCGCGCCACGAGGTGATCGCCTCGGTTGCCGATATCGAACGCAGCCTGTTCGACGAGGGCAGTACAGTGCACAGCCTGATCTGCGAGCGGGATGGCCAGGCGATCGGTTTTGCCGTGTATTTCTACAGTTATTCGACGTGGCTGGGGCGTAACGGGATTTATCTGGAAGACCTGTACGTCACGCCCGAGCAACGCGGCGATGGTGCCGGACGCACATTGCTGCGGCACATTGCCCGCGAGGCCGTGGAGCACGGCTGCGGGCGCCTGGAATGGAGTGTGCTGGACTGGAACGAACCTGCGATCGGGTTCTACCAGTCGCTGGGGGCCGAAGCGCAGGCTGAGTGGGTTAAATATCGACTGGATGGCAAGAAGCTGTTGGCGTTTGCCCAGGGTTGACCCCAAATACCGCCGAAATCCCCCTTTAGGAGCAGCCTTGTGCTGCGAAGAGGCCGGTAAGGCTCATAGAAATAGTGTGGCAATACCGGCCTCTTCGCAGCACAAGGCTGCTCCTACCCGGGCAATGAAAGCAGGACGTTGTGTTTGGCTCAGTTCCGTCGCCACACCGCCCCGGCAATATCCACCCGCTTGGGCAGCACCTTGTTCTGGAAAAACAGCTCCGCCGTGCGCTGCTGCGCTGCCACGATCTCATCGCTCACCGGTATCACCGGCGACGCCGGCCGATGGCTGAAGCTGCGCCGCACCACCGCCTCCGGCAAGCCCATGAACTGTGCAAGCAACTGGATGCTCCCCGCTTCATCACTGCGCGTGAGCGCCTCGGCCTGGCTGATCGCATCCAGCAGTTGACCGACAAACGCCCCGTTGGCCTCGACGTACTCACGCGCCCCCAGCATGAAAGGCCCGATCAAGCCCAGCCCTTGGCCATCGGCCAACAGCCGTGCCTTGCCCTCCAGGTCAATGGCCGAATAGAACGGGTCCCAGATCGCCCAGGCGTCCACGCTGCCGCGCTCGAACGCCGCACGCGCATCGGCAGGCGCCAGGTAAACCGGCTGCACATCGCGGATGCTCAACCCGGCCTTGGCCAGGCTGCGCAGCAACAGGTTGTGCGCACTCGAGCCTTTCTGCAGGGCAACTCGCTTACCCTTGAGGTCGCCGACGCTGGCCACCGGGCTGTCTTTCGGTACCAGAATCACCTCAGCCTGCGGCTTGGGCGGTTCAGCGCCGATGTACAGCAGGTCGGCGCCGGCCGCCTGGGCGAAGATCGGCGGAATATCACCGGTCGAACCGATGTCGAGGCTGCCAATGTTCAAGGCTTCTAGCATTTGCGGGCCGGCCGGAAACTCGATCCACTCAACCTGGGTATGGGCAAAGCGTTGCTCCAGAAGGCGATGCTGCTTGGCCAGGACCAGGCTGATCGAGCCCTTCTGATAGCCAATGCGCAACGTCGCAGGGTCTGCCGCCTGGGCAGCAGCGGCCAAGCTCAGCAGTAACAGGACGGCAAGGCGTAGCACACGCATGGGTCACTCCTTCCAGTCGGTAGAGGGTTTTTCCCAGAGGTTGATTCCGCCTTCCACGGCGTACTGGTCGATGGCCGCCAACTCCTCGGGGCTGAACGTCAGGTTATCGAGTGCGGCCACGTTTTCGATGATTTGCTCCGGCCGGCTTGCACCAATCAGTGCCGAACTCACGCGCGGGTCGCGCAAGGTCCAGGCCAGGGCCAGTTGCGCCAAGCTCTGGCCTCGCCCCCGGGCGATTTCATTGAGGGCGCGGGCACGGGCAATGTTGTCTGGCGACAGGTGCTGGGGCAGCAACGAGCCACCGCCGGCGCGGTTGACGCGGGCATCGGCGGGAATGCCGTTCAAGTACTTGTCGCTGAGCAGGCCTTGGGCCAGCGCCGTGAACACGATCACCCCGGCCCCGAGCGCATCAGTGGTGGCCAGCAGGTCACGCTCGATCCAGCGGTTGAACAGGTTGTACGAAGGCTGGTGGATCAGCAGCGGCACCTTCAGTTCGGTCAGCAGCGCCGCGATCTCGGCCGTTTTGCCCGCCGAATAGGATGAAATGCCGACATACAGCGCCTTGCCCTGACGCACGATGTCGGCCAGGGCAATGGCGGTTTCTTCCAGCGGCGTATCGGCATCGAAACGGTGCGAATAGAAGATGTCGACGTAGTCCAGGCCCAGGCGCTGCAGGCTCTGGTCGAGGCTGCTGATCAGGTATTTGCGCGAACTGCCGCCCTGCCCGTATGGCCCTGGCCACATGTCCCAGCCCGCCTTGCTAGAGATGATCAGTTCGTCGCGGTAGCTGCGCAGGTCTTCACGCAGCAGCCGGCCGAAGTTGGTCTCGGCGCTGCCGTAGGGCGGGCCATAGTTGTTGGCCAGGTCGAAGTGGTTGATGCCCGCATCGAATGCGGTGCGCAGCAACGCGCGTTGGGTATCGATAGGCGTCGCATCACCAAAGTTGTGCCACAGGCCCAGGGACAGGGCCGGCAATACCAGGCCACTGCGGCCGACACGGCGATAAGGCATGCGCGCGTAGCGCTCGGGGTGGGCGGCGTAGCTCATGGTTGACCTCGTTCGGTAAAGAAGGGATTGGCAGGGCGCTGCAGCCCCAGGTGTTCACGCAGGGTGCGGCCTTGGTACTGACGGCGGAACAGCCCGCGGCGCTGCAACTCGGGCACGACCAGGTTGGCGAAATCCTCCAGCCCCAGGGGCAGGTGCGGCACCAGCACATTGAAGCCATCGGCGGCACGGCCCTCGAACCAGGCCTGCAGTTCATCGGCGATGTGGGCCGGGGTGCCGATCAGGCTGTAGTGCCCTCGCCCGCCGGCGATGCGCCGGCCAAGCTGGGCGAGTGTCAGTTGCTCGTTGCCGGCAAGTTCGGTGAGCAGTTGCTGGCGGCTGCGCTGGCCATCTTCGGTGGGCGGCAGTTCGGGCAGCGGGCCGTCGAGCGGGTAACCGGAAAGGTCGAAATTGCCGAGCATGCGCCCGAGCAAACCAACCCCGACGCGCGGGTCGACCAGTTCCTGAAACTGCTGGTACTTCTCTTCAGCTTCAGCCTGGCTATGCCCAACCACCACAAACACGCCAGGCATGATCTTCAGCGAATCCTCGCCCCGCCCGTAAGCGGCCAGCCGGCCCTTGAGGTCGGCGTAGAACGCCTGGGCGCGGGCCAGGCTCGGTTGCGCGGTAAACACCACCTCGGCACTCTGCGCAGCCAACTCGCGGCCAGTTTCCGAGGAGCCCGCCTGAACCAGCACCGGCCGCCCCTGGGGCGAGCGGGCGACGTTCAGCGGGCCTTTCACGCGAAAGTGCTCGCCTGCGTGATCCAGGGCACGCACCCCATCAGGACGGTGGAACAGCCCACCGGCCTTGTCGTGCACGAAGGCGTCGTCAGCCCAGCTGTCCCACAGGCCCTGTACCACCTGCTGAAACTCCCGGGCTCTGGCGTAACGCTCGGCATGCGGGATATGCGCCTGGCGGCCGAAGTTGCCCGCTTCGGCGGCCGCGTCCGAGGTGACCAGGTTCCAGCCAGCGCGGCCGCCGGACAGGTGATCGAGCGAGGCGAACTTGCGTGCTACGTGGTACGGCTCGTTGTAGCTGGTGGTGGCGGTGGCGATCAGGCCGATGCGCTCGGTAACGGCACTTAACGCCGACAACAGGGTAAGCGGTTCGAAGTAGGTGGAGCGTGCACTGTGGCTAGCCAGGGCGTCGGTGGGCGCAGCGACGCTGTCGGCCACGAACAACGCGTCGAAACAGGCCGCTTCGGCGATCTGCGCGGCGCGGCGGTAGCTGCTGAAGTCCATGGGGTCGGCCGGTACGTCCGGGTGGCGCCAGGCGGCCACGTGGTGCCCGGTGGCCATGAGGAAGGCGCCCAGGCTCAGTTGACGGCTCATGTCGATCTCCTTGATGGGGTTTGCATAGCCCTGTGATAGGACATTGGAGACTGTGGGAGCGGGCTTGCCCCGCGAATGGTCCCCCGCGGTGCATGGCACCGGCTTTGCCGGTGTTCGCGGGGCAAGCCCGCTCCCACACGGCCCTGCGAAATCAATAAGTTTTGCTTTAGCTCTAGAGGGCGATTACTCAAAAATCCTTGCGCAACTGCACGCCGAAGTAGCGCCCGTCGTCGCGTGGTACCGAGCGGTAGATGTAATCGCCACCGCTGGCCAGCATCTGCGCATACGACTTGTCACCCAGGTTTTTGCCCAGCAGTGCCACACGCCAGCCGTCGTTGTAGTCGGCCAGGGCAATGCTGGCGTTCCAGATGCCGTAGGCGCCCTGCACGGTGTCTGGGTTCTGGTCCAGGCTGAACTGCACCGAATCCTGCCAGCTGTAGTCGCTGGAAAGCTCGACATCCAGGCCGTTGTCCAGCGGGATCACGTAGTCGGCACGTACGTAGGTCTTCCAGTCCGGGGTAAACGGCAGGTGGCCACCGTCGATGTTGCAGTTGGCCGCGGCCCCTGCCGGGCAGTTGAAGTGGTCGACACGGGCCTTGGTGTAGGCCACGGCAGTACTCAACTTCAGCTGCGACGTCGCCTGGAAACTGGCATCCAGTTCCACGCCCTGGGTCTTGACCTTGCCGGCGTTGACCAAGCGCGTTACCACCTGATTGGCCACCGTGTCGAAGAAGTTGGCCTGGTAGTCGTCGTAGTCGGTGTGGAACACCGCCAGGTTGGCGGTCAGCCGGTTGTCCAGCGCCGTGCTCTTCAGGCCGACTTCATATGCGTCGGAGGTTTCAGGCTTGAGGGCGCCGGTGTCGCGCGGCTGCATGTTGAAGAACACGTTGTAGGCCGGGCCTTTGTAGCCACGCGAATAGGTGACGTAGCCGGTGAGGTTGTCGTTGAAGTCGTATTGCAGGCCGGTGCGCCCGCTCCAACCGTCCTCGTCCACCGAGCCGGAACTGGCGGTCGAAGGCTGGATGCCGGTGACCGCGGTGGCCGAGCTGGAGACCCGGCGGTGGTCGTACTCCAGGTCGTCGTGGGTCCAGCGCAGGCCGAAGATGGCGCGCAAGTCGTCGGTGAAGTTGAAGGTGTTCTCACCGAACAGCGCGACGCTGTCGTTGGTCGTTGAGTAATCTGCCCGCCCCGTGTTGGCCACGCCGCCGTTGACCGACAGGCGCTGGTAGGTTTCGTTGGACGTGCCGTGCATGTAGAAGGCGCCGAGCACGTACTCGTTGAACTGCCCTTTGGGCGAGGTCAGGCGAAACTCCTGGCTGTATTGGTCGTAGTCCACCGTGCCCTTGTCATGGGACGCGGTCACGGGGAGCAACGCACGGCGGTCGCCGTCCTGGTACTGGGTGTTGTCCCAGCCACGCCAGGCGCTGATCGAGGTCAGGGTGTAGTCACCCAGCTGCCAATCAAGCTGGGCCGACAAGCCTTGGTTCTCGTCTTCGACGTGGGTCTTGAAGTCACTGTTGATATCGCGGTTGTGCGCGCTAGGGGTGACCGGGCGCAGTTGGTTGGCAAATGCTGTGCTGGCGCTTGTGATCACACCGCTGGGGAGTGTGTCTTCACCTTTCATGTAGTCAGCGATCAAGGTCAGGCGCAGGTCTTCGTTGGGTTCGAATTCCAGCTTGCCGCGGGCACCTTTGCGCTGGTAACCATTGACGTCGTGGCCATTGGCAACGTTTTCGACATTGCCGTCGTAATCGCCCCACAAGGTGCTCAGCGAGCCCTTGAACTGTTCGCTGAGACGCCCGCCAATGCCGAAGCGCAGGCGGTTTTCATCGCCACCGCCAAAGTGCGAGTAATCCACGTAGCCGCGGGTTTGCTCGGGGATGGCCTTGCTGACCACGTTCAGCACGCCGGCCGACGCGTTCTTGCCGAACAGCGTGCCCTGCGGGCCACGCAGCACTTCGATGCGCTCCAGGTCGAGCAGGTCGAGGGTAGATTGGCCCGGCCGCCCGAACACCACGCCATCGACCACGGTGGCCACGGTGGGCTCGACGCCTGGGGAGGTCGAAATGGTGCCGACGCCCCGGATGAACAGCGAGGTGTCCTTGTTCGAGGCGCCTGCCCGGTAGTTGAGTGTCGGCACCTGCTGGACGATGCTGGCCACGTTGTTGCGGTTGTCACGCTCGAGCTGCTCGCCATCGATCACCGAAACCGCCACCGGGACTTCTTGCAGGCTGGCTTCACGGCGAGTGGCCGTGACCGTCACCGCGCCGAGGGCCGTCGCTTGCGGCGCACTCTCGGCAGGTTCGGCGGCTTGGGCGCCCTGGCCGAACGCGGCCAACAAAATGGCCGCTGCCAGCGGCCGGCGTTGTGTAGTAGGAAACGGAGTTGTCTGCATGCTGCTCACTGCCTTATGGGACCAGACCAGGCCCACGTTCACGGGCCGACACGGAGGGTGCTGTGGTTGTCTGGTCTCGCTCGTGCGAGTGGCAGGCGCTTGCCAACAGCAGCGCTTGTTAGCGCTAACATGAGCAAGTATCAGAGGGCGCTGCTTAGCACGTCAAATACTTAAAAGTCAGATTGATATGCAATAAAGCTATTTGCCAGGCGCCATTGCGTTAGCGCTACCATCGCGCCATTTCCCGATGAGGCGACCCTGTGAGCCAAGCCAAGGATTCCCCCCGAAAGCGCCGTGGTGCAGGCCGCGCCACCCTGGCCGACGTGGCGCGCGCGGCAGACGTATCGGCGATCAGCGTGTCGCGTTACTTCAACCAGCCTGAGCAGGTTTCACCGCCTCTGCGTGAGCGCATAGAGGCCGCTGTGCAGGCGCTGGGCTACGTTCCCAACCTGGTCGCCGGGGGCCTCGCCTCGGCGCGCGGGCGAATTGTCGGCATGGTGATCCCAAACATCTCGGGGCCGATCTTTGCCCAGACCATTCAGGCCTTCAGCGACACCCTCAGCCGCCATGGCTATCAGTTGCTGCTGGCGTCCAGCTACTTCAGCGAAGAACAGGAAGAGAGTGCGGTGCGTGCGTTCCTCGGCTGGTCGCCGGCGGCGTTGGTGGTCACCAGCCATTTCCACAGCACGGCGACTGAAAAGATGCTGGCCGAAGCTGACGTGCCCGTGGTCGAGATCTGGGATTACCGCCCCGAGCGGGCGCCGTTGCAGGTCGGTTTTCTGCATCACCAGGTCGGCGTGCAGGCGTGCCGCTACTTGCTGGAAAAAGGGCATCGACGCATCGCCTTCGTGCAGAACAGCGCAGCCGGCGACTTGAGCGCGTTAGAGCGGCGTGACGGGTACATCGAGGCCTTGGCCGAGGCCGGTCTTGAACCCTGGGTGTTTGTGCCCTCCGCCGATTGCGCGCCGTTCGAGGCAGGCAAACAGGCAATGGAGGCGCTGATCCGCCGCACGCCACGCCCCGAGGCGATCATCTTTGCCAATGACAACCTGGCTGCCGGCGCGGTGCTGGCCGGCCAACGTGCGGGGCTGCGACTACCGGATGACATGGCGATCGTCGGCTTTGGCGACTACCCCTTCGCCGACATGCTGCTGCCCAGCCTGACTACGTTGCGGCCGCCCTCGCGGGAGATTGGCGAGGTGGCGGCCTTGCGCGTCCTGCAACACCTGGGCGCCATCGCGCATGAGGGTGAAGTGCAACGGTTGAACCTGCTCGCCTGCGAACTGGTAGCCCGCGAAAGCGCCTGACGGCAAGGCACTGATGCATCGGGCGCTGTGACAATCCGCACAATGAGGATTATTCTTCCAAGGTATGTCCCACAGCCCCAATATGTGAGCGCCGAATATGAAAATCGATGACATGGACGCCTTCGTGGCGGTCATCCGTTGCCAGTCGACCAACCTCGCCGCCGAGGCCCTGCAACTGACCCAGCCGGCCATCACCCGTCGCGTGCAGAACTTCGAGGAAGACCTCGGCGCCACCCTGCTCGACCGCAACACCAAACCGCTGAAGCCAACGCCAATGGGCCTGCGCGTGTATGAGCAGTGCAAGGCGATCCTGCGGGAGATCGACTCACTGCGTGAATTGGTCGCCAATGACGGCGCCCCGTCAGGCACGTTGCGCCTGGGCGTGCCGCAAACCCTGGGGGACGTGGTGCTGCTCGACGCCCTGGCGCAGATTCGCGACACCTACCCGGTGTTGCGCACCCAGGTCACCAGCGGCTGGGGCAGCAGCTTGATCGCCCGTATGGAAAACGGCGAGCTCGACGCCGCTGCCGCGCTGTTCCCACCTGGCAAAATCTTCCCTGAGGGCATCACCAGCCGCTCCATTGCGCGTATGCCACTGCGCGTGGTGGCCGCCAAGGGCAGCGCCAGCAAGCGCAGTTACAAGCTCAAGGATTGTTACACCCGCGGCTGGGTGCTCAACCCCGACGGCTGCGGTTTTCGTGCGGGGCTGCAGCGGGCCTTGAGCGAACAAGGGCTAAGCCTGTCGATCAACCTGGAAACCTTTGGCACCGACCTGCAACTGGGCCTGGTCGCCAACGGGCAAGGGCTGGGTTTGGTGCCCGAGCCGCTGCTGCAGAGCAGCCGCCATCGGGATGCACTGGATGTGGTCAACGTGACGGATTTCAAGCCGCAGGTGGACTTGTGGCTGTTCCATCCACGGTACCTGGGCAACCTGCAGGAGCCGGTGGAGCTGTTTGGTGAGATTGCCGGGAACAGGCTGTAGGCCGCGCCCACAGCAGGAGACCACACATAATAAAATATTTGCATAGTAGAGATTATTTAAATTCTACAAACAAATAATTAGCATAGAACTAAAAAGACTTTTACAGCGCTCATCCAGACGAATACGGTCTTAGAAACCCACCGTGTTCCAGGGATGAATACTCCATGAGTCACCCCCCATCCACCGCTGCTCTTGCCGAGCTGACCCAGGCCCTTGCTGCCAACGCCGAGCGCTATGACCGCAGCGGTCAGTTCCCCGCCGACAACTTCAGCTTGCTTCACCGCCACGGCCTGCTCAGCCTGACCGTGCCCCGCGCCCTGGGTGGCGGCGGGGCCGACCTGGCCACTGCGCGCCAGGTGGTTGCCGCCGTTGGCAAGGGCGACCCCTCCACGGCGCTGATCCTGGTCATGCAGTACCTGCAGCACTTTCGCCTGCAGGACGAAGCCCGCTGGCCCGAGCACTTGCGCTTGCAGGTCGCCCGTGACGCGGTGGCCAACGGTGCGCTGATCAATGCTTTTCGTGTCGAACCCGAACTGGGCACGCCGGCCCGTGGCGGCCTGCCGGCCACCGTCGCGCGGCGCACCGCTGAAGGCTGGCGGCTGTCTGGGCGCAAAATCTACTCCACCGGCAGCTACGGCCTGACCTGGTACCTGGTGTGGGCGCGCAGCGACGATAAAGACCCGCTGGTCGGTGGTTTTCTGGTGCACAAGGACACGCCCGGCATCAGCATCGTCGAAGACTGGGACCACCTGGGCATGCGCGCCACCTGCAGCCACGAGGTGCGCTTTGACGACGTGCTGATCCCGCTGGACCACGCCGTCAGTGTCAGCCCTGCCAGCGCGCCGCAGCCCGAACTCGAGGGCACCGGCCTGCTGTGGATGTCGGTGCTGCTGCCGGCACTTTACGACGGCGTCGCCCAGGCCGCGCGTGACTGGCTGCTGCAGTTTCTCAACGACCGCGCCCCCTCCAACCTGGGTGCGTCGCTGGCGAGCCTGCCGCGCTTCCAGGAGGTAGTCGGGCGCATCGATACCCTGCTGTTCGCCAACCGCAGCCTGCTGGACTCGGCCGTCGCCGGGCACATTGACCCGCGCCATGCCGGGCAGATCAAACACCTGGTCAGTCGCAACGCCATCCAGGCGGTCGAGCTGGCCATCGAGGCTGCCGGCAACCCTGGCCTGTCCCGCCGCAACCCGCTGGAGCGGCACTACCGTGACGTGCTGTGCAGCCGCATCCACACGCCCCAGGACGATGTGGTGCTGGCCCAGGTTGGGCGCAGCGCACTGGCGGAGGTGGCAGCATGAGCCACTCGATCATTGCCAGCCAGCTTGACCCTCAGGCCAACCACTACCTGCGCGAACACCTGCCCGACCACGAAGTCATCGACCTCGCCCCCGGCCAGTTGCACGTGGATGTGCCTGCCGATGTGTTCATCGTGCGCCCGATCAATATTCGCGGTAACCGCGTAGATACCCCGCCGCCAGGCTGGCCCTGGTCGCTGCGCTGGGTGCAGGTGGTGTCGTCGGGCATCGACTTCTACCCCGACTGGGTATTCCAGGGGCCGCCGGTGACCAGCGGCAAGGGCGCCAACGCCGAGCAGGTCGCAGAGTTTGCCCTGGCCCTGGTGTTTGCCGCCGCCAAGCAACTGCCGGGGCTGTGGGTGAAGGACGCCGACTGGCGCCTGACGCCCTTGGCGCCGTTGCGCGGCCGCACGTTGGGCATCTTCGGCTTCGGCAGCATTGGCCAGAGCCTGGCGCGCAAGGCCACCGCGCTCGGCATGCGCGTGCTGGCACTGAACCGCCCTGGGCAGCCGATTGCCGAAGTGCCCGGTGTCGAGCGCGTCGAGCGCCTGCAGCACCTGTTCGCAGGCAGCGATCACCTGGTCATCGCCGCACCGCTGACCCCAGCCACACGTGGCCTGATCGACCGCCAGGTGCTGGCCCAGGCCAAGCCCGGCCTGCACCTGATCAACATCGCCCGCGGCGCCCTACTGGACCAACAGGCCTTGCTCGAAGCACTCGACAGCGGGCTGATCGGCCGCGCCAGCCTCGATGTCACCGACCCGGAACCGTTGCCGGCGGGCCACCCGCTGTACCACCACCCCCGCGTATTCCTGTCGCCGCACACGTCGGCGATTTCCGAGGACGGCTACCCCGCGCTGCTCGACGCCTTCCTCGACAACTTCGCCCGCTATCGCGAGCAGGCGCCGCTGCGCAACCTGGTCGATATCCAGCGTGGCTACTGACCTTCTCTTCTGGAGCACACCATGAGTTCATTGTCTGTCGTATCCCCACAAGCAAACACCGTTCGCCAGCGGGTCAGTGCCGAGGAATGGGAGGTGCGGGTAAAACTGGCGGCCGCCTATCGCCTGGCGGCATTGTTCCGCTGGACCGACCACATCTACACGCACTTTTCGGCGCGGGTGCCCGGGCCAGACGAGCACTTCCTGATCAACGCCTTTGGCTTGCTGTTCGATGAAATTACCGCCTCCAACCTGGTCAAGGTAGATGTCGACGGCACGATCATCGACGACCCACTTGGTCTAGGCATCAACCAGGCCGGTTACGTCATCCACAGCGCCATTCACCGCGCGCGGCACGACCTCAAGGCGGTGCTGCACACCCACACCCGCGACGGCGCCGCCGTGTCCGCCCAGCGGGATGGCCTGCTACCGATCTCCCAGCATGCGCTGGCCTACTACAGCCGGGTGGTTTACCACGACTACGAAGGCGTCGCCCTGGACCTGGACGAGCAACAGCGCCTGGTTGCCAACCTGGGTGACAGCAACATCCTGATCCTGCGCAACCACGGCCTGCTGACCGGCGGGGTCAGTGTCGAGCATGCGTTCCGCGAGCTGCATGGGCTGGAGCGGGCGTGCAACATCCAGGTGGCAGCGCAGGCCGGCGGCAATGACCAACTGCTGCATGCGGCACCGGCGGCGATTGCCAAGGTGCACGAGCAGTCCAAACGGTTTTCCGACGGGCTTGGCGAAGGGATTCAGCGCCATTGGGATGCGCTGATCCGCCAATTGGACCGTGAGGGGCGTGACTACCAGGACTGACTGGCAGACCGCTGCTGCTTGGGCTGGCCTCTTCGCGGGCAAGCCCGCTCCCACATCCATCAGGTACACCGCGGTACCTGTAGGAGCGGGCTTGCCCGCGAAGAGGCCAGCCCCGGCAACCCAATTACATCAGAAGGAACGCCCCATGCCGCCACTCCCCCGTGCCCGCCACTTGCTTAGCGCCTGCGCCCTGGTGCTGACCCTCACCGGCTGCTCCCCCGCCACCGAGGACACCAGCAAAACCCTCAACATCGCTTTCTGGGGCGACAACACCACCCTGGTCAGCGTCGACCCCTTCCAGGTCTATTGGCTCGAACACCGTGTGCTGCTGCGCAATGTCGCCGAGTCCCTCACCGACCAGGACCCGGATAGCGGCCGCATCATCCCCTGGCTGGCAAAAAGCTGGGAGGTCAGCGATGACGCCCTCACCTACACCTTCCACCTGCGCCAGGACGTCAGCTTCAGTAACGGCGAGCGCTTCGACGCCCACGCCGTGAAGACGGCCTTCGACACCAACAAAGCCTTCGCCACGCAGTTGCCCGCCACCTTCGGCGCGACCTACCTCGCGGGCTACGACCACGCCGACGTGGTCGACGACTTCACCGTGCGCCTGGTGCTCGCCCGCCCCAATGCCGGGTTCCTGCAAGCCACCTCGACCACCAACCTGGCCATCCTGGCGCCCGCGTCCTACGCGCTCAGCGCCCAAGAGCGTTCGCTGGGCAAGATCATCGGCACTGGCCCATTCGTACTTGAGCACTACACCCCGGAAGTCGGCGCACGCCTGGTGAAACGCCCTGACTACGCCTGGGCCTCGGCCAACGTGAAAAACCCCGGCGCGGCCCACTTGGATGCCGTGGACATCAGCTATATCCCCGAAGAAAGCGTGCGCAACGGCCTGTTCCTGCAGGGCAAGGCCGACATCCTCTGGCCGCGCAACCCCTTCTCCGAAGTCGACCTGAAGCTGTTCCAGGCCAAGGGTGCGACCATTCAGAGCCGCTCGCTGCCAGGCCCGGCGCTGAACCTTTACCCCAACACCCGCAACGACCGGTTGCTGGGTGATCGCCAGGTACGCCTGGCCTTGCAGAAAGCCATCGACCGTACCAGCTACGCCCACACCGTCTACAACGCCGAGTTCCCGGTGGTGTCCGGGGTTTATGACATCACCACCCCGTATTTCAAGGCCCAGGCCGACAAGCTCGCCTACGACCCACAAGGCGCAGAGCGCTTGCTCGACGCCGCCGGCTGGAGCAAGGGCGATGATGGCTATCGGCACAAGGATGGCAAGCGCCTGACCTTGCGCTACAACCTAACGCCGGCCGAAAGCGCTGGCGACGTGCTGATCCAGGACCAACTGCGCAAGGTGGGCATCGACCTCAAGCTCAATGTACTGACCCGCGCCGAATGGGTCGCAGGCAATGCGTCGGGTAACTACGACCTCACCTCCACCTACATGACCCGCGCCGACCCGATCATCCTCCAGACCATCCTCGACCCGCGCGCCGCCAACAGTGCCACCCTCGCCACCAATACCTATGAGCCCCAGACCCTGACCCAGGCCCAGGCGCTATTCGACGATGGCATTACCGCCACCCACGACGCTCAGCGTGCCCAGGCCTACGGCCAACTGCAGGACCTGCTCATCGACCAGGCCTCGGCGTTCCCGTTATACGAGCGTGTCTGGCAGGCCGCCACCGCGCCCAGGGTCAAGGACTTCCGCTGGACCGCCGAGGGCTTTGCGTTCCTCAGCGATATCCAGGTCGCCCAGCCATGAACCGCTACCTGATCGGGCGCATCGGCCAGGCGCTGCTGGTGCTGTGGGGGGCCTACACCATTACCTACTTCATCCTCTACCTGCTGCCAGGGGACACCTTGGCGATCATGCTCAGCGCCTCGGGCATGGAGGCCGACGGCCTGTCACCTGAAGACCTGGCCAAGGCGCGCGCCTACTACGGGCTGGACCAGGGGATTTTCGAGCAGTACTTCGACTTGCTGTGGCGCGCGCTGCAAGGCGACCTGGGCCGTTCGCTGTCGCTGAACAGGCCGGTGACCGAGCTACTGGCCGAGCGCCTGCCGCAGACCTTGTCACTGGCCGGCTTGGCCATCGTGCTGTCGTTGCTGTCCGGTATCGGCCTGGCCTACCTCACCGCGTACCTGCAATGGCGGCCGCTGAAGGTGGCGCTGTCGCGCGTGCCTTCACTGGGGTTCTCGGTGCCGGTGTTCTGGATGGGGCTGCTGCTGATTCAGGTCTTCGCCTTCGGCCTGGGCTGGTTCCCGGCCACCGGCAGCCAAGGCTTCGCCAGCCTGGTGCTGCCAGCCGTGACCCTGGCCATCCCCAGCGCCGCAGTCTATGCCCAGGTGCTGCAACGCGGTTTCCAAGGCGTGTGGCACGAGCCCTACATCGCCACGGCGTTCGCCAAGGGGCTGAGCCGCGCCCAGGTGCAGGCCCGGCACGCGCTGCGCAACGCGGCCCTGCCGATTCTTACCCTGGTGGGCTTGCAAGTGGGCAATACCGTGTCCGGCGCCGTGCTGGTTGAGACCATCTTCTCGCGCAACGGGGTCGGTCGGCTGGCCCAGGAAGCGGTGTTGCGCCAGGACATCCCGGTGGTGCTGGCGATCGTCGCGGTATCGGCGGCGGCCTTCGTGATGGTTAACCTGATCGTCGACCTGCTCTACCCCTACCTTGACCCCCGCATCACGCATGCCACGAAGGTGACCTGACCATGACCACCGATACCCGCCCGTTCCGTGCCGCCGCACCCGCCACCCCCTGGAAGCGCCGCACCCGCGTGCAGCGCTTGGGCCAGGCAGTGGCACCTTTGTTATCGCGCCCTGGTTTCGCCCTGGCGCTGCTGGTGGTGCTGTTTGCGCTGGCCGCCGCCGTGGTGCCGCAGTGGCTGACCCACTTCGACCCCTATGCCACCTCGCCTGCGGCCAAGCTGACCGCGCCCGGTGCCGCGCACTGGTTCGGTACCGACGAACTGGGCCGCGACTTGTATACACGCGTGGTGTACGGCGCCAGCCTGTCAGTGCAAGCGGCACTGCTGGCGGTGGGCATCGCCCTGGCCGGTGGCCTTGGTTTGGGGGTATTGGCGGGGTTTGCCGGAGGGCGAGTCGACGCGGCGCTGATGCGTGTGATCGATGTGCTGCTGGCCCTGCCTGGTCTGCTGCTGGCTCTGGCGATTGTCACCGCCATCGGCTTCGGTACGGTGCCTGTGGCGATCGCCGTCGGCGTGGGCATCATCCCGGGCTTTGCCCGCACCACCCGCGCCGAGGTGCTGCGGGTCAAGACCTTACCCTATGTCGAAGCCGCGCGCCTGGGGGGCGCCAGTTGGTGCCGCACCTTGCTGCGGCACATCCTGCCCAACGCCTGGGGGCCGGTCGCGGTGCTTGCCACGTTGGACTTCGGCGCCGCGATCCTGGCCACCGCCGGCCTGAGCTTCCTCGGCTTTGGCGCGGCGCCCCCGGCAGCAGAATGGGGCACGCTGATCGCCAACGGCCGCCACTTTCTGATCACTGCCCCGTGGGTGTCGCTGCTACCGGGCCTGTTCGTGGTCGCCGTGGTGTTCAGCCTAAACCATCTCGCCCGTACCTTCGAGGAGCACCATCGATGAGCCAACACCCCCTGATCGCCGTGCGCGACCTCAGCGTCAGCTACCACGCTGGCGGCCATACCACCCAGGCAGTCAAACACCTGTCGTTCTCCATGGCCCAGGGCGAGACCGTGGCCATCGTCGGTGAGTCCGGTTCGGGCAAGTCGACCTTGGCCAACGCGCTGCTTGGCTTGCTGCCGGGCACTGCCCGAGTCGATGGCGGCCAACTGTGGGTCGATGGCATCGACGTGGCGCACGCCAGCGAACGGCAGAAGCGCCACCTGCGCGGCCGTACCCTCGGCCTGGTACCCCAGGACCCGATGGTCAGCCTCAACCCGACACTGCGCGTTGGCCAGCAGATCGGCGAAGCACTGGCCCTGGCCCACGGCCGCCGCTACCGCAGCCTCGACGCCGATGTGCTGGCGCTGCTGGGCCAGGTCGGCCTGGACCAGCCGGCCCTGCGCGCCCGCCAATACCCGCACGAACTGTCGGGCGGCATGCGCCAACGGGTACTGATCGCCATAGCCCTGGCCGGCAACCCACGCCTGATCATCGCCGACGAACCCACCAGCGCACTGGACGTGACGGTGCAACGCAAGATCCTCGATCACTTGCAACGGCTGGTTGCCGAACGGGGCATCTCGCTGCTGATCATCACCCATGACCTGGGCGTGGCCACCGACCGCGCCGACCGCTTGCTGGTGATGAAACAGGGTGAGCTGGTCGAGCAAGGCCCGCCTCGCCTGGTGGTCCAGGCACCACAGCACCCCTATACGCGTGACTTGCTTGCTGCAGCGCCCGCCTTTAGCCATCGCCGCCGACCACGGCCGTTGACGCCAGGTACGCAACCGATCCTGAGCCTAGAGGGTATCGGCAAGACATTCGGGTTGCCGAAGACAAAGGGCCAGGACAACCGCTTCGTCGCCCTGCAGGGCCTCAGCCTGCAGGTGCACCCAGGCCAGACCCTGGCCATCGTCGGCGAGTCCGGCTCTGGCAAGAGCACCACCCTGCGCATCGCGCTTGGCCTGGAGGCGCCCAGCCAAGGCCGCATTCTGTTCGACCAGGTAGACGTTACCGGCCTTGGCTGGCGGGCGTTTCGGCCCTTGCGCCGGCGCATGCAGCTGGTCCAGCAAAACCCGTTCGCGGCCCTTGACCCCCGTTTCACGGTGTTCGACAGCATCGTCGAGCCCCTGGTGTCGTTCGGCCTGCTCAAAGGCCCCGCGCTGGAACAGGCGGCCCGTGAGCTGATCGAACGCGTGCACCTGCCCGTCAGCTACCTGGACCGCCTGCCCCGCGAGCTGTCCGGTGGCCAGCGCCAGCGCGTGGCCATTGCCCGGGCATTGGCCCTGCAACCCGAGCTGCTGTTGCTCGACGAGCCGGTCAGTGCACTGGATGTCTCGGTGCAGGCGCAGATCCTGGCGCTGCTGGATGAATTGCAACGCGAACTGGGGATCGCCTATGTGCTGGTGTCCCATGACCTGGCAGTGGTGGCGAGCATGGCGGACCACGTACTGGTGCTGCGCCAAGGGCAGGTGGTGGAGCAAGGTACGGTAGACGCGGTGTTCGATCGGCCAACGAGTGACTATACCCGTGAACTGATCGCGGCCATCCCTGGGCACAGAGCCGCCGCATAAGTCATGACTCAATATTATTTATTTGCATTTATGGAATATCAATAAATAACTAAAAAACATAATTAGCATAGAACCACAAAGCCTTTCACAACCTCACCCCATACCCGCTAAGGTCACTCCAGACCGACCCCATTCCTGGCGGAGGCCGTCCACCACGACCACGCCAGGAGCCTTGCACGCATGACCCTTCCCTATCTCCCACCCTGCTTCACCGGCGCCCCCGCGCGCGGTGACGCATGGCGGTATCGATTCCATTTGCAGCACAACCCACAGGTATTCCCATGAGCAAACGACAGATCCGCCTGGGCGCCATGATCCATGGCGTCGGCCACGGCTGGGGCGAATGGCGCCACCCTCAGGCGCTTGCCGATGCCAGCGTCAATTTTGGTTTCTACAAACAGCAGGCGAAGTTGGCCGAGGCAGCGAAGTTCGACTTCGCCTTCATCGCCGACAGCCTGCACATCCACGCCCGCTCCAGCCCTCACTACCTCAACCGTTTCGAGCCGCTGACCATCCTCTCGGCGTTGGCTGCGGTGACCGAGCACATCGGCCTGGTGGCCACGGTCACCGTCAGCTACACCGAGCCGTTCCAGGTAGCGCGCCAGTTCGCCTCGCTGGACCTGATCAGCGGCGGGCGCGCCGGCTGGAACGTAGTCACTTCGTGGCTTTCGGGCACCGCCGACAATTTCGGCAAGGCCGAACACCCGCCCCATGCTGTGCGCTACAGAATCGCTCGCGAACACGTGGATGTGGTCAAGGGGTTATGGGACTCGTGGGAAGACGATGCCTTCACCCGTGACAAACAAAGCGGGCAGTTCTTCGACCCGGCCAAGCTGCACACCTTGGGCCACCAGGGCGAGTTCTTCAAGGTCAAGGGCCCGCTGAACATCCAACGTTCACCGCAGGGGCAACCGCTGATCTTCCAGGCGGGCGTGTCAGAAGAAGGTCGCAATTTCGCGGCACAGAACGCCGACGCCCTCTTCGTCAGCCCCGAGTCGTTCGACGACGCCCATGCCTATTACCAAGACCTCAAGCAACGCGCCTCACGCCATGGTCGCAACCCCGACGCGCTGTTCATCCTGCCCGGCATCCGCCCTATCGTTGGCCGTGACGCCGAGGAAGTCGAGCAGCGCTACCAGCAGGCCGTGGACCTGGTAAGCATCGAGGACGCACTGGTTGCCCTTGGCCGCCCGTTCAACGACTACGACTTCAGCCAGCATGACCTGGACGCGCCCTTCCCCGACCTCGGCACTTTAGGCAACGACAGCCACAAGGGCACCTCGGACCAGCTCAAACAACTGGCCCGCGACGAAGGCCTGACCCTTCGCGAATTGGCGCTGCGCTTCTCGCGCCCCCGCCGCGACTTCGTCGGCACCCCGGCACAGGTAGCCGATGCCCTGCAGCACTGGTTCGAACAGGGCGCCGCCGACGGTTTCATCATCAACGCGCTGCTCCCCGACGGCCTGCAGTCCTTCACCGAGCAGGTGGTGCCGCTGCTGCAGGCCCGTGGCCTGGTGCGCAGCGCGTACACCGGCACCACCCTGCGTGACAACTTTGGCCTCAGCGTGCCGGAAAACCGCAACACCCAGCGCCGCACCCAGCCGGCCGTTGCCTGAGCCCACCCCAACAAGGAGTTCTGTTCCATGAGCCTCGAATTCATTGGCCTCATCGGCCCCCAGGAAGGTAGCGAATCACAGGCACCACGTGGCCCGCTGGTCGACCTTGACTTCATCAAGGCATTTTCCCAGGCCCAGGAGTACGGCGGCTTCGACAAGGCGCTGCTGGCGGTCAACACCAGCGCACCCGACTCGCTGATCCTGGCCAGCTACGTCGCCGCATTGACCGAGCGCATCGGCCTGCTGGTCGCGCACCGCCCGGGCTTTCAGGCCCCTACCTTCGCCGCTCGCCAGTTCGCCACCCTTGACCAGTTGAGCCGTGGTCGCGCCTCGATCAACGTCATCACCGGCGGCGACAGCGGCGACCTGCAGCGCGACGGCGACTTCCTCGACAAGGACGCCCGCTATGCCCGTACCGACGAGTACCTGCAGGTGCTGCGCGACACCTGGACCCGCACCGAACCGTTCGACCATAACGGCACGCACTACCGGGTCGAAGACAACCTGACCCTGGTCAAGCCCGTGCAGCAGCTGCCCATCTACTTCTCCGGTGCTTCGGATGCAGCCGTCGAAGTGGCCGCCAAGCATGCCGATGTGTACATGATGTGGGGCGAACCGCTGGAGCAGGTGCGCGAGCGTATTGCCAAGGTGCGCAAGGCTGCAGCCCGTTATGGGCGTGAAAAGCACATCCGCTTCAGCCTGTCGCTGCGGCCGATCCTGGGGGCTACCGAGGAGCAAGCCTGGGACCGTGCCGAGCGCATTCTGGCCGATGCCCAGACGCGCATCGGCATCCGCCAGGGCAACCGCCGCGAAAAGAACTTCGGCAAGAGCAACGCCGGCTCAGAGCGCCTGGTGCAGTTGGCCAGCCAGCGCAAGGTGCATGACACCCGGCTGTGGACCGAGATTGCCGCGTTGGGCGGCGGTGCGGGCAACTCGACGTCGCTGGTAGGGACGGCGGACCAGGTGGCTGAGGCCGCGCTGGCGTACTACGAACTGGGGGTTAGCACCTTCCTGTTCCGCGGGTTCGATCAGTTGCGCGATGCGGTGGAGTATGGCCAGGAACTGATTCCGCGGATTCGCGGGTTGGTGGCGCAGCGGGAGGCTGGGCGTAGCGCGCGGACGGCTTAGTCCACCTTGATGCCTCTAATGCCGGTGAGACCGAGCGTCGCCGATCTCACCGGCCCTGCAACACCTCAGACATGCACCACAAATGGATTTGTGCCAACCGTCGGGCTGCGTCATGGGCCCGACTGACCTGCTGCACACATCCGAATCGCCCTTTCGGAGACCGTGACATGGGATTGTCCCGCAGAGACCTGATCACCCGCCTCGCCGCCCTCGGCGGCTATTCGGCAACCCTGGGTATGCTCGGGCAAAACGCCCTCGCTAGCACCTTCCAGCCCCTGCAACTGGCCACCAACGGCGGTAATGGCAAAACCGTGGTCATTGTCGGCGCCGGTATTTCCGGCCTGGTATCGGCCTATGAGCTGCGCAAGGCCGGTTTCAACGTGAAAGTCCTGGAGGCCCGCGAGCGCGTCGGTGGCCGGGTATGGACGCTGCGTAAAGGCGACTCGATCGAGCACAACGACGGTTCCCGCCAAACCGTTGAATTCGACACGGGCCTGTTCTTCAACGCCGGTGCTGCACGCCTGCCCAGCCACCACCTGACCATCCTCGGCTATTGCCGCGAACTGGGCGTCGAACTGCAGGTGCTGGTCAACAGCAGCCGCAACGCACTCGCCCAACCAGACCTCAACCGACCACCGCTGCTGTTGCGCCAGGCCGTCAACGACACCCGCGGCCACTTCAGCGAGCTGCTGGCCCGCAGTGTCAGCCGCAACAGCCTCGACCAGGACCTCAGCGCCCCTCAGCGCAAGGCACTGCTGGACTTTCTGAAGGTCTATGGCGACCTGGACCCCCAGCAGCAGTACCGGGGCTCGGTACGCTCGGGCTACACCCGCTTCGCCGGTGCCGGCGACCAGACGCCCATACAGCGCCAGCCGCTGCCCCTGGAGCAACTGTTGGACAGCAACCTGCTGTTGCCCCTGGTGTTCGACGAAATCCCCGAATTCTCTTCCACCATGTTCCAGCCGGTCGGTGGCATGGACCAGATCCCCAAGGCGTTCTATCGCCAGGTCAAGGACAGCGTGCAACTGGGCGCCGAAGTACTTAGCGTGCAGACCGGCGAGCAAGGCAGCCGTGTGGTTTGGCGCGACCGCAAGAACGGCCGGCAACACGTCGAAACTGCCGACTACGCGATCGTCACCCTGCCCTTGCCGCTGCTCGCGCGTCTGGACACCAACTTCAGCGCCGACTTCCGCAAGGCCATCGGCCTGGCCGAGGGTGACAAGGCCAACAAGGTGGCCTGGCAATCGCCGCGGTTCTGGGAGACTGACTTCCAGATTTACGGCGGCCTCTCCTACATCAACCACGAGGCTCGCACCCTGTGGTACCCCAGCGACCGGCTTAACAGCGAACAGGGCGTACTGGTCGCCACCTACAACACGGGCGAGGTCGCGCAACAGTTCGCCGGCAAAGGCTTGCAGGCGCAGATCGCCTCCTCGCGCCAGGCAGTCGAGTCACTGCACCCTGGCCACAGCCACAAACTCAGGCGTCCGCTGGCGGTGAACTGGTCGAAGATCCCGTTCAGCGAAAGCCCGTGGATCGTCCACGACGAAGTCGCCCAGCCCGGTTACGACATCCTCAACCAACCGCAAGGCCGCACCTGGCTCGCCAGTGATGCCCTGGCCCATGGCGGCGTTGGCATCTGGCAGAACAGCGCCGCCGAATCGGCGCGGCGTGTGGTCGGCCTCATCGCCCATCACGCCAGCCAAACCTCTCACGGCGTTGCGGCCTGAACCACACAAGGAACCCAGACCATGCCACGTCTTCTTCTGCTAGCCGGAGTACTCATGGCCCTGACCCTCAACGCCAAGGCCGAAGGCATCAAACGCATCGACCCGCTAGGCTCGAGCTTCCCCATCTCGCAACTGGTGACCGTGCCCGCTGGCAGCCACCTGACATTCGTCAGTGGCACCCTGCCGGACATCGCCGACCCGAACGCGACCAAGGGCAGCAGTGCCGCCTTCGGCAATACCGAGACCCAGACACGCTCGGTACTCAACAAGCTACGCACGGCCCTGCGCAGCCAAGCGCTGGACCTGGGCGACATCGTGCAACTGCGGGTGTTTCTGGTGGGCGACCCCGACAAAGGCGGCCACCTTGACTTCGATGGCCTGCAGGCGGCGTAC
This sequence comes from Pseudomonas sp. SWRI50, assembly GCF_014269095.1. NCBI lineage: Bacteria > Pseudomonadati > Pseudomonadota > Gammaproteobacteria > Pseudomonadales > Pseudomonadaceae > Pseudomonas > Pseudomonas sp. SWRI50. The sequence goes on along the minus strand of NZ_JABWRW010000005.1, from coordinate 120,284 downwards.
ACCGAGTTTTTCGCCACTGCCGAGCAGCCGCGCAAACCAACCCGAACCGCGATCCAGGTCGTGGCCCTGCCATTGCCTGGTGCCCTGGTGGAAATCGAAGCGATCGCGGCCAAGGCGCCCTGAGTGCGCCATGCCGTCAGTTAAGGAGTTTTGTGCATGAAGCAACCTTTGACCACCGCCTCGCTGCTCCCCGTTGCCCTGCTCGCAGGGCTCAACAGCGCCACCGCCCTCGCCAGCGAACCCGCCGCCTCGGCATTGGGCACGGTGATCGTCACCGGCAACCGCAGTGCGGAAAAACGCACCGTCACCTCCAGCCCCGTGCCCATCGACGTGATCAGCGCCAAGCAATTGCAAGAGACCGGCAAGCCCGGCCTGATGGAAGCCCTGAATGCCAGCGTGCCGTCGCTGACCCTGCCGGAAAAGACCGGCTGGGACGCCAGCGGCATGGCCCGCGCACCGAGCTTGCGTGGGCTCAATGCGGCCCAGGTGCTGGTGTTGGTCAACGGCAAGCGCCGCCACACCAGTGCCACCTTGAATATCAGCGGCATCAATGCCGGCGCCGCACCCAGCGACCTCGATCTGATTCCGATCAGTGCAATCGATCACGTTGAAGTGCTGCGTGACGGAGCCGCCGCCCAGTATGGCTCGGACGCCATTGCCGGAGTGATCAACGTGATCCTCAAAGCCGATGCCAGCGGTACAGCAGTGACCACCGCTGGGCAAGGCTACGACGGCAAGAAGCAAACCGTTCAACAAAGCCTGAACAAGGGCTTCGAACTCGGCCGCGACGGCATCTTGCAACTTGCCCTGGATGCGCGCAGCCAGAACGACGACAACAAGGCCAGCGCCAATGGCTACAGCCAGGCCGAAGCGTTCGACCGTGCTGGCAAGGTCACCTACGGCGGCTACGGTACCCCCAAGATCAACCTGCTGACCTTGGGCTATAACGCAGAACTGCCGGTCAACGACGAACTCAGCCTGTACTCGTTCAGCACCTGGTCCTACCGTAAGGCCGAGCAAGGCCAGAACTTCCGCCTGCCGACCATCGTCAACACCATTACCACCGGCCCTAATGGCTACCCGGCCGGCTATACGCCCACCTGGTACATCGAAGAACACGACTACCAGGCCGCCCTCGGCGCCAAGGGCCTGGTCGGCGAGTGGGACTGGGACTTGTCCAGCACCTATGGCCGAAACGAGGCCGAACAAGGCACCTGGAACAACCAGAACCCGTCCTTGGGCGAAGCCACGCCGAACCATTTCGAATCGGGTACGTGGATCGCCTCGCAACTGACCAGCAACCTCGACTTGCACCGCACCTTCGACATCGGTCTCGGCAAGCCCCTGGACGTGTCCTGGGGGCTGGAGCAGCGCCGCGACACCTACCAGGTCAAGGCTGGCGACTGGGCCAGCTGGGCCGATGGCGGTTATTGCGCCAGCCCCGGCAACTGCGCGGCCTCCGGCGCGCAGGTCACCAATGGTATCTCCCCAGCCGAGGCCACCAGCGCCAGCCGCAACAGCTATGCAGGCTACCTGGACGTTGGCTTCCACCCACTGCCGCAGTGGTACTGGGGCGCCGCCGTGCGCTACGAACACTACGACCGCGGCATCGGCGCCACCCGCAGTGGCAAGCTGACCACGCGCTACGAATTCACCCCCGAACTGGCCCTGCGGGCCACGGTCAGCAACGGTTTCCGTGCGCCTTCCTTGGCCAACAGCCTGTTCAGTGCCCGCTCGACTACCTACGGTGTGGTGAACGGGGTATATCAGTCGATCAACTACGGCGTGCTACCCGTGGACAGCGCAGCGGCTCAGGCGCTGGGGGCCGAAGCGCTCAAACCGGAAAAATCGACCAACTACAGCCTCGGCCTGACCTGGCAGCCCAGCGAGCGGCTGGCGTTCACCGCCGATGCCTACCTGATCAACGTGCGCGACCGAATCACCCTGACCGGCACCCTGCTCGGCCCAGAGGTGACGGATACCCTGCTAGCCAGCGGCATCGACTCGACCTCTGGCGGCCGCTATTTCACCAACGGCGCCGACACCCGCACCAAGGGGCTGGACGTGGTGGGCAGCTACGACCAGGACCTAGGCGGCGCCGGCTCGCTAAAGTGGACGGCCGCGTTCAACTGGAACGACACTGAGATCCTCGACTACAAGCAGAGCGTGAACATCCTGGGCACGCCCTATGAACTGATGAACCGGGAGGCGCGCAACTTCCTCACCGACGTTCAGCCGCACACCAAGCTGATACTCGGTGCCAACTGGCGCTGGGACCGCTATCGCGTCAACCTGGGGCTGACTCGTTACGGCGCGTGGCGTGAGGTGAATGCCGCCAACGATCGCTCGCTGGACCGAGAATACAAGGCTCGCTGGATCACCGACCTTGACCTTGGCTACCAATTGACCAAAGACCTTGAATTGGCCATCGGCGCGCGCAACCTGTTCGACGTGTATCCCGAACGCCAAGCCCCCAGCAGCAAGACCATGGTCAAGGGCTACGGGGCTTATTCGCCGTACGGCTTCACCGGCGGTTACTACTTCGGGCGCGTCACCTACAACTTCTGAAATACTTTTCACGCGCACACCGCTGTGCAATTGACGGAAAACCTGCCTCGTGGTCTCCTAATGCCTCGCGTTCAGGTGCCCCTCAGGGGGTGAAACGGGAAACCGGTGCGTCGCAAGCCCTCGATCAGGGCCCGACCAAGCCGGTGCTGCCCCCGCAACGGTAAGCGAGCGAAGCGTCTAGACCACTGTGCCGCGTCATCGGGCATGGGAAGGGGCGCTTTTCAGGAGCCCTGCTCCTCCTCGTGAGCCCGGAGACCGGCCTGACGTTCATGAACACCCCGCGGTGGGCGGGCGCTGTCGCATTCCCCTGGGCGGATCACGTTCGGGGCTGCCGCGCTTTCCCGTTGCCCACAAAAAGCAGAGGAACGCGTCATGCCCGTCACCAGCGCCAAACACAGCATTGCCACCCCCGTCACCCTCAGTCAGCGTGTCGTAATCGCCGTCGGCGCCAGCCTGCTGGGCCTGTGCCTGGTGTACTTTGCCGGCTTCTCGCACATCGAAGCCGTGCACAACGCGGCGCACGACACCCGCCACAGCGCCGCCTTCCCCTGCCACTGAGTACGCCCCATGATCATGCGCATTGCCCGTACTGCGGGCTTCAGCGGGCTGCTTGCGGCCTTGCTGCTGACCCTGCTGCAAAGCTTCTGGGTTGCCCCGTTGATCCTTGAAGCAGAAACTTACGAATCCGCGGCCCCTGTCGCCGAGCATCACGAACACGGCGCTGAAGGGGCCGCTGCCCATGAACACAACGCAGAAGCCTGGTCGCCTGAAGACGGCTGGCAACGCGTGCTGTCCACCACCGGGGGCAACCTGGTGGTGGCGGTTGGCTTCGCGCTGATACTGGTCGCCCTGTACAGCCTGCGTGAACCGAAGCGCGTGGGCACCGGCGCCCTGTGGGGCCTGGCGGGGTTCGCCGTGTTCTGCCTGGCCCCTACCCTGGGCCTGCCGCCAGAGCTGCCGGGCACCGCTGCCGCTGACCTGGGGCAACGCCAGGCCTGGTGGATCGGCACCGCAAGCGCTACCGCACTGGGCCTGGCCCTGTTGGTATTTGCCCGCCACTGGCTGGTGAAAGCGCTGGGCGCCGTATTGCTGGTACTGCCGCATGTCATCGGTGCACCGCAACCTGAGGTGCATCAAAGCCTCGCCCCTGAAGCCCTGGAAGCCCAATTCAAGGTCGCCAGCTGGCTGACCAACGCCGCCTTCTGGCTGGCCCTGGGCCTGCTCAGCGCGTGGCTGTACCGCCGCTCTAGCCAGGCCTGATGGCTTTCGACACCACCCTGCCGGCGTTGTACGCCGGCTTTGGTTGCCGCCGGGGGTGCCCGGCGGACACCCTAGAAAACCTGCTGCGCCAAGCCTTGGCTGACCATGGCTTGGCGCTGTCAGCACTGCGCGGTATCGCCAGCATCGCCCTCAAGGCTGACGAACCTGGCCTGCAGCAGCTTGCCAAACGCCTTGGCCTGCCCTTGCTGCTGTACGATGCCGGGCAACTTCAGCCCTACGAACCCCTGCTCAGTCATCGCTCGGTCATCGCCCATGCCCACAGCGGTTGTTGGGGCGTCGCAGAAAGCGCGGCGCTGGCCATGGCCAGCCAGCACCTCGGCACGGCCCGGCTGCGGGTCGCACGCCAAGTACTCGGGCCGGCTACCCTCGCCTTGGCCTGCGGGCGATAATTCGCAGCATCCCTTTCATCGCAAGGACTTTCCATGACGGTCTACTTCATCGGCGCCGGCCCCGGCGACCCGGAACTGATCACGGTCAAGGGCCAGCGCCTGATCCGCCAGTGCCCAGTGATCATCTATGCCGGCTCGCTGGTACCCGCGGCTGTGCTCGAAGGCCACCAGGCCGTGACCGTGATCAACAGCGCCGAGCTGCACCTGGAACAGATCATCAGTGCTATGCGCACGGCACACGCGCAAGGCCAGGACGTGGCCCGCGTGCACAGCGGTGACCCGAGCCTGTATGGCGCAATCGGCGAGCAGATCCGCCATCTGCGTGAGCTGGGCATCGACTACCAGATCATCCCAGGCGTCACCGCCACTGCCGCCAGTGCGGCCCTGCTGGGCTGCGAGCTGACCCTGCCACAGGTGTCGCAAACGGTGATTCTCACGCGCTTTGGCGACACTTCGCCGATGCCGCCCGGCGAGCAATTGGCCGACCTGGCGCGCCATGGCAGCACCTTGGCCATCCACCTGGGCGTAAAAAACTTGCCGCGTATTGTCAGCGAACTGTTGCCGCACTACGGCCCGCAATGCCCGGTTGCCGTGGTCCATCGCGCCACCTGGCCGGACCAGGACTGGGTGCGGGGCACCCTTGACGATATCGTCGAACGCGTGGCACTTAAGGATTTTCGCCGCACTGCGCTGATTCTGGTCGGCCATGTACTGGGTGACACGCCTTTCGCCGAGTCGGCCTTATACCGTGCCGGGCACGCGCACCTCTTTCGCCCTGGCGACTGAGCATTGCCAGCGTTAGCGCTGGCGTAGCAGACTCAAGGTTCCCCCTGCCACCTGGAGCTACGCCAATGCTGGAATTACGACCCAATTGCGAGTGCTGCGACGCTGACCTGCCGGGTGATAGCCCAGACGCCTTAATCTGCTCCTTCGAATGCACCTTCTGCCGTGCCTGTGCCGACACCCGCCTGCACGGCCGCTGCCCCAACTGCTCCGGCCAGTTGCTGGCACGCCCGCCACGGGTCGGCCAAGCACTGGCCAACAACCCCGCCTCGACCCAGCGCGTGCGCAAACCTCATACCGCTTGCGCCTAAAGGCCTTGTGCAAATAGGCATCGCCACGCCACGCGGGCGGTGCCCATCCCTGTTTTTTGTAGGATTTTTCAACAACACCTACAGGGTTATTCAACAACTCTATACTCGGCATTACCAAACGTAGGGAATGGCCGTATCTTGCAGCGCTTCCGATAACCCCCCTTGCAGACGTATTCCTGAGTGTTCCAGGAAGCGGACCACAGCCCTACAGGAGTTTTCTTCATGACTACCGTCCTGATCGTCGACGACCACCCTATTGTCCGGCTCTCCCTGCGCCTGCTGCTCGAGCGGGAGCGCTTTCACGTCGTGGGTGAAGTTGCCAATGGCAGCGAAGTGGCTCAGGCAGCACGCGAACTACGGCCGGACGTGGTGCTGCTGGACATCGGCTTGCCCGGCCTGGACGGCATGGAGGTCATCAAACGGCTTCAGAGCCTGGAGCCAGTGCCCAAGATCATGGTGCTGACCGGGCAGGCGACCGACCTGTACGTGAGGCGCTGCCTGGATGCAGGCATCGGCGCCTTTGTCACCAAGGACGAAGACCACGAGGCCCTGCTGTTCGCGCTCAAGGCCTTGGTAAAAGGTTATTCGACCTTCCCGCAGATGTCGGTCAACAGCAATTCGCTGGAGAGTGAACCGACACGCCTGGCCAGCTTGTCCAACCGCGAAATGGAAGTGTTGCGGCGCCTGGCTCGCGGTGAAAACAACAAGAATATAGGCACCTGCATGAACCTCAGTGCCAAAACCATCAGCACCTACCGGGGCCGCATCATGGAAAAGCTCAAAACAGAATCGTTGGTAGAAATGGTCGATCTGGCCAAACGCAACAGCGTTTACTGAGCCCAGCCGCCATGACGCGCCTGCTGGCGAGCATCCTGTTGGCCATCGGCATGGCCAGTTCCCCTGGGTTGTTCGCCGACAGCGAACCTCGGCAACTGCTAGCGCGCTCGATCAGCGCGGCCCCGCCCTTGCAACTGAGCGACCAGGACCGCCAATGGCTGCAGCAGCGCGGCCAGCTGGTACTGGGCAGCTCGCGGCCTGACTACCCGCCGTTCGAAATCAACATCAGCGAGCGTGATTACGAAGGCCTGAGCGCCGACTATGCAGGCATCATCGCCGAGCAGTTAGGGATCCCGGTCGAAGTGCGACGCTTCGACAACCGCCACGCAGCCATCGCCGCTTTGCGCGAGGGCCGCATCGACCTGCTCGGCAGCTCCAACGCCTTCGAGGCGGCGGATGCTAAATTAGGCCTCAGTTCGCCCTACGCCGACGACCTGCCGGTCATCGTCACCCGCGAAGGCCGCACCCTGAAAAATGCCCTCGACCTCGACGGCCTGCGCCTGGCCATGGTCGACCACTACCTGCCCGCCAGCGCCGTGCGCTCGCTGTACCCCAAGGCGCAATTGAGCCTGTACCGCTCGACCCTGGCTGGCCTTGCCGCGGTCGATCTGGGTGAGGCCGACGCCTACCTGGGCGATGCCATCAGCACCGACTTCTTTATTGGCAAGAGTTACCAGGGCACCTTGAAGATCGACCATTTCTGCCAGGTGGCCCCGGGTGCCTTTGCGTTTGCCATGGCTGACGACAACCCCCGTTTGCGCGGGTTGGTCGACAAGGCCTTGGCCCGAATCACCGAGAGCGAGCGCTTGACCATCCTGCGCCGCTGGACCAGCGGTAACACCAGCCTGCTGCTGGAGCGCCACCTGACCGCCTTGACCGCCGAAGAGGCCGCCTGGATCGCCCACAACCCGACCGTCAAGGTACTGGTCAACACCTCACTGGCACCGCTGACGTTCAACGATACGCAGCACCGTACCAACGGCATCACCTTGGAGCTGCTCAAGCAAATTTCCCTGCGCACGGGCCTGCACTTCAAACCCATCGAGAGCCAGTCGGCGCAGGCGATGATCGAGCGCCTGGCGCGCGGCGACGCGCAGATGATCGGTGCGCTGGGCTACGGCACCGAGCGTGCCAAACAACTGCGCTTCACCCGCCCTTACCTGGTCAGCCCCAGGGTATTGGTGACCCGCAACGACGCCACCTCATCGGCGCAGGCCAAAGCCCTCGATGGCCAGCGTGTCGCCCTGGTACGTGGCTCGCCGCAGCGCGCAGACCTGCAGCGGCGCTTCCCACGCGCCAAGGTAGTCGAAGTGGACAACCCCCTCGGGCTAATGGAAGCGGTGGCCAGTGGCACCGCCGACGTGGCCCTGAGCAACTACATCAACGCCACCTACTACATCAACCATGTGTTCAAGGACCAATTGCGTATCGCCAGCGTGCTGGACGACAGCCCGGCCATCGCGGCATTTGCCGTGGCCCCGGACCAACCTCAGCTGCAGGCCATACTCGACAAGGCGCTGCTGAGCATCCCCCCCGAAGAACTGGACCAACTGATCAACCGCTGGCGCACCAGCACGCTGGTCAGTGACAGCCCATGGCGCGACTACCGCACGCTGGCGCTGCAAGTGCTGGTGCTGTCCGCCCTGCTGTTGGCCGGGGTGGTGTTCTGGAACACCTACCTGCGCAAACTCATCCACCAGCGCACCGACGCCCAGCACGCCCTGCAAGCCCAGCTAGCCTTGAGCCGCGGCCTGCTCGAACAGTTGCGCCAGGCCAAGGACGATGCCGAACAGGCCAGCCAGACCAAGAGCACCTTCCTGGCCACCATGAGCCATGAAATCCGCACACCGATGAATGCGGTGATCGGCCTGCTCGAACTGGCCCTGGAAGACAGCCGCGCCGGCCGCTGTGATACCCAGACCCTGCAGACTGCCCACGACTCGGCCATTGGCCTGCTGGAGTTGATCGGCGACATCCTCGACATCTCGCGCATCGAGTCCGGGCACATGACCCTGCAACCGGTGCCGACCAACCTGGTCGAACTGGTGCGCAATACGCTGCGGGTATTCGAAGGCAATGCGCGGATCAAAGGCTTGCACCTGCACAGCACGCTGCCCACCGCACCAGGCTGGGTCATGGCAGACCCTTTGCGGCTCAAGCAAGTACTGTCCAACCTGATCAGCAACGCCGTCAAGTTCACCGAGCGCGGCGAAGTGCACGTCAGCCTTACCCTGTCGGCCGCCGACGGAAATAGCGACCTGCAGGTCGAACTCTGCGTACGCGACACCGGCATTGGGATCAGCCCGGAAGACCAGGCCCGGCTGTTCAATGCCTTCGCCCAGGCCGATGGCCCGCGGGCACGCCAGGGCGCCGGGCTGGGTCTGGTGATCAGCCGCACCCTGGCCGAATTGATGGGCGGCACGCTGAGCCTGCACAGCGTCGAAGGCGTGGGCAGCAAGGTGCAAGTCTGCCTGCAGTTGCCCGCCAGCCAAGCCCCCACGCCTGCCGAGCAGCGCGCCCCGGTGCTGGAAGCCAGCAGCGGGCCGCTGAACATTCTGGTGGTCGACGACTACCCCGCCAACCTGCTGCTGCTAGAGCGGCAACTGCACACATTGGGGCATCGCGTCACCCTGGCTGAAAACGGCGAAATCGCGCTGGACCGGTGGCAGGCAGCACGCTTCGACCTGGTGATTACCGACTGCAGCATGCCGATCATGGATGGCCACGAACTGACCCGCCGCCTACGCAAGCTGGAACACGAGGGCGGGTTGATGGCCTGCAGGATCCTCGGCGTCACCGCCAACGCGCAGGCCGAGGAACGTGCCCGCTGCCTGGCCAGTGGCATGGACGAATGCCTGTTCAAGCCGATTGGCCTGCAAACCCTGAAAAACCACCTGCCCCAGGCCAGCACGCACACACCGCCTGTTCAGGCCCAGGGCAGCGGTTTCAACCTGAGCGAGCTGCGCCACCTGACTCAGGACGACGAACAGCTCACCCGGCACCTGCTCGAACAGCTGTCACAAAGCGCCAGTGAAGATTTGGCCGCACTGTGTGCACTCGGGCCAGATGCGGGTAGCGACGCCGTGCGCGCCTTGGCCCACCGCATCAAGGGTGGGGCAAAAATGCTCAAGATGCGCACGCTGGTCAAGCACTGCGAAGCCATCGAACAGGCGCAGGCCCAAGGGCTACCAACGGCTGAACTGCGCCAGCAACTGCAAGCCAGCATGCAGGCCCTGTTACACGAACTCAGTGCCGCCCTCAGTGCAATTGCAACGTCGAGTTGATCTGGCTGATCGCATCGACCACGTGGCGTGACCCTTGCTGGATTTCCATGATCACCGTGCCGGCCTCGTTGGCCAGGGCCACGCCATGGCCGGTACGCGTCAGGCTCGACTGCATGCTTGCCACCGCCAACAGCGACAGGTCATGGTTTTGCCGCACCACATCGACGATCTCCAAGGTGGCCTTGCTGGTACGCGCCGCCAGGTTGCGCACTTCATCGGCAACTACGGCAAAACCGCGCCCATGTTCGCCGGCGCGCGCCGCCTCGATGGCCGCGTTCAACGCCAACAGGTTGGTCTGGTCGGCGATGCCGCGAATGGTCAACACGATCTGGCCGATCACGTCCGACTGCTTGCTGACTGCATCGATACTGCGTGCGGCGTCATTGAGTTCCTGGGAAATCTGTTCGATTACCTGCACCGCCTGCTGTACCACCTCGGTGCCCTTGCGGGCGCAGGCATCGGTTTGCATGGAGCTGGCGTGGGCGGCATCGGCGGCGCTTTGCTGGGTGCAGACCTGACTGGTGATGTCGCGGGCGAACTTCACCACCTTGTACAGCCGGCCCTTGCTGTCGAAGATCGGGTTGTAGGAGGCTTCGAGAAAGACCGTCTGGCCTTGCTTGTTGATGCGCTCGAAGCGGTGCGAATGGTATTCCCCGCGGTTGAGCGAGGCCCAGAACTCACGGTACGCCGACGACTCCCGCTCCTGGGGCAGGCAGAACAGCCCGTGGTGGCGCCCGACCACCTCTTCCAGGCGGTAGCCCATGGTGGTGAGAAAGTTCTGATTGGCCTTGATCACCCGCCCGGCAGGGGTGAACTCGATCACCGCCATGGAGCGGCCGATGGCCTTGAGCAGGCTCTCGCTTTCGTGCTCCTGCATAACGCGCTGGCTGATGTCCGACGCCACCTTGATCACGCTGGTGACCTGACGCTGCTCATCCAGCACCGGCATGTAGCTGGCTTCGAGCCAAACCTCCCGCCCTGCCTTGTCGACGCGCTCGAAGGTCCCGCTGATGGCCTTGCCCTGCCCCAATTCACGCCAAAGCTGCTGATACTCGGCCGTCTTGACGTAGGCCGGGTCGCAAAACAACCGATGGTGCTTGCCGCGTAGCTCTTCGACGCTGTAACCCATGGCCTGGCAGAAACGCTCGTTGGCGTCAAGAATGGTGCCGTCGGGCGCGAACTCGATCATCGCCATCGAACGGCTGATTGCCGCCAGTTTCGCTTGCGCGCTGGCCAGTGCCTGGTGACTACGCTGAATCTCGAGCAAGTCGGACTTGCGATGGAAATCGAACATGACGCCGGGCTCCTTTATGCGCGGGATGTCCTGAGCATAGATGGGCAACTGCGCCGTGCAAGCACATTGATATCACCTTGTAATTAACACCCCAGGCGCTACTCGGGCACCGCGTGTCACGAGCTTTCGCGCACCATCAACTCGAAACCAAGGTCTTGCTGCTCGGTGGCCACCCGCTTGCCGTCAAGCAACGCCAGCAGGGCCTGCGCGGCGCCCCGACCAACGGCAGCCCGCGGCGTGCGAATCGAGGTCAGCCGCGGGACCATGTGCGCTGAAGCGGGCAAGTCGTTGAAGCCGACCATCGCCACCTCGCGGGGTACTTCAACGCCCTGGCGCAGTGCCTGCAGGACCGCACCCTGGGCCAGGTCGTCGTTGCAGAAGAAGATACCGTCGACATCCGGCGCCTGTTGCATCAGCTGGCTGAACAACGTACTGCCCAGCGCGATCGAGGAAGGCTCCGGTGCAAGGATTTCCAGCTCCGTCGACTGCAGCCCTGCCTCGGCGAGGGCCTGGCGGAAGCCTTCGGCACGCTGCATCACCCGTGGGTCGAGCTGCGCGGCAATGAACGCCAGCCGGCGCCGCCCACGCTCGATCAGGTGCCTGGCCGCAGCGCGCCCTGCCTGTTGCTGCGAGAAGCCCACCGACAACGCACCCGCCTCGCCGCCCAGCTCCATCATGTGCACGCAGGGCACGCCACTGGCCGCCAGCATCTGCCGCGCGGCGTCACTGCGCTCGAACCCGGTCAGCAGCATGCCGCAAGGCTGGTAGGCCAAGTAGTTGCGGATCAGGTTTTCTTCTTCGGCAATGTCGTAGTGATAGTTACCGATCAACACCTCAAGCCCTCGCGGGCGCATCACCTCGTGAATGGCTTCGAGGGTGTCGATGAACAACTGGTTGGACAACGACGGGATCAGTACCACCACCGACTGGCTGCGCGCCGAAGCCAGTGCACGGGCTGCCGGGTTGGCGACATAGCCCAGGCTGGCCGCAGCAGCGGCAACCTTTTCCACCAGCGCCGGGGCAACTGTGCTGACGCCGCGCAAGGCGCGGGATGCGGTGATCGGGGAAACCCCAGAAAGCCTGGCGACTTCTGCCAGGGTAGGACGACCGGTGGTGCGAGAGCCTGTGCGTGACATGGATGTTGTAATTTTACTACTTGCCAAGGGAGGGGAACGGCCACTAAGGTAGCGCTGTCTCAGGACGCAGGCAATGTAATCTTTGGTAGCGGTTCCACGTGCACTGTGCCAAGCGTCCATACTGCGTAAGGACAAGACCAATAACACCGGGGAGGTGGCTGTTCGTCAACGACGAGACAGCGCTATCTCACCCCGCAGGAGGTACTGATGAATTCTCCCCTGTCCGCCATTGTGGTGATGGGCGTGGCTGGCTGCGGCAAAAGCTGCGTCGGCGCTGCCATTGCTGCCAGAAGCGGCGGCCGCCTGATCGAAGGCGACGCTTTCCACCCTGCCGAAAACATCCGCAAGATGAGCGCTGGCATCCCCCTGGACGATAACGACCGAGCCGGCTGGCTGGTGCGCCTGGGCCAGGAGCTGCAAGCCACGGTGCAGTCGGGCGAACGCCCGATCCTGACCTGTTCGGCACTCAAGCGCCGTTACCGCGAAACGTTGCGCGCGTCCATGCCGGGCCTCGCGTTCGTGTTCCTTGAGCTGACCCCTGCCGAAGCCGAAAAACGGGTCTTGGCGCGCCCAGGGCATTTCATGCCGGCGAGCCTCATCGACAGCCAGTTCGCAGCGCTCGAATCGCCGCGTGGCGAGCCACGGACCTTGCCGCTGGACGCCACCCAGGCCATCGACGCCTTGGCCGAGACGGTAGACACCTGGCTAAAGCCTTGCGGTGAGCAGGACCTGGCGCAAACCGCCTGAACCTGGCGGTTTATCCGGCTCACCCAAGACAGCGCTGTCTCGACCAATGAAAGCGCCTGAAAGTTCCATAACGTTACGCCCAAAACAACGATAAGACCGAGGCATTAAAACCATGTTCGGACTGGCTACTGATACCTTCCTGCTGCTCGACGCACTGGTCACCATCGTCGGGCTGATCCTGCTGATCACCCATTTCAAAGTGCACCCCTTCGTCGCCCTCACCCTCGCGGCCGGCTTCTTGGGCCTCACCTCCGGCATGCCGGTGGCCAAGGTGATGAAATCGTTCCAGGACGGTTTCGGCGGCGTTCTGGGCTTCGTCGGTATCGTCCTCGCGCTGGGCACCATGCTCGGCAAGCTGATGGCCGACTCCGGCGGCGCCGACCAGATCGCCCAGACCCTGATCCGCGCCTTCGGCAAGAAGAACGTGCACTGGGCCATGATGTTCGCCGCCTTCCTGGTTGGTATTCCGCTGTTCTTCGAGATCGGCTTCGTGTTGCTGATCCCGTTGGTGTTCATCGTCGCCCGGCGCTCCGGCGTTTCGCTGGTAAAAATCGGCATACCGCTGCTGGCCGGCCTGTCCGTGGTTCACGGCCTGGTGCCGCCGCACCCGGGGCCGTTGCTGGCGATCGGCATCTTCCATGCCGACATCGGCAAGACCATTTTCTACGGCCTGATCGTCGCGCTGCCCACCGCGATCATTGCTGGCCCGCTGTTCGGTAACTTCATTTCACGCTACATTCCGGGCAACCCGTCCCAGGAGCTGATGGACCAGATCGCCAAGGAGTCCGACCAGGGCAACCTGCCGAGCTTCACCATCACGTTGGTCACGGTACTGCTGCCAGTGGCGTTGATGCTGCTCAAGACCTTCGCCGACGTGGTCCTGCCGGCCGAGCACATCGTGCGCCAATGGATGGACCTGATCGGCCACCCCATCACCGCCCTGCTCGCTGCGTTGCTGCTGGCCTTCTACACCTTCGGCGCGGCGCGTGGCTTCAACCGCCAGCAGATCATGAAGATGCTCGACCAGAGCCTGGCGCCCACCGCCGCCATCGTGCTGATTGTCGGTGCCGGCGGCGGCTTCAAGCAGATGCTGGTGGATACCGGTGTCGGCAACGTGATCGGGCAAATGGCCGTGCAGGCCGAAATCTCGCCGATCATGCTGGCCTGGCTGGTGGCGGCGGTGATCCGCATCGCCACGGGTTCGGCGACGGTCGCGACCATCACGGGCGCGGGCATCGTGGCACCGGTGATCGACCTGGTGCCGGGGGTCAACCGTGAGCTGCTGGTGCTGGCCACCGGCGCCGGCTCGCTGATCCTGTCACACGTCAACGATGCCGGGTTCTGGCTGGTGAAACAGTACTTCAACATGACCGTGGCCGAGACCTTCAAGACCTGGAGCATGATGGAGACCATCCTTTCGGTGGTCGGCATCATCTTCATCATGTTGCTGTCGATGGTGGTGTGACCGTTGATCGGGGTGGGGGCACCAGGCGCGGGCTTAATGGCCCAATCGAAATAGAAGCCTTGCCCCCATCCCGATGCAAAGGAGCTTGCCCCATGATCCGCACCTTCCTGCTTGCAGCCGTACTGGTTTCACCGCTGGCCCTGGCGGTCGGCACTGGGCCCACCTACCCCGACGACCCGCACAACCCAGCGCCGACACCGGGTGTAGACAGCACGCTCAACCCCATTGAAAAGCCGATGCCACGCGACACCGACCCGCGGATCGAGGGCAATGACCCCGAGAGCCCGCCAGCCACCCAGGATGATGGACGGGATTTGCCAGGGATGGATGGCAGTGGCTCGGAAGGTACTGGGCGCCAAGGCACGAGCACGGGCAACCCTTGACCCCCCTGTAGGAGCAGCCTTGTGCTGCGAAGAGGCCGGCGCCAGCAGCGAAGATTCACTGTGTAGTTGCCGGCCTCTTCGCAGCACAACGCTGCTCCTACACAGAGCGCGCGCTTGGCCTAAGAAAAGGGGGCAATGCTCACCACTGCCGCTTGTCTGGCCTGGTCAACCCGAGCTTTTCGATCCGGTAACGCAGCATATCCCGCGATAGCCCCAGCATCCGCGCCGACTTGGTCACATTCCAGTCAGTCCGGTCCAAGGTCTTGCACACCAAATCCCGCTCCATGTCCGGCAGGCTGGTACCCGGCTCTGGCTCATGCCGTGGCATCTCAAATACTGCAGGCGCCTGCTGCTGTATCAACGGCTCGTCGATCAGCGTCATGCACAGGTTCAACTGATGCGATTGCACCACCTCATTGGGTGCCAGCAACACCGTCTGCTCCAGCATGTTGCGCAGTTCGCGCACGTTGCCAGGCCAGCTGTAGCTCAGCATCAGGGCCTCTGCCTCGGCGGAAAAACGCAGGTTCGGCTTGCCATAGCGCCGCCCGTGGTGCGCTAAAAAATGCCTGGCCAACAGCAGGATATCCTGCCCCCGGGCATACAGCCGCGGTACCTTCAAGGCGATGATGCGTAGCCGGAAGAACAGGTCGCGGCGGAACTTGCCTTGCTGCACCATCTGTTCGAGGTTGCAGTTGGTAGCGCTGATCACCCGCAAGTCGACCTTGCGCTCCTTGACCGCGCCAATGCGGC
This sequence comes from Pseudomonas sp. SWRI50, assembly GCF_014269095.1. Taxonomy (NCBI): domain Bacteria; kingdom Pseudomonadati; phylum Pseudomonadota; class Gammaproteobacteria; order Pseudomonadales; family Pseudomonadaceae; genus Pseudomonas; species Pseudomonas sp. SWRI50. The sequence continues at coordinate 105,056 of NZ_JABWRW010000005.1, read as the reverse complement.
GGATGCTGCGATCCTCCAGCAGTTTGAGCAGCTTGGCCTGCAGCACAAGGTCCATCTCGCCGATTTCATCGAGGAACAGCGTGCCGCCATCAGCGGCCTCGACCAGGCCTACGCGGCGCTCCTTGGCATCGGTGAACGCGCCTTTTTCATGGCCAAACAACTCCGCCTCCAGCAAGTTGGCCGGGATCGATGCGCAGTTGAATTCGATGAATGGGCCCTTGCTGCGCGAGCCATCAAAATGCAGGGCCCGGGCCACCAGTTCTTTACCAGTACCGGTCTCACCCTCTACCAACACCGGCGGCAGGTCGTCGCTGGCCATGCGCCGCTCGGCGTCCAGCACCTGGCGCAGGGTGTGCTTGAGGCTGTGCATCACCGGCGACTCGCCAATCAGTGCCTGCAGCCCGGACTTCTGCGCCTCGCGCTCCTGGTAGAACGACAAGGTGCGCTCCATCCTTTCAGCCGCCAGGGCCTTGTCCAGGGTCAGTTTAAGCTCGGCCAGCACCACCGGCTTGGTCAGATAATGAAAGGCGCCCTCCTTCATGGCCTGCACCGCGTCTTCGACATTGCCGTAGCCGGTCATCATGATGACCTTGAGCGCGGGCGCCTGCGCCACCAGCACGCGCAACAGGTCATGCCCACTCATGCCTGGCAACGAGTTGTCGGTCAGCACCGCATCGGGCTGGGCCTGCTTGATCTGCTCCAGCGCAAGCTCCGCGCTGTGGCAGACCGTCACCTCGTAACCCTTGAGGCTCAGGTAGGTGCGAATGTTGTCAGCAAGGATTTCATCATCCTCGACTACCAGGATGCTGTGTTCCATGGTCCCCTCCCGCTGCGATATTGAAAGTAAGGCTTACGCGGGTTCCTTCCTCTTCGCGGCTGCTCAGGCTGACCGAGCCGCCAAAACGCTCCATGATGCGTTGCACCAGGGCCAGGCCTACACCGAGGCCGCCCTGCTTGGTGGTGAAGAACGGCTTGAACACCATCCGTTCCTGCTGTTGGCTCATGCCCTTGCCGGTATCGCTGAGCAGCAGCACGGCACGTTGGCCGTCCTGCACGTTCACTTGGGCGCGTAGCACACCCCCTGCCGGCATGGCTTCAAGGGCATTGGAAAACAAGCTGTTGAGGATTTGCGTCAGCTGCAGCGGCTGGCTGGCCACACACTGCACGTCGGGGCCCTCGTAGCAGAACTGCACGCCGTTGCGCGCCATCTGCTGGGCGAAGGCCAGGTGGGTGTCCTCGATGGATGCGACCAGGTCCACGGCCTCGGGCTCGTCACTGGTCGGGCGCAACGACACCAACAAGTCGCGCACCCAACGTGACATGCGGTCGACCTGGCTGATGATGTCGGTGATGTTCTTCTGTGCGGTGGGGTTGGCGATCTCCTGGGCCAGTTCGGCGCTGGAGCGGATGTTGGCCAACGGGTTGCGCAGGCTGTGGGCCACCGCAGAGGACATTTCGCCCAGTGCCACGTAGGTTTCACTGGCTACCAGGCGGTCTTGCTGCTGGTTGAGCATCAGCGCCGCCCGGCGCACGATCCAGAACAGGCCAAAGTAAATCAGCGCGCCACCCATCAGGGTCGAGGCCCAGATCAATACATAACCGCGCTGGATACGCCGGATCAGGTCCTGCGGCTCCTTGTAGATTTCCACCATCGACAGCACCTGCTCGCCTTGGCTGTCGAACAGCGGGATGTAGTTTTCGATGAACAGGTACTTGGGTTCGCGCAGAAACTTCTGTTCTTCACGGTCGTCCTCGGCCTGGTGGTAGCTGGCAGACACCGCTTTGCGCGAACGGAACGCGCGCTCCAGGTCGCCGTCCTCCTCGATCCGCTCGCCAATCAACTGAGGGTTGGTGGACCAGACAATGGTCCGGTCGCGGGCGTAGACGTTGGCCAGCAGGGTATCGGGCAGGTGTTCGACGTGGTCGAGGAACTCGACACGGGTCGATTCGGCCAACGCCGGGGTGAACTGCAGGTGTTGCAGGTCCAGGCGCGGATCGAGCAGTTCGCCCATGGTGGTGCCCGGCGGCAGTTGCGAATGGCGGACCTCGGCCTGGGCCATGGCCTGGATGAACTGAGCGGTGAGCATGGCATCGCGCTCCACGCTGTCGCGCACCACGAAGCGCGTCGACACATAGCCCAGGCCACCGGCCACCGTGGCGATGATCACCAGGCTGATGATCGAAAACCAACGCAACAGGTTGAACTCGCGCAACGGCGCCGCAAAACCACGGGTGGCCGCAGACGCTTTGTCGGGCACTTCGTTTTCCAGCATCTGCATTGAGGGGTTCCCGCGCTGGGCGTCCGTTCTGAAGCGCACCCTTGCCACGATTAGTAGCAATTTAATGGCACTTCACCCAGGTCGCCAAGGCGACCCGTTGTTGCCATGCTCACGTTGCAAAAAATCAGCCAGTAGGCTGAAGAAAAGAAATATTCATATTTTTCAATCACTTGAGATAACTTATTAAACCCTGGTCAAGCTTCAGCCCCCACTTTTGGGTAACCATTACCCAAAAAAAATCTAGCTGTTATAAATCATATACTTGCGATCTGAACCTAAAGCCCACTAAGAAGACTTGGCCAACCTGAAATTCAGCGAAACGCGGGTGCCATGCCCTAGGCTGCTGCTCAACCTCACCGCGCCACCAAAGCGCTCCATGATGCGTTTGACCAGAACCAAGCCAACGCCCAGCCCGCCCTGCTTGGTGGTGAAGAACGGCCTGAAGGCCATGCGCTGCTGTTGCTCGGTCATGCCCTTGCCGCTATCGGACAGGCGCAGCGTCAGGCCGCGCCGGTCGTGGCGCACCACCTCGACACGCAACTTCCCGCCCTGCTCCATCGACTCCAGTGCGTTGGCAATCAAACTGCTGAAAATCTGCCGCAGTAACGCCGGGTGCCCCAACACCTGAACCGCCGGTAACGGTTGCAGGTCGAGGGTGACGCCGCTGCGCGCCAGCGGTACCGCAAAGGTCTGCAGGCTTTCCTGCAGCGCCTGCGGCAGGTCCACCGCCACCGCCTCGTCATTGAGCGGGCGCAGTGACTGCAACAGCTGGCGGATCCACTGCGACATGCGGTCGACTTGGCTGATGATATCGTTGATGTTCCTTTGCGCCGGGCCCTCGTCGAACGCCTGCGCAAGCTCGGCACTGGAGCGGATGCTCGCCAGCGGGTTGCGCAAGCTGTGCGCCACCGCCGAAGACACCTCGCCCAAGGCCACGTAGGTTTCATTGTTGATCAGCCGTTTCTGCTGCACCGCCAGCAGCTTGGCCGCGCGGCGCATGATGCCGTACAGGCCGATATAGACCAGCCCGGCGCCGACGGTGATCGCCAGCCAGATGAGGATCAGGCCATGTTCGATGCGCACGATCAGGTCATGCGGTTCCTTGTAGATCTCCACCATGGCCGTGACGTGCTCGCCATCGGCGTCGAACAGCGGTATGTAGTTTTCAATGAACAACTGCTCAGGCAGGGTCACGAACTTTTGCTCTTCGCGTGCCCGTTCGAAGTCGTGGTAGCTGGCCGAGACCCGCATTTTGTACTCGAAGGCGCGGTCCAGGTCGTCGTCGCCTTCGATCAACTTGCCGATCAGCGCCGGGTTGGTCGACCAGATCACCGTGCGGTCCGGCGCATAGATATTGGCCAGCAGCATGTCCGGCAGGTGGGCGATGTGGTCGAGAAACTCGCCCCTAGCCTTGCGCCGGGCATCGGGGTCGACATCCGGCAGCGCCGTGCGATCGGTACGCGGGTCCAGCAATTCGCCCATGGTGCGCACATTGGGGATCGACACATGGCGCACTTCAGCATCAGCGATAGAGGTGATGAACTGAGCGGACAACAGCGCATCGCGCTCGACGCTTTCATCGATGATGAAACGGCTGGAGATCAGCCCCAGCCCGACCGCGACCGAAAGGATGATGGCCAGGCTGACCCAGGCATACCAGCGCAGCAGGTTGAACGGCTTGCGTGGGGCTGTCGCCTCGGTACCGGCAGGCACTCCAAGGGCGTCGGAACGGGGGGCGATGTCCATGGCGGACTCCACAGCTGGGCACCTTTGAAGGTTATAGCCCAGAGTTGGGGGAACCATGGTTCTAAATTGATGTCATCCGCCGAAGGGTGGCCGCCGCGCTGCTCGGCCACGTGGTTTTCCTACAGCGGCGAGTCGTCCGCCAGCCCTTGCAGCTTGCGGTAATCGCGCAGCACGTTGGGCACGTAGCGGCGGGTTTCGGCGTACGGCGGCACTGCGCCCCGGCGCAACACCGCGTCGGGGCCGGCGTTATAGGCGGCCACGGCCAGGGTGATGTCATTGTCGAACAGGGTCAGCATGCGTTTCAGGTAGCGCGCCCCACCCTGCACATTGTCCTCAGGATCCAGGGCGTTCTCCACGCCCATCTCACGCGCGGTATCGGGCATCAGTTGCATCAGCCCCACCGCGCCCGCCGGCGAGCGGGCCTTGGGGTTGTAGCCCGACTCAGCCTTGATCAGCGCATGCAGCAGTGCTTGCGGCACGTTGTGGGCCAACGCTGCAGCGGCCACCAGCTCGGCATAGGGCCGCCCGGTGATCATTTGCGCACCGGCAGCGCCCGCCTGGGCCAGCGGTTCGCTGATCACCCGCTGATACTGGCGCCCGGGCCGATGAACGTTGGTCAGTACGTAGCCGCCCTTGGCATCGATGGAGATGTACACATCGGCCTGGGCGGCACCCGCCGCCAGCCAGATCAAACCCAGGATAAGTCCACGCATGTCGGTCGCCTCTTCGTCGTGGCCCCCGATGTGGGGGAAATGCCCCGGAAAACCCGAGGTTGCAGACCACGACGCAAGCACTGTGCCGCTTCCTGCACCGCATGGCGCAAGGCCCCGAGGCAGACGTGCACGGCTGTTGCATGGTGCCTGCCACAGCATGTTCCTACGCAGCGGAGGGCATCACCATGCAGCGCAGATCCAACCCCCAACGTGGCTTCACCCTGCTCGAACTCCTCGTGGTGCTGGTTGTGCTCGGCCTGCTGGCCGGTATCGTCGCGCCCAAGTACTTCAGCCAGCTTGGCCGCTCGGAGGTCAAGGTGGCGCGGGCGCAGATCGAGGGTTTGAGCAAAGCCCTGGACCTCTATCGCCTGGAAGTCGGGCATTACCCCAACAGTGAACAAGGCTTGCAGGCACTGGTCATCGCCCCAAGCGGCGAGGCCCGCTGGACCGGCCCGTACCTGCAGAAGGCCGTGCCGCAGGACCCGTGGGGCCGCGCCTACATCTACCGGCAACCCGGTGAGAACGGCGGCGAGTACGACCTGCTGTCGATGGGCAAGGACGGCCAGCCCGGTGGCGACGGTGAGAACGCCGAAATCACCAGCTGGCAATAAGGAGCTCGGCCATGCGCTACAGCCTCAAGGCCCTGGGCAGACAGGGCGTGGTGCAATTGCAGATCGATGCCGAAGATGCCGACCAGGCGCGCCGCCAGGTCGAGGATCAAGGCTTGCGGGTGGTCAGCGTGAAGGGCCAGGGCAGCGCCTTGCGCGGCATGGCCTGGCGCCGCGAAGCGAGCTTTGACCTGGTGTTGTTCAGCCAGGAGCTGTCGACCCTGCTCAACGCTGGCTTGCCATTGATCGATGCTCTGGAAAGCCTGGCGGAAAAAGCCCCCGCTGCGGCCTCGCGCAAGGTGCTCGGCGAACTGGTGCGCCAGCTGTACGAGGGGCACTCGCTGTCTCAAGCGCTGGGCCGCCAGCCCAGGATATTCCCGGCCCTGTACGTGGCGCTGGTGCAGTCCAGCGAGCGCACCGGCGCCCTCGGCGACGCCCTCGGCCGCTATATCGCCTACCGGCAACGCCTGGACCTGGTGCGGCAGAAACTGGTGGGGGCGTCGGTTTACCCACTGCTGTTGTTGCTGGTCGGTGGTGGCGTGGTGCTGTTTTTGCTCGGCTACGTGGTGCCGCGCTTCAGCCAGGTGTTCGAAGGCATGGGCACCGAGCTGCCGTGGCTGTCACGCCTGCTGATGCAGATCGGGTTGTTCTTGCATGCCCAGCAACTGCCGCTGGCGCTGGGCAGCGTGGCGGGCATCACCGCCCTGGTGCTGCTGCGCCGCCACCCGCTGGTACGGCGCTGGGCAGCGCGCCAGCTCAGGCGCATGCCAGCGCTGCACCAGCGGCTGATGATGTACGAACTGGCGCGCTTCTACCGCTCGCTGGGCATCCTCCTGCAAGGCGGTATTCCTATCCTCACGGCCATGGGCATGGCCCGCGGGCTGCTGGGTAGCGCCGCCGCGCAGGGTCTTGAACAGGCCAGCCAGCGCGTGGCCGAGGGGTTGCCGCTGTCCGATGCGCTGGAAGTTGGGCAGCTGGTGACGCCTGTGTCGCTGCGGCTGCTGCGCGCCGGTGAGCAGTCGGGCAACCTTGGCGAAATGCTTGAGCGTTGCGCCGACTTTCACGACCAGGAGATTGGTCGCTGGGTGGAATGGTTCGTGAAGCTGTTCGAGCCGCTGCTGATGACGTTCATTGGCCTGTTGATCGGCTTTATCGTGATCCTGATGTACATGCCGATCTTCGAATTGGCCTCGAGCATTCACTGAAGGCTAAGGCCGAGGCTTTCGCGCAATGTCGTGCCTTCATACGCGGTGCGGTAGACGCCACGTGCCTGCAGCAATGGCACCACTTCTTCGGTGAAACGGCGGAACTGGCCTGGATGGCCAATGTAGATATTGAAGCCATCCAGCGCCCGCGCCTCGAACCACTCGGTCATTTTTGCCGCCACCGTTTCGGCGGAGCCGACGAATGCCCCCGGGCGTAACTGGCGGCCGAACTCCACCGCCTGGCGCAAGCTGAAGCCCTGCGCCCGCGCCTGGTCGGCAATACGCTTGGCATTGGTGAAGAAGCTGCTGCGGGCATGCTCCAGGCTCTCCTGAGGGAACGGCGCATCAAGGTCGTACTGGGTGAAATCGTGCCACCCGAAATTGCGCCCGAACTCCTTGAGTGCCAGTTCGAAGCTGTGGTCCTGCTGGTGGTAGTGGCGCTCGATCTCACGGGCGTGGGCATCGGTGTCGCCCACATAGATTTCTGCACCTGGCAGTACCAGCAACTGCTCCGGGTCTCGCCCCAGGCGCGCGGCACGTTCCTTGACGTCACGATAGAAGGCCTGGCCCTGCTCGATGCTGGCCGCGTGGGTGAAGATCACATCAGCGGTGGCGGCGCCCAGGTCGCGGCCCTGCTGCGAGTCGCCAGCTTGGAAGATTACCGGTTGGCCCTGGGGCGAACGCTGGATGTTCAAGGGCCCCACCACCGAGAAGTGTTCGCCCTTGTGGTTGAGCGCATGCAGCTTCGAGGGGTCGAGGAACTGGCCCGTGGCGCGATCGCGCGGGAAGGCGCCGTTCTCATAGGAATGCCACAAGCCCTGCACCACTTGCACGTGTTCCTCGGCGCGGGCGTAGCGGGTGTCGTAGTCGTAATGCTCGTCACGGCCATAGTTACCAGCAGTGCCGGCATCGCCGCTGGTCACCACGTTCCAGCCGGCGCGGCCTTTGCTGATCAAGTCCAGCGAGGCCAGGCGACGGGCGACGTTATAGGGCTCGTTATAGGAGGTGGTCAGGGTACCGACCAGCCCGATATGCCGGGTGGTGACGGCCAGGGCCGAGAGCAGGGTCAGCGGCTCAAGGCGGTTGAGGTAATGCGAAGGTGAGCCGGGGGTGATGTATTGGCTGTCGACGATGAATATCAGGTCGAATAGCGCAGCCTCGGCCTGGCGGGCGATGTCGATGTACCAGTCGATGTTGACACTGGCATCGGCCGGCAGCTCGGGGTCGAGCCAGAGGTTATGGCGGCCAGGGCCGCCGCAGCCCATGGTCAGGGCGCCGAGTTTGATTTTGCGGGTGGTCATGGGGAGTCCTCTGAAATGATGGGGGCTGTACCGGCCTCTTCGCGGGCAAGCCCGCTCCCACAGGAAAAGCGCCATCTTCAGCATCGACGCGGTCCCTGTGGGAGCGGGCTTGCCCGCGAAGAGGCCGGTACTGCCAAACTCAATGGTCGTTGGCCAGCGCCGCTGCAAACGAGGTATCGAACAGGCTCGCTGCCGGGTAGGCCTTGATCAGCCCAAGCCCGGCAAAGAAGTCCACGGTCTTCTGCGCATCGACAATCACCTGGGGGTTGAGTGGCGCCACGTCGGTGCGCGCGCGGGCGAACCAGGCCCGGGCAATGTCACGGTCGGCGCGGGTGCGCTTGGCCCAGGCGTCGGCATAGGCCTCGGTGTTGGCTGGGTTGTTCAAGGTCCAGTCACGGGCCTTCTTCAAACGCTGCAGAAAATCAGTGATCTGCGCACGCTTGGCGTCGACGGCCTTGGCGTTGGCCACCACGAAGCTCTGGGCCGGAATCAAGCCTTCGGCTGTGGCCAGCACCCTGGCGCCTTGGCGCTCCTGTTGGGTGACATAGGGCTCCCAGGTCGCGATCACGTCCACCGAACCGCCATCCAGGGCGTGCGAGGCATCCAGCGCGCTGAGGTAGCGCAGCTCCAGGGCATCGCGGGGCACACCGGCTTTGTCCAGGGCGCTGAACAGCAGTTGCTGGCTCCACGAGCCTTTCCACAGGGCCGCGCGTTTGCCGCGCAAGTCTTCAAGGCTGTGAATGTTCGAATCCTTGCGCGCCAGGATGGCGACCCCTTCGAGGTTCTGCCGGCTCACCGCAATTACCTTGATCGGTGCCCCCAAGGCACCGAGAAACAGCGGCGGCGCATCGCCCAGCAGGCCAATGTCGAGGCTGCCGACATTCAAGGCTTCAGCCACCGGGGAGCCTGCAGTGAACTGCTTCCATTCCAGGGTATAGGGCACGTCATCGAGCACGCCGGCGGCTTCCATCACCGCACGGGCATTAAAGCTTTGATCGCCGACCACCAGGGTCTGCGCGGCGGCGGCCAGGCTCAGTGAGGTGGCCAGCACACCGGCGGCCAGTTGCTTGAGGTATCGCACGTTCGTCTCCAGGGCCAATAAAGGCGCAACTAGGTAGTCGATCCGCCCGTGCGGTCTCGCTTTGATAAATGACAGTGGTATGCGCTTTGAATCTAACCAGCGCCTTGCTTATAAGTTATCGATGTATAAAGCCTGTGGGAAATTCGTTGTAGGCATAACCTAATGCCTCCGACGGTGGCCTATTTCAAAACAGATAGGTGAGCCTGTAAATGCATTTTTTGCATATTAGCTTATGATTAATTTTACTTTTGTGAATATTCAGCGAGTTTGCTAGGGTTAACCGAAACCGTCAGCCGAGCCTGAACCATGAGCCAACCCCTGCGCCTGGAGCGCCTTCGACACTTCATCGGTGCGCTTTCGGAGCTGCTTGACCGAGCCCCCGACGAAGCCACCCTCCTCGACCAAGGCCAAGGCCTAATGCGCAGCCTGGTCGCCCATGACGACTGGTTACCCGAAGCCCTCGCCCAACCGGACCCAAGCCGCTACCAGCAATACCTGCTGCATTGCGACTCGCGCCAACGCTTCTCTGTCGTCAGCTTCGTCTGGGGGCCAGGGCAGCAGACGCCGATTCACGATCACCGAGTCTGGGGGCTGATCGGCATGCTGCGCGGCGCTGAATATTCGCAAGGTTTCGCCCGCAGCGAGCAAGGTGCGTTGCTGCCGGCCGGTGCGCCGGTGCGGATCGACCCTGGCCATGTCGAAGCGGTTTCGCCGCGTATCGGCGACATTCACCAAGTCAGTAACGCCTTCGACGACCAAGTGTCGATCAGCATCCACGTCTACGGCGCCAATATCGGCGCGGTCAGCCGGGCGGTGTACCTGGCCGACGGCACTGAAAAACCCTTCATCTCCGGCTACTCCAATACCCTCCTGCCCAACATCTGGGACCTGTCCAAAGAGAATCCAGCCCCATGAGTACTGTCGCCACCCGTTCCTTCCATGACATTCGCCGGGCCTTGCTGGCCCATGAAGAGCTGGCGTTGATCGATGTTCGCGAGGAAGACCCGTTCGCCCAGGAACACCCGCTGTTTGCCGCCAACATCCCGCTGTCGAAGCTGGAGCTGGAAGTCTTCGCCCGGGTACCGCGGCGTGACACCGCCATCACCCTGTATGACGACGGTGAAGGGCTGGCTACGCTGGCTGCCGCGCGCCTGTCGGCGTTGGGTTACAGCGATGTGGCACTGCTCGAGGGCGGCCTGGCTGGCTGGCGCGCGGCTGGCGGCGAGTTGTTCCGTGACGTCAACGTGCCAAGCAAGGCCTTTGGCGAGCTGGTTGAAAGCGAGCGGCACACGCCGTCGTTGGCGGCCGAGCAGGTGCAGGCATTGCTCGATGCCAAAGCCGATGTGGTGGTGCTCGACGCCCGTCGTTTCGACGAGTACCAGACCATGAGCATCCCCGGCGGCATCAGTGTGCCGGGGGCCGAACTGGTATTGCGCGTGGCCGAGCTTGCGCCGAACCCCGCCACCCAGGTAATCGTCAACTGCGCGGGGCGTACCCGCAGCATCATCGGCACCCAATCACTGGTCAACGCCGGCATCCCCAACCCGGTGGCGGCACTGCGCAATGGCACCATCGGCTGGACGCTTGCCGGCCAGCAACTGGCTCACGGCCAGCAACGCAGCTTTGCCCCCGTTAGCGACACCACCCGCGCCAGCGCCGCCGGCCGTGCCCGCGCCGTGGCTGACCGTGCCGCAGTCGCGCGGCTGACTCGCGATGGCCTGGCGGCCTGGCAGGCAGAGCCCCACCGCACCACCTACCTGTTCGATGTGCGTACCCCTGAAGAGTTTGCCCAGGGGCATCTACCGGCCAGCCGCTCGGTCCCCGGCGGACAACTGGTGCAAGAGACCGACCATGTCGCCAGCGTGCGCGGCGCCCGCATCGTGCTGGTGGATGACGACGGTGTGCGGGCCAACATGAGTGCCTCGTGGCTGGCCCAGATGGGCTGGCAGGTCGCCGTGCTGGACGGCCTGTCGGCAGTGGATTTCAGCGAGCCCGGCGATTGGCAGGCGCCGTTGCCGGAACAGCCCCAGGTGAGCGAGATCGGCGTTGACCAATTGCATGACTGGCTGCAAGCGCCAGGCACGGTGCTGCTGGACTTCACCACCAGCGCCAACTACGTCAAACGCCACATCCCAGGTGCCCATTGGGCGATCCGAGCGCAGTTGCCGCAGGTGCTGGAGCACCTGCCGGTTGCCGAACGCTACGTGCTCACCTGCGGCAGCAGCTTGCTGGCGCGCTTTGCGGCGGTCGACTTGCAGGCCCTGACACACACACCGGTGTATGTGCTGGAGGGCGGCACTGCGCGCTGGATTGCTGCGGGCTTACCGCTGGAAAGTGGCGAAACGCACCTGGCAGTGGCGCGCAGCGACCGCTATCGCCGGCCGTATGAAGGCACCGACAACCCGCGTGAAGCCATGCAAGGGTATCTGGACTGGGAGTTCGGCCTGATCGCCCAGCTAGAGCGTGACGGTACGCATGGGTTTCATGTTGTCCGTTAACGTGCGCCCCGGTCATCAGTGACGGAGTAGGTAGGCACCCGCTGGAACATGCTTTTGCAGCTTCTTGCATTTGCCCGGCGGGGGTTGGTGCCCAGGTGGGCGATCGGGGTACCAGATTCGGCATTTGCCTGGCGGCGGCCTGTGGCCCCGCGGTACCTCGAAGGCAGTTTCGTCCATGAGGTATTCAGGCATGCCCACGCGCTGCTGACCGGCAACGCCCTGGAGTTGCTGGGCAGCAGCCAGGGAGACTGATCGCGCGGGCTCCGGGCTGGCCTCTGCGGGTATTACTTGAACGGCCGACGCCTTTACAGCACCCGGCGGCGTACCCGAAATCCGGGCTTGGTTCGCCGCCTCGATCAATTGCAGATTGCGATTGCGCAAGGCCACGTTGCGTCCAACCCGCAGGTTGGAGCGCGCCGCCAACACTTCAGCCTGTTCGTATTGCCCCTGCTGCAGGCGCAGCACACCCAGGTAGTGCAGCGTGGCGGGGTTGTTCGGCTGGATTTGCAGCGCCCGCTCCAGCGTGGCGGCAGCCTGGTCCAGTTTGCCTTCTGCGTACTGCCTGGAGGCTGTTTCGATCAGCAGGGTCGAGGCCGTGTTACTGCTTGCAGGCGCCGTGCGCTCGCCGGCGGTGATGGAATCGCACGCGGTGATGCTGAACAACAGGGTTAAGGCCGACAGCATACGCTTGCTTGGCATGAGGAACGCACTCGACGGGTCCAGGTGGGCCTGGTTCGAAAGAAGACGCTATCGACCTGAACATGCCATCGAAGTTCCCGATCAACCGCTCAGATACGCGGCAGGCCATTGCTTCACCGCCCACTAGCCGCTAGAGTCCGCCCTAAGGCGTTCGCTGCGCCTGCGGTCCGCGCGAAGGGGTGCCCAAGCCACGCTTCATCTCATTTTCATTCCAGCTCCCGGCTTGTCGGCGGACCGAGCCCCAAAGGAGTTGGCATGCCCGCCATCCATGCTTCCCGTCATCACGGCCTGCTCGATCTGGCCGACCTGCGCAAACGCGCCAAACGCTTGCTGAAAGCGCTAAACAACGGCGAGGCCGAGGACGCGCGCGCCCAACTGCGCCTACTCGGCCTGACTGGCCCGCATTACAGGCTCGCTGACACCCAGTGGCTGCTGGCCCGTGAGACGGGTTTTGCCAGTTGGCCAAAGCTCAAGGCGCATGCTGACGCTGTCGCCTTTGCAGCGCGCCACCCAAACTTCACCGCCGATGGCGAGGCCACCGTGCAGCACTGGCGCTGCGGCAATGACATCGCCCATAGCTTGCGCACAGTGGGCTTTAACGGCGCGTTTCACATGTTCGACGACCCGATGGTCATGGGGCCGGTGCCGGCACTGCCAGAAGATGAGTACTGGCCCGTGCGTGCCGCGTATACGCAACAGGCGTTCAACCTTGGCGCGCAGGACGTCGAGCAGCGCCAGGCTAAACAGCGCGCGGCACTGGCACAGTTGAACGCTGACAGCGAAGTTGTGCTCTGGTGCGAAGGGGATGCTTACGATCAGCTATTTTTGATCCGGGTCCTGGCAAGCCTGCCCTGCCTGCCGCGGCGGCTCGAACTGATCGAAATTACCGAGGTGCCCGGCGTCGAGCGCTTCATCGGCATCGGCCAACTCGCCCCCGACCTGCTTGCCTGGCTTTGGCCACAACGGCGGCCTTTGGGCCCAGACGCCCTAGCGTTAGCGAAGCAGGCTTGGGCTGCCTATACCGCACCAGACCCAAGCGCCTGGGCTGCCCTTGCGGCCCAGGAACACCCGTCATTACCCCAATTAAGCGCAGCACTTGCGCGCCAGTTGCAGGAACTGCCAGGGGCAAAGGATGGCCTGAGTCTCACAGAGCGCTTGCTGTTACGCATCCTCGCGCAAAAGGGTGAGCGCCCGGCCGGCCGAGTGTTTGCACAGCTGATGATGCACGATGAACCATTGCCTTACCTGGGCAACCTGATGTTCCACGTGTTGCTGCAACCGCTGATCCATGCACCGCACCCGCTGTTGCTGGAGGGCTCAGGAGAGGGCTGGGCGCAACGGCCCTTGAGGCTGACTGCACTGGGCGAAAGCGTTCTCGACGGGCAGGCCAATTGGCTGGATCAGGCGCCTCCCCCGCGCTGGGTTGGCGGTGTACTTATCGACGCTGAGCAAGCGCCTTGGGTAGTCAGCGAGCGAGGCGAAGTCTGGCAGCGCCGTTAGGGAAATGCTGCTGGCGCTTGATCTCAAAGGGACTCAACCTTTTCAAGCGCCGGCACGTACCCGCCGCATCACCATGCCCACCAGCACCACATTGACCAGTGCCAGCAGGCACAAGGTTACCAATACCCCCATTGAGCCTAAGTGCTCAAACAGATAACCACCCACCAGCGGCGTCAATGCCTGGCCGATCAGCGAAGGCCGCGACATGCGCCCCATCAGCAGCACATACTGCGCGGGGGGCATCATTGACAGCGGCAACAGCCCGCGCACGATCGCTCGCAAGCCGTTACCGCAGCCGAATACCAGCAGGCCCACGGCCGTGGCCGCCGGCACCAGCGTCACCAGCAGCAAGCCCACCAGCACCAGGCTTACCCAGGCCAGCGCCGTCCAGATCGGGTGACGCTTGCCCGCCAGAATCTGCAGCACCCGCGAGGCCACCTGGCTGGGGCCGAGCATCGCCGCCAGGCCGATCGCCACCGGCAGCGAATGCCCAAGGCCCTGGAGCACGGCGACCAACTGCACGGCAATCGCCGTCATGATGATCGCGCCAATGGCGAACATGCCGGTCAACAGCAGGTAGAGCTGGCGATCTACCCCGACTGCAGCGCTGTTCTGACGCGCCTTGCGCACCTCGACCTGCCCGCCTGGCGGCAATACACGCCAATACAACGGGGCTACCACCAGTAGCAGCACGACCGCATAGCACACGCAGGTCATGCGCCAGCCCAGATGCTCGATGGCCAAGGCTACGGTCGGCCACGACAGGGTCGAGGCAAAGCCGGCAATCAAGGTGATGCCAGTGATAGCTTTGCCAGCACCCTCGCCATACAGGCCGCCCAGGGTCGAGAACAGGGCCTCGTACAGCCCCATGGCCATGCCCACACCGATCACCGCCCAGGCCAACAAGAACACCACCAGGCTGTGGCTGGCAGCCATGATCAGCAGGCCCGCTGCAACCACCGCACCACTGGCCGCCATTTGCGGGCGGCCGCCGTAGCGGGCGACCAAGCGGCTGGACAGCGGGGCGCACAGCGCCGAGACCATCAGGCTCAGCGACAACGCGCCGTATACCCACTGGCTGGGCCAGCCAGTGTCACGGCTGATCGGGTCGGCCATCACGGCCATGAGGAAGAACGAACCGCCCCAGACCAGGATTTGCAGGATGCCCAGGCAGACGATGCCGAGGGGCCTGGGGAATTGGGGGGTGCTTTTCACTACGAGGCCTTGAGTCACATACGAGGGTGCCTGCACCGGCCCTTTCGCGGGGCAAGCCCGCTCCCACAGGAAATGCGCCACCTTAAGCATTGACACGGTTGCTGTGGGAGCGGGCTTGCCCCGCGAAAGGGCCGACAAGGGCACCCTACCATGCCCACCATCGATGAAATATCCCGACATATCATTCAGCGTGATAATAACCTTCGCCCCGTTCGATTCGTGCCTCACGCGCAAGACACTCACACTCCGCCCACTACTAATACATTGGCGGAGTTCTCCATGGAACAATCACTCAAACCCTTGCGCTTTCCACTCGCTGCCCTGGCAGTCGTAGTGCTCAGCGCTTGCGGTCGAACCCCCGACGCCGTGCAGGCGCCCGCCGCGCCCAAGGTCAGCGTGGCCAAGGTGATCGAGCAGCCGATCAACGAATGGGACGAGTTCACCGGCCGCCTCGAAGCCCCGGAAACCGTCGAAGTGCGGCCACGGGTCTCGGGCCAGATCGACCTGGTTGGTTTCACCGAGGGCGCGCAGGTCAAGAAAGGCGACCTGCTGTTCCAGATCGACCCACGCCCGTTCCAGGCAGAGGTCCGCCGCCTCGAAGCCCAACTGCAACAAGCCAAGGCTACAGCCATTCGCAGCGCCAACGAAGCCCGCCGCGGCGAGCGCCTGCGTGACAGCAACGCGATCTCCGCCGAGCTTGCCGAGTCGCGCAGCAGCGCCGCCGCCGAAGCCCGCGCCGGGGTCGATGCGATCCAGGCCCAACTCGACCTGGCCCGCCTGAACCTGAGCTTCACCCGCGTGACCGCGCCCATCAGCGGCCGGGTCAGCCGTGCCCAGTTCACGGCCGGCAACATCGTCACCGCCGACGTCACCCCGCTGACCAGCGTGGTCTCCACCGACAAGGTCTACGCCTATTTCGACGCCGACGAGCGCGTGTACCTCAAGTACACCCAGCTGGCGCGTGAAGGCCAGCGCGGCCAGGCCACCCCGGTGTACCTCGGCCTGACCAACGAAACCGGCAACCCGCACCTGGGCCAGATGAACTTCGTCGACAACCAGGTCAACCCGCGCACTGGCACCATCCGTGGCCGCGCCGTGTTCGACAACCGCGACGGCCAGTTCACCCCTGGCCTGTATGCCCGCCTGAAGCTGGTCGGCAGCGCCCAGTACGACGCCGTGCTGATTAACGACGAAGCCGTCGGCACCGACCTTGGCAAGAAGTTCGTGCTGGTGATGGACAAGGACAACAAAGCCGCCTACCGCGCGGTAGAGCTGGGACCGAAGCTAGAAGGCCTGCGCATCGTGCGCAGCGGCCTGGCCAAGGACGACCGCATCGTGGTCAGGGGCCTGCAGCGTGTGCGCCCAGGCTCCACGGTAACCCCGGAAGACACCCCGATGGCCAGCGAGCAGACCCTCGCCGCCCTCGCCCAACAGCGCCAGGCCCTGGAGGCCAGCAACCCGGCGCCGAAGGTAGCGGGCGCCACTGTAAAAGTCGCCAGCGCCCAAGCGCCACGCGGTTAAGGGACCACATCGATGAACTTCTCGAAATTCTTCATCACCCGGCCGATCTTCGCGGCGGTACTGTCGCTGGTACTGCTGATCGCAGGGTCGATCTCGCTGTTCCAGTTACCGATCAGCGAATACCCCGAGGTAGTGCCGCCTACAGTGGTGGTGCGTGCCAACTTTCCGGGCGCCAACCCCAAGGTGATCGGTGAAACGGTCGCCGCGCCGCTGGAGCAGGCCATCACCGGCGTGGAGAACATGCTGTACATGTCCTCCCAGTCCACCGCCGATGGCAAGCTGACACTGACCATCACCTTCGCCCTGGGCACTGACCTGGACAACGCGCAGGTGCAGATCCAGAACCGTGTCACCCGTACCCAGCCCAAGCTGCCGGAGGAAGTGACGCGCATTGGTATCACCGTCGACAAGGCCTCGCCCGACCTAACCATGGTCGTGCACCTGACGTCGCCGGACAACCGCTACGACATGCTCTATCTGTCCAACTACGCCATCCTCAACATCAAGGACGAGTTGGCGCGCCTGGGCGGCGTGGGTGATGTGCAGCTGTTCGGCATGGGCGACTACTCGCTGCGCGTGTGGCTCGACCCGAACAAGACCGCTTCGCGCAACCTGACCGCCAGCGACGTCGTTGCGGCCATCCGTGAGCAGAACCGCCAGGTTGCGGCCGGCCAATTGGGCGCCCCGCCCGCCCCCGGCTCCACCAGCTTCCAGCTGTCGATCAACACCCAAGGCCGGTTGGTCAATGAGGAAGAGTTCGAGAACATCATCATCCGTGCCGGGGCCGATGGCGAAATCACCCGCCTGAAAGACATCGCCCGGGTCGAGCTGGGCTCCAGCCAGTACGCCCTGCGCTCGCTGCTGAACAACCAGCCGGCGGTGGCGATCCCAATCTTCCAGCGCCCAGGCTCCAATGCCATCGACATCTCCGACGAAGTGCGGGCGAAAATGGCCGAGCTGAAGAAGGACTTCCCTGAGGGGATGGACTACAGCATCGTCTATGACCCGACTGTGTTCGTCCGTGGTTCGATCGAAGCGGTAGTGCACACGCTGTTCGAAGCGCTGATCCTGGTCGTCCTGGTCGTGATCCTGTTCCTGCAGACCTGGCGCGCCTCGATCATTCCGCTGCTGGCCGTGCCGGTGTCGCTGATCGGTACCTTTGCCGTGATGCACCTGTTCGGCTTCTCGCTCAATGCCTTGTCGCTGTTCGGGCTGGTATTGGCCATCGGTATCGTGGTGGACGACGCCATCGTCGTGGTGGAGAACGTCGAGCGTAATATCGGGCTTGGCCTGAAACCGCTGGAAGCCACGCAAAAGGCCATGAGCGAAGTGACCGGGCCGATCATCGCCACCGCCTTGGTGCTGTGCGCCGTGTTCGTACCTGCGGCGTTCATTTCCGGGCTTACCGGCCAGTTCTACAAGCAATTTGCCCTGACCATCGCCATCTCGACCGTGATCTCGGCATTCAACTCGCTGACCTTGTCGCCGGCCTTGGCGGCTGTGCTGCTCAAAGACCACCACGCGCCCAAGGACCGTTTCTCGCGGTTGCTGGAAAAGCTGCTGGGCAGTTGGCTGTTCGCGCCGTTCAACCGGTTCTTCGACCGTGCCAGCCACAGCTATGTTGGCGGCGTGCGCCGGGTCATCCGCTCCAGCGGCATCGCCCTGTTCGTCTACGCTGGCCTGATGGGCCTGACCTACCTGGGCTTCTCGTCCACCCCGACCGGTTTCGTACCGGCCCAGGACAAGCAGTACCTGGTCGCCTTCGCCCAACTGCCAGACGCCGCCAGCCTCGACCGCACCGAGGCGGTGATCAAGCGCATGAGCGAAATCGCCCTGAAGCAACCGGGTGTTGCCGACTCGGTGGCCTTCCCAGGCCTGTCGATCAACGGTTTCACCAACAGCCCGAACAGCGGCATCGTGTTCACCCCGCTCAAGCCATTTGACGAGCGTAAAGACCCGAGCCAGTCGGCAGCCGCCATCGCCGCCGCGCTGAATGCCCAGTTCGCCGACATCCAAGACGCCTACATCGCGATCTTCCCGCCTCCGCCGGTTCAAGGTTTGGGCACCATCGGCGGCTTCCGCCTGCAGATCGAGGACCGCGGCAACCTGGGCTACGAAGCGCTGTACAAAGAAACCCAGAACATCATCGCCAAGAGCCACAACGTGCCGGAGCTGGCTGGCCTGTTCACCAGCTACCAGGTCAACGTGCCACAGGTCGATGCAGCCATCGACCGCGAAAAGGCCAAGACCCACGGCGTGGCGATCAATGACATCTTCGACACCCTGCAGGTCTACCTGGGCTCGCTGTACACCAACGACTTCAACCGCTTTGGCCGTACCTACCAGGTCAACGTTCAGGCAGAACAGCAGTTCCGTCTCGACGCCGAGCAGATCGGCCAGTTGAAGGTGCGCAACAACCTGGGCGAGATGATCCCGCTGGCGACCTTCCTCAAGGTCAGCGACACCTCCGGGCCTGACCGCGTCATGCACTACAACGGCTTCATCACTGCCGAGATCAACGGCGCGGCGGCACCGGGCTACAGCTCTGGCCAGGCCGAGGCAGCCATTGAAAAATTGCTCAAGGAAGAGCTGCCCAACGGCATGACCTTCGAGTGGACCGACCTGACCTACCAGCAGATCCTCTCGGGCAACACCGCGCTGTTCGTCTTCCCGCTCTGCGTGCTGCTGGCCTTCCTGGTGCTGGCCGCCCAGTACGAAAGCTGGAGCCTGCCGCTGGCGGTGATCCTGATCGTGCCGATGACCCTGCTGTCGGCCATTACCGGGGTGATCATCTCGGGTGGCGACAACAACATCTTCACCCAGATCGGCTTGATCGTACTGGTGGGCCTGGCGTGCAAGAACGCGATCCTGATCGTCGAGTTCGCCAAGGATGAACAAGCCAAGGGCCTCGACCCGCTGGCTGCGGTACTGGAAGCCTGCCGCCTGCGCCTGCGGCCGATCCTGATGACCTCGATCGCCTTCATCATGGGCGTGGTACCGCTGGTGTTCTCCTCCGGTGCCGGCTCGGAAATGCGCCACGCCATGGGTGTCGCGGTGTTCTCGGGAATGATCGGCGTGACCGTGTTCGGGCTGTTCCTGACGCCTGTGTTCTTCTTCCTGATCCGCCGTTTCGTCGAACGCCGCCAGGCCCGCAAGGCCGAACGCGTTCAATCGCTGGAGAGCCACGCATGAATATGCTCAAGCCCCTGACCCCGAGCCTGTTGGCCTTGGCCCTGGCGGCCTGTGCGGTGGGCCCGGACTACAAGACGCCGACCACCGAGCCTGCCCATTTCGACACTGAAATGCAGGCCAAGGCCTACGACCGCAGCCGCTTCGAAAGCATCTGGTGGAAGCAGTTCGACGACCCGGTGCTGAACCAACTGGTGCAGGCCTCGCTCGACGGCAACCGTGACCTTCGGGTGGCCTTTGCCCGGCTGAAGTCGGCCCGTGCGATCCGTGAGGACGCCTCGAACGACCAGTTGCCGGTGGTCACCAGCCGTGCCAGCAGTGAAATCGGCAAAGGCCAGGTCCCCGGCCAGACTGAGCAGCGGATTAACAGCGAACGCTACGACCTGGGCCTGGACATGGCCTGGGAGCTTGACCTGTTCGGCCGTATCCAGCGCCAGATCGAAGCCAGCGAAGCTCAGGAAGCCGCTGCCGCAGCCGACTTGCAGCAGTTGCAAGTCAGCCTGATCGCCGAACTGGTCGACGCCTACGGCCAACTGCGTGGCGCGCAATTGCGCGAGAACATCGCCCTGGCCAACCTCAAGACCCAGCAAGAATCGCGCAGCATCACCGAAACCCTGCGCGATGCCGGGGTCGGCAACGAACTCGACGTGGTGCGGGCCGATGCGCGCCTGGCTGGCGTCGAGGCCACCGTGCCGCAGCTGCAGGCCGAACAGGCGCGCGCCCGCCATCGCATCGCCACCCTGCTTGGCCAACGCCCGGATGCACTGAGCGTCGACCTGTCGCCCAAGGCCCTGCCGGCGATCGCCAAAGCGCTGCCGGTGGGCGACCCTGGCGAGTTGCTGCGTCGCCGCCCGGATATCCGCAGTGCCGAACGCCAGCTGGCGGCCGCCACGGCCAACGTCGGTGTCGCCACCGCTGACCTGTTCCCGCGGGTCAGCCTTAGTGGCTTCCTCGGCTTTACCGCCGCACGCGGCTCGCAGATCGGGTCTTCGGCAGCCAATGCCTGGGGCCTTGGCCCGAGCATCACCTGGGCGGCCTTCGACCTGGGCAGCGTACGGGCCCGCCTGCGCGGTGCCAAGGCAGACGCCGAAGGCGCCCTGGCCAACTATGAGCAGCAGGTGCTGCTGGCCCTGGAAGAGTCGGCCAATGCCTTCAGCGATTACGACAAGACGCAGCAGCGGCTGCTGTCGCTGATGCGCCAGAGTGACGCCAGCCGCAAGGCTGCGGAGCTGGCGTCGATCCGTTATCGCGAAGGCACGGTGGACTACCTGGTGTTGCTCGACGCTGAACGTGAACGGCTCAGCGCTGAAGATGCCCAAGCCCAGGGTGAGGTCGAGCTGTACCGCGGTATCGTCTCGATCTACAAAGCCTTGGGCGGTGGCTGGCAACCTGAAACGGTGGCCAGCACGCGCTGATTTCACCCGCTTTATCGACTCCTTTGGTTGGTTCCTCCCCCAACCGTTTGCCCCGCTGGCCTCGGCCTGCGGGGCTTTTTTTGATGCCTTGTACGGGCTGTGACGGCCGTGGCACCGCCAAGCCTTCAGCGGTTGCATTTGCCCCCTAGCTGCCCCAAGCTCTGCCCTTCCTGCCGCCACGGACCGTCCGATGCCCAGACGCAACCGCTACCTGATCGCCTTGCTGCTGCTGATTCTGGTGTCGGCCATGATCAGCTACTTACCGCGAGACGACCAGCCGGCCCCGCCTACGCTGCCCGCGCACAGCTACGCCAAGGCCTTGCGCCAGGCCCATGAAGGCTTGCCGGGGGCAGCGCGGGTGCTGTACCAGCAGTTGCAACGTAACGACCTGGCCCCAATCCGCCGTGCGGCCCTGTATGCCGAGCTGCCCAACTACCCCTCCCCCCAGGCGCTGAAACTCGCGCGCCTGGACCTGGAGCATGCTGACCCGCTGGTACGCCGAGCCGCCATCGCCGGTATCCGCCGCCTGCTTCCCGCCGCGCAACGCAGCCTGGTGCTGGGCCCGTTGCTCGATGATGCGGATCAAAGTGTACGTTTCGCTGCCGTGGACGCCTTGCTCGGCCTCGACCCGGACGCCATAGGCCTGTACTTCGGCCCGTTGCAGGCCGCCCTTGAGCAGTATCAGCAGGCGCTGGAGCAGCAGCCAGAAGACGCCGACGCGCAGGTGCACCTGGCGCGCCTGTACCTGCACGAAAACGACTACACCCAGGCTGCTACAGCCTTGCAACGCGCCCTGCAGGTTGCACCGGGCAATCTGGACGCGCTGGCAACCCAGGTACGCCTGCTGGAGCGCCAGGGCCATCACGACGCCTCCCGCCAGGTGCTGGCCAAGGCCTTGCTGCTGAGCCCCGACTCGGCCTTTCTGCAATATGAACTCGGGCTCTGGCTCAATCGCCACGAGCAACGCGAGTACGCCCTGCTGGCCTTATCGCGTGCGGTGGAGTTGGACACGGACAACGCCGACTATCGCTACTCGCTGGCAATGACCTTGCATGAGCTCGACCAGGTCGACGCTGCGCAAAAGCAGCTGGAAACCGTGCTCAATCGGCAACCGGCCAATCGCCGGGCCCGGCTGTTGCTGATTCAGTACTGGAAAGAGACCGGCCAACTGCAAAACGTCCAGGTGCTGCTGGCCGAGCTAGAGCGCCAGAACCCTGACGATCCGGTGCTGCAACAGGGCCTGTAGGCCCCGCCCCTGATTCGTTGAACCCTAAGCGGCAGCCCGTGGTCCAGTGAGTATCGAACCACTGGCGGCAGGCCAAGCCTTGGCCCTGCCCATTGTCACAGGAGCGTCGCTTTGGCCAGTTCGTTGGCGCTGGACGAACGTGCCTTGATCCTGGCACCCCCGCAACTTGCCGCGGATACCGCGCGTCTACTGGCGTCCGCTGGCATCGAGAGCCTGTGCACCCTCGACATCGCCAACCTGCACGCCTGCCTGATCGAAGGCGCAGCCTTGGTCATCATCGCCGAACAACATTTCAGCAATGGCCCGAGCGTACCGTTGCAGGGGTTTATCGACCAACAGCCCAGCTGGTCCGACCTGCCCATCTTGTTGATCATGGACTTGGCCGCCACTGCCACCCGGCCTTCTCACCCGCCTGACGGTAACCTGATGCAGTTGCTCTGCCCGCTTGATCACGGGCAAGTGCTGCAGCTGGCGCGTATCGCGCAGCGCAACCGCCGCCATCAATACCGGGCACGTGATCAGCTTTCAGCACTGCAACAGCGGATGGACGCCCGCAGCCAGGAACAGCACAGCAACGAGTTTGCCCGCACACAAATTCGCAAGATGGAAGCTGTCGGCCAGTTGGCCGGTGGCATTGCCCATGATTTCAACAACCTGCTGACGAGTATCGGCGGCAGCTTCGAACTGATCGAGCGACGCTTGAACAAAGGCCGAAGCGACAGCCTGGAAGGCATTTTGCGCATGGGCCAGGAGGCCGTGTCACGCGCAGGAAAATTGACCCATCGGCTGCTGGCCTTTTCCAGCCGGCAATCGCTGCACAGCCAGCGGGTCGACCTGCATGCACTGCTGGAGGCGAAGCGCCTGAACGCTGGCCTGACCCACTCGGTGACCCTACAACTGCACGTGCCCAACGACCTGTGGGCCGTGGAGGCCGATGATGGGCAACTGCGCGAAGCCCTCGACAACCTGCTGCTCAATGCCTGCGAAGCCATGCCGACCGGCGGCCTGCTGCGTATCGAGGCCAGCAACCAGCAGATCGAGGCCGAGCAGTTCGCCGACGGCGCCTTGAACAGCGGTGATTACCTGCGCCTGCGCATCATCGACAACGGCCAGGGTATGTCGCAGAGCACGTTGGAACATGCTTTCGAGCCGTTTTTCAGCACCAAACCCGTCGGCCAGGGCATCGGCCTTGGCCTTTCCATGGTGTATGGCTTCAGCAAGCAGTCGCATGGGCATGTCACCCTGCTGAGCAAGATCGGCCATGGCACCCAGGTCGACCTGTACTTGCCGCGGCACGTCGGCGAGGCGATGCCCAAACGCCCAGCCCTCGCACCTGCGCCTGACAGCACGGGCCACACTGTGCTGGTGGTCGAAGACGACCCGCATGTGCGCCAGTTACTGTGTCAGGCACTGAGTGAAGACGGCTTCCCTTGCCAAACCGCCGCCAACGCCAATGAAGCCCTGCAGATCCTGCGGTCGTCGCAACGGATCGACCTGTTGGTCAGCGATGTTGGCCTGCCGGGCATGAATGGGCGGCAACTGGCGGAGATCGCACGTACCTTGCGGCCACGCCTGCCGGTGCTGTTCATTACCGGGTACGCGGAAACAGCCATGGCGCGCGAGGGCTTCCTCGGCGCTGGCATGCACCTTATCTGCAAGCCATTTGAGCTCAAGCAGTTGCAGGCGCAGGTGACGCAGATTCTTGGCAAGCCCTGAACCGGTTCAACCGTCTAGCATGTGCAAAGCCTGGTTCGCTAAGTGCTCCAGCGCGAACGGCTTGAGCATCAATGCGGTGCCCGGCTGATCGAGCAGTTGGGCTTCGATCGGCTGGTCGGTGTAGCCGGTGATGAACAAAATCTTCTGCGACGGCACGATCATGCGGATTGCCTTGGCGACTTGCCGCCCGCTAAACCCGCCCGGCAAACCGATATCCGTGATTACCAGATCAAAAGGCCCGTCATGGCGGAAGCGATCCAGCGCTGAATTGGCATCTTGAACGTCACAGATGGCAAACCCGCGTTCGATGAGAAACTCGCGCATCAGTGCACGCAGGTTGAGTTCGTCATCGATCAACAACACGCGCTGGCCTTGCGCGCGATTAACGCTTGGCAGGCATACCAGTGGCTCTTCCGGAACCGGCGCCAGGCTACGCGGAAACAGCATGGAGACTTTTGTCCCTTGGCCTTGGGTCGACTCGATCCACACATAGCCACCCGACTGCCCGACAAAGCCATAGACCATCGGCAGGCCAAGCCCCGATCCCCGTCCCAGTGGTTTGGTCGTGAAGAAGGGTTCAAAGGCCTTGGCGACCTCAGCGGCCGACATCCCGTGGCCGTCATCCTCGACATGCAAGGCCACATAGTCGCCAGGTGGCAGCCCGTTCTCATCCGGGAAATGCGTCGCCAAGCGTTCGTTGACCGTTCTGATCCAGACACTGCCGCGCTCAAGGCACGCTTCACGGGCATTCGCGCACAGGTTGATCAAGGCATTTTCAAACTGGGTGACATCGACGCTGACAGCCCAGGGGGTGACGTCCAGCTCCCACTGCAGGCTCATTTCCGCGCCCAGCGCCTGCTGCAGCAAGGGCTCGATCAGAGACAGCTGTCGGTTGACATTCAGTGGCCTGGCATCCAGCGGCTGGTTGCTGGAAAACGCCAACAGCCGGTGGGTGAGGTTCATGGCCCGTTGCACAGAGTCTCGCGCCAGTTCCACATAGGTCTCAATGCGCTCCAGGCGCCCTTGTAGCAAGCGGCGTTGCAACAACTCGAGGCTGCCACCGATGCCTGACAGCAAGTTGTTCATTTCATGGGCCATGCCGCCTGCCAGTTGGCCAACCACCTCCAAACGCTCACTGTTGCGCAACAAGGCCTCGGACTGGCGTGTGGCTTCTTCGCGGTCTGCGGTGATGTCGCGGCCGACGGCGGTCAGTAAGTTGCCATCGAATGTAGCGGACCAGCTAAACCAGCGGTAGTGGCCGTCCTGGTGGCGCAGGCGGATATCGATCTGCTCAGCCTCCTGACCCTGCACAAAGCTGGAGACCGCCACCTGCACTTCAGCGCGGTCCGCTGGGTGGATCAGCTCCAGTATCGACATGTTCTGTACCAACGCCTCACTCCAGCCCAGGATGCGGTGCCAAGCGGGGTTGGCCGCGTGCAGCGTCAGCTCGTGAGTAACGATCATCATGGCATCACGGGACAATCGCCAGATTTGATCCCGATCGGCCATGTAGCGCTCAAGCTGTTTTTCAAAGGCCGTCGCCTGCTCGCGCCAATGATGGTGCGCCTCGTCACTGGCCTTGGTTTCGATGACCGTGTGTAGAAAACCCGCAACGCCACCCTGCTCGTCCCGAATCGGCGAGTAGCCGAGGGCACACCACAAGGGGTCGTTGACGTTGCCGCGCTCGATGCGTAGCGGCGGGTCTTCGACGAAACTCGAACGGCCTTCGAGGGCCTTGAACACCCAGGGCCCCATGCCCTGCCAGGCATCGTTCCAGAGCACGTCGAACGCCTGCCCCAATGCATCCTGGCCATCGCCCCGGAGCATCCGATAGGCGTCGTTATGGACCACGCTCAGGTCCGCCCCCCACACCACCGCACACGGGAATGGCGACACTTGCATCATGTCGACGGCAATGCGCAGCGAGGCCGGCCAGCGTGGCAGCGGCCCAAGCGAAGTACGGCCCCAATCGAATTGGGCAATGCGTTCGCCCATGGGATCAGCTGATGCTGGGTTGGGCGCCAGCAGCATGACCTGCGGCTCAGTCTCGCGCGGAGTACCGTTTGCGACCAATCTCATGACTCCAATGGCTGATGGGTGGCGACGTTGTTCACGTTAGCACAGCATGCGCTGCATTTATGGCGTACCGGCAGGTGGCAGCTATGCTGATTAGGTTTTCCACTGAGCCATGGAATAGCGGTCCCTTTAGGTTGCCGATGGGAGTGTGGTCATGAGCAAGAAGAAGATGCTGGTAGTGTGACCAATACGGCCAAGTACCCGACCCTCAAACGGGCAACCGGGCTGTGGTTGGGCGAGGCCGTGCATTTTGTCGAAAAAGTCGAGAAGGCCGGCTACGACGTCGATTATGTCAGCCCCAGCGGCGGCTATGTACCGATCGACCCGCACAGCCTGCAAATGGCACCTGACCTGGACTGGAAGTGGTACGACGACAAGGACTTCATGACACGTCTGGGTGCCACACTCAGCCCGGGGCTGGTCAAGGCTGACGACTATAGCGTCATCTATTACACCGGTGGGCACGGGGTCATGTACGACTTTGCCAATGACCAGCCGCTGCAAGAACTTGCGCGCAAGATCTACGAGAATAAAGGCGTTGTGGCGGCCGTTTGCCACGGCGTTGTCGGCCTTTTGAACATCAAGCTCAGTGACAACAGCCTGCTGCTGAAAGACCGTCAGGTCACCGGTTTTTCCAACATCGAGGAACAACTGGTGGAACTGGACAAGGTTGTGCCTTTTCTCACCGAAAACGAACTTGTTGCCAGGGGCGGTATTTACAGCAAGCACGATGACCCGTGGAAACCTTACGTGGTGAGCGACGATCGGCTGATTACTGGGCAAAACCCAGATTCCACTGCAACGTTGGCTGAAAAGGTACTCGCAAGACTCGAAGCAAAGTGACGGCTTACGCCTGATTACTTCATTTCTCGAAGCGCAGGCCGCACGCGGACTACATCCGACACGCAATTGATTACATAGGCTCCCAGACTACCTGCCCACCACGGGCAACCTCAGACTGGAGAACAATAGCCTATGTCGAAAATCATGCATGCCGGGCGCAGTTTGCTGGAATTGCTGCTCATCATGGCCATTGGGCTGGTGCCGGTGGTGTCCGGGTTGCTGGTCATGGTGTTTCAGCTAGAGAAAAAGCTCGAAGAAAATGCACAGATCTCCGTGCAGGAAGCGGTATTCACCATCGATAAAGTGCTGGACCGCATGCAAAGCACCGTTATCCTCGCCCAGCCTGTTGCAGGCAAGGCGTGCGCCGAAGTCCACAGCACCCTGCAGGAGCAGGTAGCCCGTGACCCCTTGCTACGCTCGTTGACCTTGGTGCGCGACCAGGAAGCGTACTGCAGCACCCACTCGGACTCCCTCGACCATCTTTCGGCCTTCGCTCAATCCGGGCAACAGGTTGAACTCGCGCTCGATTCGCCAGCATTACCCGCTACGCTGGTTACCCACTTTCAGGAACCGGGCAACAACCCGAGCGTGATCGTGACAGGCTATGCCACTGAACTGCGCAACGAACTGCGGGCTTTTCAGGATGGCCTGACACTGCTTCTGGAGTTCGGCGACCAGTACATCTGGAGCCATGGAGACAGCCGCGAACCGCATCGACCTTCGCAGTCCGAGTATGCCCAAAGGGCGCTCTCCGAGAGGTATGGGTATGCGGTGAGGGGCGGTTATGCCAGAGGCTATACGGCGCAAGAAATCCGCCAATCGATGTTGCAGGTCCTGCCCTCGCTGGTACTGGTAGGCATCGTGACCGGCTCGATCGTCTACTGGGGTTTGTTCAGGGCGCGTCGCAACAAGCGTGGTACCGCCGCCGAAGCGGCATGACGGCGGTACCAGCACCTATCAATCGGTACTCAATACACCGCGGCGAACCTGGTCCCGTTCGATGGATTCGAACAGGGCCTTGAAGTTACCTTCGCCAAAGCCATCATCACCCTTGCGCTGGATGAACTCGAAGAATACCGGCCCAAGCAAGGTCTCCGAGAAGATCTGAAGCAGCAAACGCTTGTCGCCCTGCTCTGCAGCGCCATCGAGCAGGATGCCGCGCGCTTGCAGTTGGTCGACAGGTTCACCGTGGCCTGGCAGGCGCTCTTCGAGCATCTCGTAGTAGGTCTGCGGCGGCGGGGTCATGAAGCGCATGCCGATGCCCTTCAGGGCATCCCAGGTCTTGAGCAGGTCGTCGGTCAGGAAGGCCACGTGCTGAATGCCTTCGCCGTTGAACTGCATCAGGAACTCTTCGATCTGCCCGGCGCCCTTGGACGATTCTTCGTTGAGCGGGATGCGGATCATGCCATCGGGTGCGGTCATGGCACGCGAGGTCAGGCCGGTGTACTCACCCTTGATATCGAAGTAGCGGATCTCGCGGAAGTTGAACAGCTTCTCGTAGAACCCGGCCCAGTAGGCCATCCGCCCACGGTAAACGTTATGGGTCAGGTGATCGATGATCTTCAGGCCCGCGCCCACCGGGTTGCGGTCTACGCCTTCGATGAAATTGAAATCGATGTCGTAGATCGAGCTGCCTTCTTCAAAGCGGTCGATCAGGTACAGCGGCGCGCCACCGATACCCTTGATCGCGGGCAGGCGCAGCTCCATCGGGCCGGTTTCGATTTCGACCGGCTGAGCGCCCAGTTCCAGGGCGCGGGCATAGGCTTCGTGAGCATTGCGAACGCGGAACGCCATGCCACAGACCGACGGGCCGTGTTCGGCGGCAAAATACGAGGCGATGCTCTTGGGTTCGTTGTTCAGAATAAGGTTGATGCCGCCCTGACGGTACAGGTGCACGTCTTTGGAGCGGTGGGTGGCGACCTTGGTGAAACCGAGTATCTGGAAAACCGGCTCGAGCACGCCAGGGGTCGGCGATGCCAGCTCGATGAACTCGAAGCCCATCAGGCCCATTGGATTTTCGAAAATATCAGCCATGTTCTTGTCCTCATCTACAGCGAAAAATTTAGTGATTTCCGGGGATGTAGAACAGAACAGGCGGTGAGCACGGGATGCCACGCACGCTGCGAGCGAGGAAGCCACCAATGATCAGTTTGAACCCATGGTTTGTCATATGGACCCATTCTCGGCGGGCTTGATTCTCCCGAATGTGGAGAACCTTATTGTTGTATTCGTAACTGGATTCTACAGTGCGTAAATTGGTTTGTCGCGCTTTAGTTCGCCCGTGCCCCCGACAAACGGCTATCCTCTGCACGTTCTCTTCAACAGATTAGGCCAGTATGCCCCTCACCCGTAAAAGCCGCGCCGGCTGGAGTTGGCGCACCCTGCTGCCTTGGGCGATCGGCGTGCTCCCGGTAGCCTGCGGCCTGGGGGTGATGAATTGGCAGATTGACCGTGAACTGCATGCCAACAGCCATGCCACTGCCGCTCAGGTGATCGACCATGTCGAGCGTATTCTCGACACGGCGTCCAGTACGGCACAAGCGCTGCTGCCGTTGGCAGGCGACCCGTGCGCGCAGGTGCAACTGGCCCTGCGCGGCCAGGTCACGCGTAATGCCTTTGTGCGCTCCACCAACCTGTTCCAGCACAACACGCTCTATTGCTCCTCGCTGTTCGGTGAGTTCGATGAGGCCGTCGACGCTGGCGACTACGCCAACGGCACGCTGTGGTTGATGGATGGCAACTCGGTAACGCCGGGCCATGCCCTGCTGGTGTATCGGGCCAGCGACGGCGATCGTGGCGCGATCACTACCGTCGATGGCGACCACTTGCTCACGGCACTGCGCCTGATCGGCCCGGACGAAACGCTGCAGATCCGCGTCGGTAAGGATTGGATGGGCAAGGACGGTGCTGTCCACGAAGGCTCACCGCCCACGGCAGCGACTGCCGCGGTGACGTTGAGCTCAACCCGCTACCCGTTCAGCGTGTACGGCGGCTATGGCGCCGACAAGCAAGGCCAACTGCTACTCAGCCATTACCCCGCCCTGCTTAGCCTGCTGCTGATACTCGGCGCGGTAGCCGGGGCGGTGTGCCACTGGCAAGTCCGCCGCGCCACTTCGCCGCGCGTCGAACTGCAGCGCGCCCTGGAGGCCGACGAGTTTCTGCCGTACTTTCAGCCGGTGGTACGCAAGGGGGATTACCAGTGGGCCGGTGCCGAAGTGCTGATGCGCTGGAACCACCCCCGCGAAGGCCTGGTGCGCCCCGATCTGTTCATCCCCTACGCCGAGCACAGCGGCCAGATCGTCGCCATGACCCGCGCGCTGATGCTGCATACCGCGCAGAGCCTGGCGCCGTATGCCGCGCTGCTGGAGGATGGCTTCCACATTGGCATCAACATCACCGCTGACCATTGCCGCGACCTGAGCCTGCTCGACGATTGCCGGACCTTTCTTCAGCACTTTCCGCCAGGCCGTGTGGCGCTGACCCTGGAACTGACCGAGCGCAAGCTGATCGAAGCCACGCCGGTGACCCTTGACCTGTTCGAGAAGCTGCATGAAATGGGCGTGATGATTGCGTTGGACGATTTCGGCACTGGCCAGTCGAGCCTCAACTACCTGCGCCAGTTCAAGGTCGATTACCTGAAGATCGACCAAAGCTTCGTTGCCATGGTTGGGGGTGACGCATTGTCGTTGCACATCCTCGACACCATTATCGAGCTGTCGGGCAAACTGGGCCTGGGCATCGTCGCCGAAGGCGTCGAAACCGAGACCCAGCGCGACTACCTGGCCCGGCATAACGTCGACTTCCAGCAAGGCTACCTGTTTGCCAAGCCCATGCCGGCTGAGGCGTTCCTCGAAGCGCTGGCCGCTCGCCAAGGCGTCTCGCGGTTGCCGCAGGACGCGCCCCCTGAGATCATGCGCGGCTGATCCAGCCGCCCAACTCTCCCATTCGAGGCATTCGTGTCAAAAGGCATCCTTTCATCAGTCATGGCGTCGTGCTTGTTCGCCGTGATGTACTTCTATACCTCCCTGCTCACGCCGCTCGATGGTGAGGAAATCTTTGGCTGGCGTACGCTGCTGACGCTGCCTTGCCTGACGCTGTTCATGCTGGTTTCGAAGGACTGGCAACGTGTCGGTGAGCTGCTGGGGCGGGTACGGCGCACCCCGGTGCTGCTGCTGGGGATGGTCGGTACGTCCTGGCTGATGGGGGTGCAACTGTGGCTGTTCCTCTGGGCGCCGTTGCACGGGCGTAGCCTGGAGGTCTCGATGGGCTACTTCCTGCTGCCACTGACCATGGTCTTGACCGGGCGTCTGGTCTACGGCGAGCGCCTGTCGCACTTGCAGAAAATCGCCGTGTGCTGCGCTGCGCTGGGTGTCGGGCACGAGCTGTACCAACATGGCAGCTTCGCCTGGGAAACCTTGGTGGTGATGATCGGTTACCCGATCTACTTCGTGCTGCGCCGACGCTGCCGCACCGACCACCTGGGCGGTTTGTGGTGCGACATGTGCCTGCTGTTGCCGTGGGCCCTGTACTTCGTGATCCAGGGGCCGTTGTCACCTGCGGACCTGCAGATGCACCCCGGCCTTTACGCCTTGATCCCGGTACTGGGGGCGATCAGCGCATCGGCCCTGATCGCCTACGTGTTGGCCAGCCGCCTGTTGCCGTTCAGCCTGTTTGGCCTGCTCAGCTACGTCGAGCCGGTATTGCTGGTGGGCGTGGCCCTGCTGCTGGGTGAGAGCATTGGCCCGGATCAGTGGCTGACCTACCTGCCGATCTGGGCCGCAGTGCTGGTGCTGGTGCTCGAAGGCTTCAAGCACCTGCTGCGTCAGCGTCGCCGCTCGGTATAAGCCGCACCTGGCGCACGCGCCGCTCCTCAACCGCCTCCACGGTCAGCGTCCAGCCATTCCAGGCCAGGCGATCCCCCACCATAGGCAGGCGGTCCAGCAAGCTCATCACCAGGCCCGCGAGGGTCTGGTAGTCCTCGGTAGCACGCGCGCTGAAACCGGTACGCGCCTGCACCTGGCTGAGGTTAAGGGCACCGCTGACGACAAAGCCTTCTCCCTCTTCGACGATACCCGGCCCTTCTACCTCACTCGCATCCGGCAGCTCACCGGCGATCGACTCGAGGATATCGGTCATGGTCAACAGGCCGGTGAAGTCACCGAATTCGTTGACCACGAAGGCAATATGGGTCGATTGACCGCGCATCTGCTCAAGGGCGTTGAGGATGCTGAAGCTTTCCAGCAGGTTCAACGGCGCCCGGGCCATGCGCTCCAGGTCTGGCTGGCTGCCTGACAGCAATTCCTTGAGCAGCTCCTTCTTGTGCACGAAGCCCAGTGGTTCATCGATGCGGCCGTCGCGGATCAGCGGCAGGCGCGAGTACGGCGAATTGGCCAAGGCTTCGGTAATGGCTGCGGCCGGCAGCGCCAAGTCAATCACATCGACCTCGGTGCGCGCGGTCATCACCGTGCGGATCGGCCGCTCGGCAAGGTTCAGCACACCGCTGATCATTACCCGCTCACGGCGGTCGAACAGCACCTCTTCGCCACCGCCCTCGACCAGGTCGGCGATTTCTTCCCCTACCTCGTCAGCCTCGACCCGACGGCCGCCCAGCAGGCGCAATACCGCATGGGCCGTGCGCTCACGCAGCGGCTTGTGCTGCTGCAGGCTGCGCTTGCGGCGCGCACGGGCCAGCTGGTTGAACACCTCGATCAGGATCGAGAAGCCGATGGCCGCATACAGGTAGCCTTTCGGGATATGGAAGCCCAGGCCTTCGGCGGTCAGGCTGAAACCGATCATCATCAGGAAGCCCAGGCACAGCATGATCACAGTCGGGTGGGCGTTGACGAAGCGGGTCAGCGGCTTGCTGGCGACAATCATGATGCCGATCGAGAAGATCACCGCGATCATCATGATCGACAGCTGCTCGACCATGCCCACGGCCGTGATCACAGCGTCCAGCGAGAACACCGCATCAAGCACCACGATCTGCGCGACGATCGGCCAGAACGCCGCGTGACGGACCGCACCGCTGGCCTGGGTGACATGCCCTTCAAGCCGTTCGTGCAGCTCCATGGTGGCCTTGAACAGCAGGAACACACCGCCGAACAGCATGATCAGGTCACGGCCCGAGAAGCTCTTGCCGAATACCTCGAACAGCGGCGCGGTCAGCGTCACCATCCACGAGATACTTGCCAACAGGCCCAGGCGCATGATCAGCGCCAGGCTCAAACCGATGATCCGCGCACGGTCACGCTGATGCGGCGGCAGTTTATCGGCCAGGATGGCGATGAACACAAGGTTGTCGATACCCAGCACCAGCTCGAGGACGATAAGCGTCAACAGGCCTAGCCAGGCCGTGGGGTCGGCTAGCCATTCCATTAGCGGGTACTCACGAGGGAAGCGTCACAAGGACAGGTAAAAGGTGGCCGAGAAGGCCAAGGACAGGGGGTTCCGCGAAGGTGCTCATAGGTACCTGAATAGAAATTGGGTAAGAGATCCTACAATCACAGCCTGTTTTTCTGACAGTGAGAAACTATTACAAAACCTGTAACAGGGGACTTTCATTCAATACAGCTGACGCCCTGCGCCTGAAGAATAGCGTCAACTTCCACCACCTGGATTACCCCCATGAGCCTGTCTTTGTCCATGGCCGCCTTTGCGCTGGCCGCCTCGATTTCCCCTGGCCCAGTCAACATCGTCGCCCTGGGCAGCGGTGCCCGGCATGGTTTGCGCGCAAGCCTGGCGCACGTGGCCGGGGCCACGCTGGGTTTCTGCCTGTTGCTGGTACTGGTCGGGCTGGGCCTGCATGAACTGCTGTTGCGCTGGCCACTGCTGGGGGTGCTGCTGCACGGGGGAGGTATCGCGTTTTTGCTGTACATGGCGTGGAAGCTGGCCCGCGACGATGGCCGCTTGGGCAGCGATCATGCACAGCCCGCCCCGTCTGCCTGGCAGGGCGCGGCCATGCAGTGGCTCAACCCCAAGGCGTGGTTGGCGGCGGTGGCAGGTGTCGGCGCCTACACAGGGGGCGACCAACAACTGTTGTGGTTGTTCACCTGGATCTATGGGCCGATCTGTTTCGTCTCGGTGGCCAGTTGGGCATGGGCTGGCAGTGTGATTCGCCAATGCCTGGGCAACCCACGGCGTATGCGCTTGTTGAACCGAGGGCTGGCCTTATTGCTGGTGGGCAGCGCGGTTTACCTGGTCATTTGATGCGGGTTCAAGCCTGTCAGTCAGGGCCAAAGGGGCCGCTTCGCGACCCATCGCCGGCAAGCCAGCTCCTACAGAGGTAGCGCATTTCTTGAGATTCACTCACACCTGTGGGAGCTGGCTTGCCGGCGATGGGCTGCCCAGCGGCCCTAAGTTATCGCTTGCGATAATGCCCCGGCGTCGCAGCCAAATGCCGCTTGAAGGCACGCTGCAGGTGCGCCTGGTCGGCGAAGCCTGCTGCCAGGGCCGCGTCGGCAATCGAACTGCCCTGGCGCAGTTGCTCGCGCGCGCACTGCACACGCTGGTCAAGCAGGTAGTCGTGGGGCGTTAGCCCAAAACGCTGGCGAAACGCGCGGATCAGGTAGGCGCGGGACAAGCCGCAGGCTTGGCAGATGTCTTCAAGGTCTAGCGGGTCGGTACGGTGTGCGCGGATGAAGGCCGCGGCGGCTTCCAGCCGAGGATGATCCGGCTTGGGTGCCCCAGGCTCGCCACCCAGCGCGCTCGACAGCCTCTGGAAGAACGCCGCAAGCCGGGCTTCGCGATCACCCAGGTTTTCGTCGAACAGGTCGGCAAACACCTGCAGCAAGGCGCTGTAGAGGGCCGGCGAGGTACTGACAACCTGCGCCGGCAACTGGAACCCGAGCTCCTGCAACCACGCTACATCAACGAACAGCATCAGGTAGGACCAGGCCTCGCCCTCGATGGGGTTGCAGGTGTGCACCACCCCTGGGTTCATCAGCACCGTGGTGCCCGCGCTGACTTCGATCCGGCTGTCAGCGCTCAGGTAGGTGCTGCGCCCACCGGTGATGGCGCCGATGGAAAAGCTCTCATGGGAATGGGCGGCATAACACACCTGGCGCCCGTCCCCGACCCGCCGAGCCTCGACGAAGGGCAATGCTGGATCGCGCCAGAACCGCGACACCTCGATCATCGCCCTGCCCTCATTCGACGTTGTCGTGTACCACCACCAGCAACTGCGCTGGGCGCGGCCCGACTGAACGCAAGCGGTGAGGTGTCTGGGCGTTGAAATGCAAGGCGTCGCCCTGCTCCAGCAGCACCCGTTCGTTCATGAAATCGACCTCAACCTGCCCGGCATGGACGAACAGAAACTCCTCGCCCTGGTGTTCCTTGAACGTCGGGTCACTGAACTCGGTGGGCGGCTGAATCAGAAACGGCAGCAGGCTGCGCTGCCCTACCTGGCTGGTCAGCGCCGCATAGCCCGGCCCTTCGCCGTCGCCCACCAGCGCCTGACGTTCAGCGTGGCGCACCAGGCTGTAACGGCTCTGCGCGGCGTGTTCTTCAGCGAACAGCTCTTCGACATTGACGTTCAGCGCCCGCGCCAGTTTCAGCGCGGCAGCGATCGACGGCGTGTTCAAGCCGCGCTCGACTTTGGACAGGTAGCTTTTGGTCATGCCGGTCTTGTCGGCCAGCACTTCCAGGGTGATACCCAGTTTCTTTCTCAGCAGTTTCAATCGGATCGACATGTGAAGCAGTTTCCCAGGCGAAGGCAGATGCAAGGCTCGCGCACACCGATGATACGTGGAGTGCGCGCGAAATGCTGGCCTTGACCGGGCAAATTCTCACGGCATCACGGGCGGCACGTACTGCAAGGTCGTGCCCAGTGCCCACAGCAGCACCAGCACCAGGGGCGCATGCACCAGCAACTGCACGAACGAGAAGCCGATCAGGTCGCGCGCCTTGAGGCCCAGTACCCCCAACAACGGCAGCATGTAAAACGGGTTGATCAGGTTCGGCAGCGCCTCGGCGGCGTTGTAGATCTGCACCGCCCAGCCCAGGTGGTATTGCAGGTCATTGGCCACCAGCATCACGTAGGGCGCCTCGATGATCCACTTGCCACCGCCCGAAGGGATGAAGAAGCCGAGCACAGCCGAGTACACCCCCATCAGCACCGCGTAGGTGTCGTGGGAGGCGATCTGCACGAAGAAGGTGGAGATGTGATGGGCCAGCGTCTGTTCGTCCACCCCTTTGACCTGTGTAAGGACCGCCGCAATCGAGCCATACAGCGGGAACTGGATCAGCACCCCGGTGGTGGTCGGCACCGCGCGGGCCACCGCATCGAGGAAGCTGCGCGGGCGCCAGTGCAACAGGGCACCCAGCATGATGAACAGGAAGTTATAGGTGTTCAGCCCGGAGATGGCCGTGATGGCGGGCTTGGTGGCGAACTCCTGATACAGCCAGCCACCGGCCAGGGCGACCAGCAGCAAGGTCAGGATGGGGCTGTACTCCAGCCACTCACCTGGCCGGCTGCGCTGGGCCGGTGGCGGCGCGGTAAAGCTTGGGTCCACACCGCATTGTTGCGCGGTACGGGCACTGCTAGGGCCTGGTGCGGTGGCATAGGCCACCACCAGCGACACGATCACCAACGCCGCCAGCAGGACGCCGGACTGCCAGAGGAAGATGGTCTCGGTGAACGGAATCACCCCGGTGATCGACAGAATCGACGGTGGCAAACTGGCCGGGTTGGCCTGCAATTGCGCCGCCGAAGACGACAAGCCCAATGCCCATACCGC
Source organism: Pseudomonas sp. SWRI50 (assembly GCF_014269095.1). Taxonomy (NCBI): domain Bacteria; kingdom Pseudomonadati; phylum Pseudomonadota; class Gammaproteobacteria; order Pseudomonadales; family Pseudomonadaceae; genus Pseudomonas; species Pseudomonas sp. SWRI50. The sequence continues at coordinate 68,468 of NZ_JABWRW010000005.1, read as the reverse complement.
GCCAAGGCCCAGGTAAGCCGCAGCACCGGCTGCACGGTAATCCATGTTCAGGTCGCTGCGCCGAGCCAGGGCGCGCACCAGCAAGCCACCGAACACCAGCGACAGGCCCCAGTTGAGCAACGAGGCCAGCATCGAGATCAGCGCCACCCAGCACACGGCCGAGCGGCCGTTCTTGGGAATGCGTGCCAAACGGTCGATCAGCCGCGCGGCAGGCGGTGAGCTGGCCACCACGTAGCCGCCGATGACCACGAATGCCATCTGCATGGTGAACGGGATCAGGCTCCAGAAGCCATCACCAAAGGCCTTGGCGGTGTCGGTCGGTTTGGCGCCCATGGCCAGGGCCCCCACGCACACCAGTACGACGGCCAGGGCAGCGAATACCCAGGAATCAGGGAACCAGCGTTCGGCCCAGTTGGAGCAGCGCAGGGCAAAGCGGGCGGAGCGGCTGTCTTGGATTTCAGCGGCCACGATCAACTTCCTTTTATTGGTGTTATCGGACATTTCTACAGCAACGCAAAAAACCTGTAGGCGCAGCCTTGTGCTGCCCCTACAGGTTGAATGACCCGCTTGCGGGTTAGAAGGTCATTTCTTTCACATCATCCGGCACGATCAGCTTGCCGGCGGTCTTCTCGATGATTTCTTCAACGCTCACCCCCGGCGCAGTCTCGCGCAGGATAAAGGCGCCATTGTCGATTTCCAGGTAGGCCAGGTCGGTCAGCACCTTGCGGATGCAACCGGCACCGGTCAGCGGTAGGCTGCAGCGCGGCAGCAGCTTGGACTCACCGTCCTTGGACGCGTGGGTCATGGTCACGATGATATTGTCGGCACCGGCCACCAGGTCCATGGCACCGCCCATGCCCTTGACCAACTTACCGGGGATCATCCACGACGCGATGTTGCCTTGCACATCCACTTCGAAGGCGCCGAGCACGGTGAGGTCGACGTGACCACCGCGGATCATGGCGAACGATTGCGCCGAATCGAAGATCGACGCGCCACGGCGAGCGGTGACGGTTTGCTTGCCGGCGTTGATCATGTCGGCATCGATCGTGCTCTCGGTGGGGAATTCGCCCATGCCGAGCAAGCCGTTTTCCGACTGCAACATCACATCCATGTCAGCGGGTACGTAGTTGGCCACCAAGGTCGGGATGCCGATGCCGAGGTTGACGTAGTAGCCGTCCTTCAGTTCACGGGCGACGCGTTGCGCCATCTGTTCGCGGGTCAGTGCCATGGTCAGGATCTCTTTGTTGTTCTGAAGGATGGCGCTCAGGCCTTGACGGTGCGCTTTTCGATACGCTTTTCGAAGGTGCCAACAATCACGCGGTTAACGAAAATACCCGGGGTGTGAATCTCACTGGGCAGCAGCACGCCCGGCTCGACGATCTCTTCCACTTCGACCACGGTGATCTTGCCGGCCGTGGCCGCCAGCGGGTTGAAGTTTTGCGCGGTGTTGCGGTACACCACGTTGCCGTAGTGGTCGGCCTTCCAGCCCTTGACGATGGCGAAGTCGCCTGTGATGGACTCTTCGAGAATGTAGTGGCGGCCCTTGAATTCACGCACCTCTTTGCCATCGGCGACCGGGGTGCCGTAGCCCGTGGCGGTGTAGAACGCCGGGATGCCAGCGCCACCGGCGCGCATTTTTTCGGCGAGGGTACCTTGTGGGGTCAGTTCGACTTCCAGCTCACCACTGAGCAGTTGGCGTTCGAATTCGGCGTTTTCGCCGACATAGGAGGCGATCATCTTGCGAATCTGCCGGTCTTGCAGCAATACGCCGAGGCCGAAACCGTCGACACCGCAGTTGTTCGACACCACGGTCAGGCCCTTGACGCCACGGCGCTTGATCTCGTTGATGAGGTTTTCCGGGATGCCACACAGGCCAAAACCACCGGCCAATACCGTCATGTTGTCGGTCAGGCCGTCGAGGGCCTCTTCATACGTTGCTACGCGCTTGTCCAGTCCGGCCATGTTGATCCGCCTTTTGTAGTTGTTGAACCGACGAGGCTGTCGGTGAGCGTGTGCCCCCATCTTCACCTTAGTCGACTGATTTGTTAATTTTGTTTTCATCATCGATTGATAACTTTTTCAAAACAACGATCAGGGCCGTCATGAACGTCAAGCAACTCCGCGCCTTCGTCGCCGTGGCCAAGTACCAGAGCTTCGCCCAGGCCGGTGAACACCTGCATGTATCGCAACCGGCGTTGAGCCTGACCATCAAGGCGCTTGAGGAAAACCTCGGCGGCGCCCTGCTCAGCCGCACCACCCGCAGTGTCAGCCTGACTGCCGAAGGTGAGGTACTGCTGCCGCTGGCCCGGCGCCTGCTGGCCGACTGGGACGACACCGAAGAAATGCTGCGCCAGCGTTTCACCCTGCAACTGGGGCGTGTTTCGGTGGCGGCCATACCGGCCTTCGCCGGTAACCTGCTGCCGCACACCCTCAAGGTGTTTCGCCAGCGCTACCCGAAAGTCAACGTCACCGTGCATGACGTGATAAACGAGCAAGTACAGGAACTGGTGCGCCACCGTCGCGTCGAACTGGGCATCGGCTTCGAACCGGACAACACCGATGGCCTGGACTTCTACCCCCTGTACATGGACCGCTTCGTCGCCGTGGTGCCCGCCGACTCGCCACTGGCCGTGCTGCCCCAGGTCAGTTGGGCGCAACTGCTGGCCGAAGACTTCATCGCGTTGCAGCGCCCGTCGGCGGTTCGTCTGTTGATGGAACAGAACGTCGCGGCCAGCCATGGCAAGTTGGCGGTGGCATTCGAGAGCCATCAACTGTCGACCGTTGGCCGCATGGTTGCCAGCGGCCTGGGCGTCAGCGCGGTGCCGGCGCTGTGCATCAACCAGATGCAGGAGCTCGGTGCCCGCTGCGTGCCGCTGGTCGAGCCCGCCGTGGAGCGGCGCATGGGGGTCATCGCGCTCAGTGAGCACAAACTGTCCACCGCAGCGCAGGCGCTGCTCGAGGTACTGCTTTCCCATACCCAGATCCCGGAGGTGACATGCGATACGTGAAACTGGCAGGTTCGAAGGTGCCGGCCATTGGCCAGGGCACGTGGTACATGGGTGAAGACCCTGGCCGCCGGGCCGCTGAAGTGGCAGCCCTGCAACAAGGTATCGAGCTGGGCCTGAGCCTGATCGATACGGCTGAAATGTATGCCGAGGGCGGCGCAGAGCAAGTAGTTGGCCACGCCATCGCCGGGCGCCGCGACCAGGTGTTTCTGGTCAGCAAGGTCTACCCGCACAATGCCAGCCAGCGCGGCGTGCCTGCCGCCTGCGAGCGTAGCCTAAAACGCCTAGGCACTGACTGCATCGACCTGTACCTGCTGCACTGGCGTGGCCAGCATCCGCTGGAGGAAACCGTCGAAGCGTTCGAGCGGTTGCGCGAACAAGGCAAGATCAAGCGTTGGGGGGTGTCCAATTTCGATGTCGATGACTTGCGCGAACTGCACAACCCCGATTGCGCCACTAACCAAGTGCTGTACAACCCGGTGCAACGCGGCATCGAATTCGACCTGCTGCCGTGGAGCCAGAAACGCGCCTTGCCGACCATGGCGTATTGCCCATTGGCCCAGGCCGGGCAGTTGTTGCAGCACCCTGTGCTGGCCGAGATCGCCGAGCGCCACGGTGCGACACCGGCCCAGGTCAGCCTGGCCTGGGTGACCCGTGATGAGGGGGTGATTGCCATTCCCAAGGCGGTAAACCCAGAGCATGTGCGACTGAATGCGGCGGCCGGCTTGCTGACCCTGAGCAGCGAAGACCTGCGGGCGATTGACCGAGCATTCCCAGTACCGACCCGCAAGCAACGCTTGGCGATGGTCTGAAGCCCTTGCCTAACCCTTGTAGGAGCAGCCTTGCGCTGCGAAGAGGCCGGCGATACCAGAGAAGATCTGCTGAAGTTGTCACCGGCCTCTTCGCAGCGCAAGGCTGCTCCTACAACGGTCAACGCAACAGGCAACGCTGGCAGGCTAATGAAAATCGCGGCTGCGCACATCCAGCCCCTGCAGCAAGGTGCTGATATCCTCCAGCCGCCGCGCAATCAGGTGACGCACCCCGTTCTCCTGCTCCAGCCGCCCGCTCACCTTGAGCAATTGCGCCCCCACCAACGCCCGCCTCTGCCGCTCGGCCAAGTCACGCCAGACCACCACGTTGACCATGCCGTACTCATCCTCCAGCGTCACGAACGTCACCCCGCTGGCCGTCTGCGGGCGTTGCCTGCCCACCACCAGCCCGGCCACGGCAATGTTGTCGCCATGCTCGACAGCTGACAGCTCGTGCGAACTGCGGCAACCCAACGCTCGCAAACGAGGGCGCAGCAGCCGCAACGGGTGGGGCCCAAGCGTGGTGCCCAGGGTCTGGTAGTCGGCAACCAGGTCCTCGCCGACAGTCGGTGCAGGCAACGCTACCACCGCCTCAGGTAACGCTTCGACCTCGGCGAACAAGGGCAACTGTGGCTGCACCGCCGCCACCTGCCAACGCGCCTGATGACGGTCACGCGCCAAAGCCCTCAGGGCCCCGGCATCAGCCAGACGGGCACGGGCGCGGTGGTCGAGCCCTGCACGCAGGCACAAGTCTTCAACATCGCGCCAAGGCCGTTGCGCCCTCGCCTGCTCCAGACGCCGGGCGTCAGCTTCGGCAAAACCACGGACCTGCCGCAGCCCCAAGCGTATGGCCAGCGCGTGTTCACCCACCGGTTCAAGCGTGCAATCCCATTCGCTGTGAAACACATCCACCGGCCGCACCTCGACGCCCTGGCGCCGGGCGTCCTGCAGCAGTTGGTCAGGGCTGTAAAAGCCCATCGGCCAGCTGTTGACCAGCGCGCAGGTGAAAATGGCCGGCTCATGGCATTTGAGCCAGCTGCTCGCGTAACACAGCAAGGCGAAACTGGCCGCGTGGGACTCGGGGAAGCCATAGCTGCCAAACCCCTTGATCTGCTCGAAGATGCGCTCGGCAAACGACCGTTCGTAACCATTGCGCAACATGCCTTGAATCAGCCGTTCGCGGTGCGGCTCCAGCCCGCCGTGGCGCTTCCAGGCCGCCATGCTGCGGCGTAGCTGGTCGGCCTCGCCCGGGCTGTAATCGGCAGCCACCATCGCCAGCTCCATCACCTGTTCCTGAAACAACGGCACACCCAGGGTGCGCTCGAACACTTCCTGCAATTTAGGCGAAGGGTATGTCACGGGCTCCTGCTTCAGGCGCCGGCGCAAATACGGGTGGACCATGTCACCCTGAATCGGCCCGGGGCGCACGATGGCCACCTCGATGACCAGATCGTAGAACGTGACGGGCTTGAGCCGTGGCAACATGGCCATCTGCGCCCGAGATTCGATCTGGAACACGCCCATGGTTTCGGCTCGGCTGATCATCGCGTAGGTGGCTGGGTCCTCCCCCGGGATGCTTGCCAGCGTCAATTGCCGCCCCCGGTGGCGCTGCAGCAGGTCGAAGCAGCGGCGCAAGGCACTGAGCATGCCCAGCGCCAGCACATCGACCTTGAGCAAACCGACCATGTCCAGGTCGTCCTTGTCCCACTGGATCACGGTGCGCTCTTGCATGGCGGCGTTTTCCACTGGCACCAGTTGATCCAGCGGCTGCTGCGAGATGACAAAACCGCCAGGGTGTTGCGACAGGTGCCGGGGAAAACCGATCAGCTCACCGGCCAGAACCAGCACCCGCCGCAGCGACGGGCTGCTGGCCTCGAAACCGGCCTCGGCCAGGCGTTGCGCATCGGGGATGCGATCACTCCAGCGGCCACAGCACTTGGCCAGCGCATCCACCTGGTCCGCCGGCAGCCCCAGCACCCGCGCCACATCACGCACCGCACCGGCAGCATGGTAGGTGTTGACCACGGCGGTGAGTGCGGCCCGGTGCCGGCCATAGCGCCGGAACACATACTGGATCACCTCTTCGCGGCGGTCGTGCTCGAAGTCCACGTCGATGTCGGGCGGCTCATTGCGTTCGCGGGACAGAAAGCGCTCGAACAGTAAACGGTGCTCCATGGGGTCGAGTTCGGTAATCCCCAGCACGAAACACACCACCGAGTTGGCGGCCGAGCCCCGGCCCTGGCAGAGGATATGCTGGCTGCGGGCGAAGGCGACGATATCGTGCACGGTCAAAAAATAGCTTTCGTAGGCCAGTTCCTCGATCAGCGCCAGCTCCTTTGCCAGCACCTCGCGCACCTTGTCGCTCGGCCCACCCGGCCAGCGCATCGGCAAGCCGCGCTCGCACAGCTCGCGCAGCCAGCTGGCCGGGGTGTGGCTGTCTGGCACCAATTCACGCGGGTACTGGTACTTCAGTTCGCTCAAGTCGAAACGGCAGCGCTCGGCGATGACCAGGGTCTCGGCCAGCAGGTCGGCCGGGTACAGTTCCTGTAACTGCTCAGGGCTGCGCAGGTGACGCTCGCCATTGGCGTACAGGTAGCGACCCGCTTCGGCCACCTGGCAATGATGGCGGATGGCGGTCATGCAATCTTGCAGGGCACGGCGACCGCGTGCATGCATGTGCACGTCACCGCAGGCCACTGCGCGGATACCGACCTTGCTCGCCAACTGGCGCAGTTTGCCAAGCCGCACCTCGTCATCACTGCCACGGTGCAGGTGCACGGCCAGCCACAGCCGCTCGGCGAACAGCGTGCGCAAACCCTCACCGGGTTCAGGGTCGTCGGCATCCTCGGCAACCCACAGCGCCAGCAAGCCTTGGTGATGCTCGCGCAGGTCCTCGCTGAACAGTTGATAGGCGCCCTTTTCCGCCCGCCGTCGCGCACGGGTAATCAGCGCGCACAGGCTCTGGTAACCGGTGAGGTTTTCCGCCAGCAGCACCAGTTTCGGGCCATCCTGCAGGCGGACTTCGCTGCCGATAATCAGCCGCAGCTGGTGCGCCTTGGCGGCCTGCCAGGCGCGGACGATACCGGCCAAGGTGCACTCATCGGTGATCGCCAGGGCGTCATAGCCCTGCTCGCGCGCACGCTTGAACAACTCATCGGCACTCGACGCCCCCCGCTGGAAGCTGAAGTTCGACAGGCAGTGCAATTCGGCATACCCGAACCGGCTCATGCAAACCAGCCTTGCAACCACAAAGGGCCTGGCTGGCTGAGGTCGCGGTAGGCCCAGCCGCGCAGGCCGTCGCGGGTTTCGATGCGGTAGTAGTCACGGCGCACGTCGCCCCCGTCCCACCAGCCCGACTCGATGCGCTCGGCATGCCCCAGCACACGGTGGCCGGCCGCCTCCAGCGCCACGGGCGCCGGCAACAGCCAGCCGGGGCGGCTACCCGGCAACACCGGCAGGCTGCCTTGGGCGCCCTGCTCTGCCGCTTGCCAGGCACATTCGGGGCGGTGATCGGCCTCGGCGCTCAGCCCCTTGACGGCCTCGTCGCCCAACCGTGCGCGCAAGCGTTCACGCAACTGCTCCCAGGGCTGCGCCTGCTGGGCGCGGGGATCAAACAGCGCCTGGTGCTGGGGCACGAAAGGTGGCAGGTCATCGGCGACCAAGCGCAGGTTGCGTACCGGGGCGGGGATTTGCAGGGGCTCCAGGCGCCCTTTTGCCAGTTCGAAGAGCATGGCAGGGTCACGTTCGGCCGCCAGCAGGCCAACCTTGAGCAACGTGTCCGGCCCTTGGGCATGCTCCAGGTGCAGGCAAAAACGCTGCACGCCACAATCGCGCCCAGCCAGGAACGCGCCGAGGTCGTTGAGCATTCTGCGCAGCGGGAACAACAACGCCTGGTGCGACTCCACGTCGAAGTTCAGCTCCAGGCGCGACTCGAAGCGGTCCGGCGGCTGGTAGAAGCCCAGCCCCAGGGTACGCAGGCCGAGCAGTTGGTCCAAGTGCAACTGGACCTGCGCAGAAAAGCGCTTGGCCAGGGCGTCGCGCGGCAAGGCCAGCACCTGGCCCAACTGGCGCAACCCCATGCGGGCAAAGGCCTCGGCGGCCTCTAGCGGCAAGCCGACACGGTCGATGGGCATCTGTGCCAGCACGGCGCGGGTGGCGTCGGCACAGGTTACCGCCAGGCCATCGTGGCCGTTGGCGAGCATGCGGGCCGCCACCGGGTTGCTGGCCAGCACGATGCGCTGCCGCAAGCCCAACGCGCTGAGCTCCTGGCGCAGGCGTGCCTCGAACAACGGCCAGGGGCCAAACAGCTGCAGGCTGGAGCCGACCTCCAACAACAAAGCCCTTGGGTAATGCAGGCTCACCTGGGCGCTGAAGCGATAGGCCCAGGCTGCCAGCAGCTGTTGCAACTGCTCGATGCGTTTGTCATCGGCCTCTACGCAGGTGAAGCCATCGGCCAAGGCACGCGCCGTGGTCAGGGTTTGCCCGGCACGCAGGCCGAGCGCTGCGGCAGCGGGGTTGACCGCCTGTAGCACACGGCGCTGTGTCGGGCCGCCAATCACTACCAGGGGCGTTTCAGGGTCGTCACGCTCGCGCAGAACAGTGTCCAGCGCCAGCTGTGGCAGCAGAATGCAGGCCCAGAGCATGATGCATCAGCCTCAGCCGGGCAGCGCGATGGGCAGCGCTGGCGGCATGCCGCCCCGGCTCTTGAGCACACGCCACTGTGCCGGCCGAGTGTCGATGGCAATACGCAGAGCGGCCGGCGACGGGTTGTGTGCCGCCTGCTGTGGGCGACAGGCGAACGCCAGCGCCTGGCCGGTCTCGGCGGCCACCTGCAGGCGCCGCAGTGCCCGGTCATCGGCGCGCTCCGGCCAGCACAACACGGCGGCGCAACTGCCTGAGCGCAGGCATTGCTCAGCCGCCCACAGTGCGTCGGCAGGCGTGGCGCTAACCTGGGCCAGCCAGCGTAGATCCACCCCCGCTGCCTGCCAGGCCGGGGCATAGGGAATGAACGGCGGCGCGACCAGCACCACGCGGCCACCTTCTGCGGTCAGGCGCGCCAGTGAGGGCCACAGCAGTTGCAGCTCACCGCACCCCGGGCTGGCCAGCAGCAGTTCGCTGAGCGCCGCGGCCGGCCAGCCGCCCTCGGGCAGGCGTTGGTCGAGCGCGGCATGCCCGGTCGGCTGCAACCCCAGTGGCCGGGCCTGAACCTGCCGCCCGCGCCAGACCTGACGCTGATCGAGCAGCCTGTCGAGATCGACCACCGCGCCCATCAGTCGCGCCTCAGCAGGCCGCAGAACACGCCTTCAATGAAGAACTCCTGCTCAGGGCCCACATCGATCGGCGCATAGGCCGGGTTGCGCGGCAACAGCCGGTAACCGCCAGGCTGACGCTGCAAGCGCTTGATGGTCACCTCGCCGTCCAGGCGGGCGACCACGACCTGCCCGTCACGGGCCTCGCCCTGTTGCCGAATGCCGACCAGGTCACCGTCGAAGATGCCGTCATCGACCATCGAGTCGCCGCGCACTTTCAACAGGTAATCGGGCGTGCGCCGGAACAGGCTGGGGTCGAGCAGCAACTGCTCGTGAATGTCGAGGTCCGGGCCGATCGGGGCACCTGCCGCGACCTGGCCCAGCACCGGCACTTCGAGGATTTCCGGGCGGCGCAGCGGTTGAGCCAGGCGAATACCTCGCGCCTGGTTCGGCGTGACGTCGATATAGCCGGCCTGACACAGGGCGGTGATGTGTTTACGCGCGACGCTGCGCGAGGCGAAGCCGAAGCGCGTGGCGATGTCGGCAAGGCTCGGTGGCTGGCCGTGGTCAGCAATGCGCTCACGAATAAATTCGAGAATGGCGCGGCGTTTGGGGGTCAGATTGTCCATGGAGTACATTTGTACTCTTTTCGCCACACACTGAACAGCCCCCTTCGTCGTCCGCTTTGGTTATGATCGTCGGGCTTGTGATTTTTCATACCTGGATACCTGATGCTGACTGCCCTGCTGTTCGACCTCGACGGAACCCTCACCGACACCGATACCCTGCACCTGCAGGCTTTCCGCCAGTTGCTGCGCGAGCATGACGGCCGTGAACTGAGCCAGGCCCAGTTCGATGCACAGGTCAGTGGCCGGGCCAACGGCGAACTGTTCGCCGAGTTGTTTGCCGATGCCAGCCCGCAGCAATGCCTGGCCCTGGCGGATCGCAAAGAGGCGTTGTTTCGCTCGCTGGCGCCGTCGCTTGCGCCCATGCCCGGCCTGTTGCGCTTGCTGGAGCATGGCCAAGCCTGTGGCCTGGGGATGTGCGTGGTGACCAACGCCCCCCGGCTCAATGCCGAGCACATGTTGCAGGCCATGGGGCTGGAGGCCCGCTTCGAGCATGTGTTGGTGGCCGAGGAGCTTGAGCGAGCCAAGCCGGACCCGCTGCCCTACCTCACCGGGCTACAGCGGCTCGGGGCCGAGGCCGGGCAAGCGCTGGCCTTCGAGGACTCGTTGCCCGGGGTCAAGGCTGCCAGTGGTGCAGGGATCTTTACGGTTGGCGTTGCGACTACTCAGACTGCCGAACGCCTGATGGACGCCGGGGCTGGACTGGTGATCGAGGACTTTGATGATGCGCGGTTGTGGGCGTTGATTGAATCGATGGGGTGAGGTGTGCATGGTGCATGCTTTGAGTTCAATGGCGCCTGTGAGATCGAGCGCCACAACACTCAACCCCTACACCTCGATGCTCTAACCTTCAACCGCTGCCCAACCTCTCAGGCCGCCCATGCTCATCGACGAAGAACTGACCCTCAAAAAGCTGGAAACCTTCCTCGCCTTCATGCGCAGTGGCAACCTCGGCCGCGCCGCCGCCGAGCTGTCCACCAGTGCCGTTAGCGTGCACCGCGCCATCCACTCGCTGGAAAGCGCCTTGCGTTGCCCCCTGTTCAAGCACGAAGGCCGGCAACTGATCCCGCTGGAAAGCGCCTACGTGCTGGAGAAAAAAGCCCGCCAGCTGATCCAGGACGCCGAGCAGATGGTCCGCCAGACCCGTGAGGCTGCGGGGTTCTATGCCGAACGTTTCCGCTTGGGCGCCCTGTACTCGCTAACGGTAAAGACCGTGCCAAAGCTGGTCATGGGCCTGAAACTGCGCCGCAGCGCGCTCAACATCGACCTGACCCTGGGCTCGAACGTCGACCTGCTGCAACGCCTGAAAAACCACGAACTGGAGGCCATCCTGGTGTCGCTGGACGAAAGCGTCTGCGACCCCGCCTGCGAGCAATTGCCGCTGTTCTCCGACGACATCTTCCTTGCCGTCCCCACCGACTCGCCCTTTGCCGAGCACGCCGAGGTGGACCTGGCCGACCTCGCCGACTCCACCTTCATCACCCTGACCCAAGGCTTTGCCACCCACCGTGATGGTGCGCGGGTATTCGAGCAGGCAGGGTTCGAGCCGAAGGTGGCCATGCAGGTGAACGATATCTTCACCCTGCTGAGCATGGTCAGCTCCGGCGTTGGCTTTGCCCTGCTGCCAGGGCGAATCGCTGCGGTCTACGAGAACCGGGTGAAGTTGATTGCCCTGCAACCACGCTATCGCCTGCAACAGCACATTGGCGTGGTGTTTTTGAAGGCGCGGGAACGGGAACCGAACCTGCTGGCGTTGCTGGCTGAATGCAGGATGTACAGCCGCGAAAACTGAGCGAAAGCCTGCAGGTGTTCATGTTCCAGCGACCTTTACACCGCTTGCCGGGCGGCGCGCCGGCCTGAACCGGCATGACGCCCCTGCAACAACACTGCCAGCGCAGCCAATACCGCCGGGATCAGCAACGACGCGAACACCTGTGCAAAGCTCCAGCCCATGGCCAGCATCTGGGCGCCGGCAAACGCACTGAGAATCGCCCCGAAGCGGCCGATGCCACTCATCCAACTGGCACCGGTCGCCCGCGCTTCGGTGGGGTAGAACGCCGCTGCCAAGGCATTCATGCCCACACTCGCGCCATTGAGGCCAAAGCCCACGGCCCAGGCAATCGCGCACAGCCAGGCAAAATCCCCGGCCACCTGGCCAATGGCGAAGATCACCGCACCGCTGAACAAGAAGGTCAGCATCAGTACCCGTTGCGGGTTGCAGCGGTCCATGGCCCAGCCCACCGAGATCGCCCCCAGCGGCCCGCCGATCTGGAAACAGGCGGTGACGATGGCCGCTTCGGCCACCGAGAAGCCGCCCCCCTCCTTTACCAAGGTGGGCAACCAGCCGCTGAACAGGTAAACCAGAAACAGCGCCAGCACGTAGCCAGCCCAAAGCATCAACGTGCCAAAGCGGTAGCGCGGCGAGAGAATGGTCGCAATCGCCCCACCACTGCTGGGCGCGCTGGCCGGTACGATGAAGGTGCTGTCGGCGTTGACACGCTCCGGTGCCAGGCGGCTGACGATGGCGTGGATGCGACGCTTGTCAGCACCCTTGCTGACCAGGAAGGTGACCGACTCGGGCAACCTCCAGCACAGCAACGGCACTGTCAGCAGCGGCAGCACGCCGCCCAGCACCAGCACGCTGCGCCAGCCCAAGTTGGGGATCATCCAGGCACTGACAAAACCGCCTGCCGCCGCACCCAGTGAGAAACCACAGAAGGCCAGAGTGATCAGCAGCGAGCGGCTGCGCGCCGGCGCGTATTCACTGACCAGGGTGCTGGCATTGGGCATGGCGGCGCCCAGGCCCAGGCCGGTCAGAAAACGCAGGGCAACAAGGGTCTCGAGGTCGGGCGAGAATGCCGAGGCCAAGGTCCAGATACCAAACAGCAGGACACTGCCCAGCAAGACCGCCTTGCGCCCATAGCGGTCGGCCAAGGGGCCGGCGATCAGTGCACCGAGCGCCAGGCCGATAAGGGCCGCGCTCAACACGGGGCCCAGGCTTTGCGCGCCCAGGCCCCAATCGCTTTTCAATTGCGGTGCGATGAAACCGATGAGGGCGACGTCCAGCCCATCCAGGGCGATGATCAGAAAGCCCAAGAAGACCACCCATTTCTGGTAGCGGCCGATGGGTTGCTGGTCGATCAGTTGGCGCACATCAATGGCGTTGTTCATGGGGTATCACCTGTTGTTGTTTTTATGAAGGTGCATCGGCAGTGGGCCGCCATGCGACCCAGACAGCATTACCGGTGAACGAGGCTGGGCAGCCGCACAGGCCGGATGATCCGCGTCTCTTGGGCCACGACCAGATCGCGGGTGGCCTGCAGGTAGGCTGCGAAGTCCGGGTCAGCGTCCCGCGCGGCGCTGCGTTTTTCGAAATCATCGAGGCTGTCATAGCCCCACAAGTGCACCACCTGGTTGAGCGGGCCAATGCTGCTGGTGTAGAACGCCAGCGGCGCACCGAGATGGCGCAGCAGAATCGGCATGGCCAGCTGGTCGAAGGCTTCGAGAAAGGCCGCCATGCCACGTGGGCGGATGGTGTAGACCCTGTGATCGACGACAGGCTTGTCCATCATGCAACCTCCCGCGCTTTGCCCGCTGTCGCCAGCCCTTGTTCGACGCCCGCCAGGTGGCGCCCGGTGATGTAGCCAAAGGTCATGATTGGCCCCAGGGTGATGCCCGCACCGGGGTAATTGCCGCCCATGATGCTGGCGCGGTCGTTGCCGACGGCGTACAGGCCGTCGATGGCCTGCTGATCGGCGCCCAGCACTTCGCCGACCACGCTGGTGCGGATGCCGTCGAAGGTGCCCAGGTCACCCATGATCACCTTCACGGCAAAGTAAGGCCCCTCGGCCACTGGCGCCACGCACGGGTTGGGCGTGTGCTGCGGGTCGGCCAGGTAGCGATTGAAACGCGTGGTACCTCGCCCAAACTGGCGGTCCTCACCCTGAACGGCGCCCAGGTTGTACTCACGTACGGTCTGCTCCAGCCCGGCGGCATCGATCCCGGCCTTGCGCGCCAGCTCGGTGAGGCTGCTGCCCTTGAGCAAGTAGCCGTTACGCAACAGCGGCCCCAGCGGCATCGGCGAGGGCTTGGCGAAACCCAGGCCGTACTTGGCCAGGGTGCGCCGGTCACAGACCAGCCACATGGCGGTTTCCGGTTGCTCTGCACACGCCTCGATCAAGGCGGCACCCACGTCGTGGTAGGAATTCGATTCGTTGGTAAAGCGCTTGCCTGAGCGCAGCACGCCGATCACACCGGGCTTGTAACGGTCGAGCAAATGGGGGAACGCGACAAATCGCCCTGCCCCCATCGGCACCTTGGACACCGGCATCCACGCCGCCGCCGCTTGCAGGCGGATATCGACCTTGGCGCCCATCGTTTCAGCCATACGCGCACCATCACCCGTGTTGCCTGCTGGCACCGGCGAAAAGTGCTCGCCACCCCGACGCACATGCGGGTAGGCCTGCTTCAACCGTTGCACGTCATGGGAAAACCCGCCACAGGCCAGCACCACGCCGCGCCGTGCCTCGATGCGCAGTTCGCTGTCACCTTGTTTCGCCAACACGCCAATGACCCGATTGCCTTCACGCAACAGGTGCCTGGCCGGGGTCCCGGTCAAAATCGGAATGCCCAGGTCCAGCGCCGACTTCACCAGCCGCGCCGCCAGGGCATTGCCGCTGGTCACCTGGGTGCCACGCCGGTACAGCGCCAACTCCTTGAGGTGGGTCAGCAAGCGCTTGGCCACATACACGAACGAGGTCAGCGAGCGGGTGGCATTGAAGAAGTGCTTGAGGTCGGCATTCGACGAATTGAACATCATGCCGATGAAGGTGATGGTCTTGAGCGGTGGCCGCAGGCGTGCCATGTCGGGCCCAAGGCCGCGAATGTCGTAGGGCGCTGCCAGTATCGAGCGCCCGACATCGACGCCACCTTCCACGTGTGGGTGATAGTCGGGGTACAGCGTGGGGACGAATTTGACGGCGGTCTCGCGCTCGAAGAACTCGACCATGTCTGGCCCGTGACGCAGAAACGCCTTGACCGCCACTTCGTCGAAACAGTCGCCGGTTTCGTTGCGCAAGTAGGTCAGCGCCGCCTCATCGCTGTCGTTCATCCCATGCCGGTTGCCCGGCACCCACAGCACCCCACCGGAGAACGCCGTGGTGCCGCCGAAGCAGTCGTCCTTTTCGATGACGACCACATCCAGGCCATGTTTTTTCGCAGTGATCGCCGTCGCCAGGCCGCCGGCCCCCGCCCCCACCACCAGTACATCGCAGGTGCGTGTGTTCATGCGCGTACGCCCTCGAAACCGGGGCGCGGGATCAACGCCATGGGCATGCTCTCCAGCCCACCATCGACCGTCAACTCGGCGCCGTTGATGTAGTCGGCACGCGGGCTGGCAAGAAACAGCACCGCCTCGGCGATGTCCTGCGGCTCGCCGATTCGCTGGTTGGCGGTCATGGCGCTGCGCTGGCGTTCGATGTGCGGGTCCGCGTAAAACGCCGCCGACAGCGGCGTGCGGATCAACCCCGGGCACACCGCGTTGCTGCGTACCCCGCGCGGCCCCCACTCTACGGCAATCTGCCGGGACAGCATGCTGACCCCGGCCTTGGCCGCGCTGTAGGCGCCACTGTTGGGTTGAGGGTAATGGGCCGCGATCGACGCTACATGCACGATGCGCCCCTGGCCTCGGGCAAGCATCAAGCTGCCGAAGGCCTGCGAACACAGCAGGTAGCCGCTGAGGTTGACCGCCAACACCTGGTTCCATTGCTCCAGGGTCAGCACGTCGAGCGAACCCGGGCGCAGCACACTGGCGTTGTTGATCAGTACATCGCAGCGGCCGTGCAGCGCCTGCACCTGTGCCGCGGCGTGGCTTACGCTGTCGGGGTCGGCGATGTCGCACCCCAGCGCGCTGACCTCGCCGACACTGTGCTCGCCCAAGGTGGCCGCCAGCTCACGGCACTTGCCCAGGTCGCGGTCCAGCAACACCACATGGGCTTGCTGTTCGACCAACGCGGCAGCCAGTGCCGCGCCAATGCCGCCGGCCGCGCCGGTCACTACACAAACGGCTGAATCCAGGCCCAGCCAGTGAGCGCTAATCTTGTTGTTATGCATGCTGCTCTCCAGAGTGTCGCTTCATCTGGCGAACAGCCTAGGGCTGACAGGCACCCGGGCAGAATGGACAAAACCTGCAACCAACCCCACATTCCCGACAATTTGCTGCACCGCCCCTGAACCTGTTCAGCGGCTGTGGCACAGTAGCCGGGTACCGATCAAAACAATTACAACACCATGAACAAGATCCCCAATTACGCCCTGTACGGTGAGACTGCACAGCCGGTGTGGCACGAGTCGCTGCATGTGGAGTCGATCTCCAAACGCTCCGGTGCCCACAACTGGGAGATCGCCGCGCACCGTCACGAAGGCCTGCTGCAGTTGCTGTACCTGCAAAGCGGCGGCGGTGAAGTGCTGTTCGACAGTGACCGCGTGCAGGCCCAGGCGCCCTGCGTGGTGTACGTGCCGGCGCAGGTGGTGCATGGCTTCCAGTGGGCCGGTGCGGTCGAGGGCCAGGTGATCACGGCGGCGCAGCACCCGCTGGAAAGCATCACCCAGGTACTGGCGCCGAACCTGCTGGCAACGGTCCGCAAACCCCAGGTGATCGCCCTGCCCCGCTGGGAAGCCGACGAAGACCCCCTGCTGCCGTTGTGCCGCGCCCTGCACGAGGAATACCACAACCGCGCTCGCGAGCATGTGGCCAGCAGCATGTCACTGTTGCTGACGCTGCTGATCCAGGTGCTGCGCCACGAACCACAGGCCAGTGGTAACGGGCGTCGCCCACCGTCCAGGCGCAGCCAGCAACTGACCGGGTTCCGCGAGCTGGTGGACATGCACTTTCGCGAGCATTGGTCGTTGGGGGCTTATGCCGCTGAACTCGGGCTGACGTTGGCCACGCTGGGGCGGCTGTGCCAGGAACACCTGGGCATGACCCCGATGAATGTCATCAACGCCCGGTTGGTGCTGGAGGCCAAACGGGCGCTGGGGCATTCCAGCCTCAGCGTGAAAGAGATTGCCCATGACCTGGGGTTTGTCGATGTGGGGTATTTCAGCCGGTTTTTTCGCAAGCACTCGGGGGTGAGCCCGAGTGAGTTTCGCGAGGCCGCGTTGCCCGCAAAGAGGCCAGTACAGGTTTCTTCAAGCCTCTAGCGCATGCTGCACCTGGCCCACTGTCGCCGCCAATTGGTCCAGGTGCAGGCTCAACACCCGCTCCACCGGCGCCTGGTCCACCGGCCAGTGCAGGGCGATGCTGCCCGCCAGTTGCCCCTCGACCCGCACCGGCAAGGCGATCGCCCGGATCAGAAACGGCAACCGCACCGGGTATTCCCAATGCCCCTCGGTACGCTGGCCAAAGCCCTTGTGCGCATCCTCTTCGATATCGCGCAACAGGCTGTCATCCCCCAACCGTTGGTGGCTGGCCAAGCGCTGCACTTCGTCGCCGTCCAGCTCGCCCAGGCACGCGCGCCCCATGGCCGAATGAAACAGGCTGGCATGGTGGCCGACGATCTGGCAGTTGTTCGGGTAGCGCTTGCGCAACACCTGAGGAATGGCGCTTTCCATCACCTCCAGCCGCTCGCCATCGAAGCACGACAGGTCTGCCACCAGCCCGGTGCGTTCACTCAGCTCAAGCAGCCAAGGCGCCGCCTGCTCCACCAGCCGCCGCTTGAAGCGCAACTGGCGGTCGCCGAACAGGCGCCGGGCACACAGGCGATAGCGCCGGTCGCTCAAACCCCGGTAGACCCACCCCTGCTCCTGCAAGGTGGCGAGCATGCGCGAGACCGTGGCCTTGGGCAGCGCCGTCAGGTAGTGCAGTTCTTCAAGCCCCAATGCCTGGTGTTCGCCCAGCAAGTCGACGATGGCCAGCGCCCGCTCCACCGAGCGTACGCCGCCACTGTCTGTCATGTTGCCCATGTGTCTGACCTCCCTGTCACTTGGCGGGTTGGTCATCATGCACAGCAAGAACCGCGCCTACCCAGGGCCTTTACGCAAGTTGCAAGCACTTCGGCGGCCGCCGTTCGACCCAGCGGGTCAGTTGCTCATGGGCATGGGCCAGTTGCAACACCGCGTGGTCCGCCTGGGCTGGGCCAATGATTTGCAGGCCCATCGGCAACCCCGTGGTACTGAAACCCACCGGTACACTGATGCTCGGCAGCCCTGCCAGGGTCGGCCCGATTACCACCTCCATCCAGCGGTGATACGTGTCCATCGTTCGCCCTGCAACCGCCTTCGGCCACGCCTGCTGTGCATCGAAAGGGAACACTTGGGCCGAAGGCAACAGCAGGAAATCGTAACGTTCGAAACACCTGCCGAGGGCCTGGTACCACGCACTGCGGTCTATCGAAGCCTGGTACACCTGCGCGGCGCTCAGGTGCAGGCCGCCCTCGACTTCCCACTGCGCCTCAGGCTTGAGCAAGGCACGTTTGCCGGGGTCGGCATAGGCCGCACCGAGGGTGCCGTGCACCAGGAAGTGGCGGTGGGTCAGCCAGCATTGCCAGAGGCGCGCCAAGTCAAAGGCCGGCTGGCAGGCCTCGATCTGGCAACCCAGCTCGGCAAAATCCGTCAGGGCCGACTCGCACAGGCTCAGCACTCCGTCTTCCATCGGCAGGTAGCCGTCATAATCGCCCAGCCAGCCCAGCCGCGCGCCCTTGAAGTCGCGCTGCAACCCTTCAGCGAAATCAACCTTGCCGCCACTCAGCGACAACGGCACCCTTGCATCGAAGCCTGCCTGGGTCGTCAACAGCCGCGCGACATCGACCACGCTGCGCCCCATCGGCCCTTCGGTGGCCAGTTGCTGCAGGAACACCTCCGGCGCCGGCCCATGCGGCACCCGCCCCTGGGACGGGCGCAGGCCGAACACGTTGTTGAACGCCGCCGGGTTGCGCAGCGAGCCCATCATGTCGCTGCCATCGGCCACCGGCAGCAAACGCAGGGCCAAGGCCGCCGCGGCCCCGCCACTGCTGCCGCCGGCCACCCGGCTTGGGTCGTAGGCATTGAGGGTGGTGCCAAACAGGGTGTTGTAGCTTTGCGAGCCCAGGCCGAACTCCGGCACGTTGCTCTTGCCGACGATGATCGCCCCACTGGCCCTGACCCGTGCCACGCTGACCGCATCGTGTTCGGGCACCTGCTCAGCGAACAGCGGCGAACCCAGGGTGGTGCGCAGCCCGGCCGTGGCAGCAAGGTCTTTGATTGCCTGGGGCATGCCCTGCATCCAGCCCCTTGACTGCCCCCGCGCCAGTTCACCGTCGCGCTCATCGGCTTCGGCCAGCAGCACCTCGGCCGCACGCAGCGACACCAGCGCATTGACCTGCGGGTTGAAACGCTCGATATGGGCGAGGTACGCCAGCATCACCTCACGGCACGATACTTGGCGGGCATGAATTGCGCGGGACAACACCTCGGCATCCAGCGCTACGATTGGGTCGATGGCTAGCGGCTTCACGGTTTCACTCCAAGGTTGAACGCGACAGCTTTACCCGCACGCGGCGCTTCTTTCAGGCAGTAGGTGCCCAACAGCGTCAGCAGGCAAGCAAACAGTACATAGAACGACGGCGCCACCGGCGTGTTCAGGGCTTTGCTCAGCCAGGTGACGATCAGCGGCGCAAAGCCGCCGAACACCATCACCGCCACGTTGTAGGCCACCGATACCCCGGTCGAACGCACCTCGACCGGGAACTGCTCGGCCAGGGCAGTCGGCGCCGGGCCAAAAAACCCGCCGATGGCGGTGCACAGCAGCAGCTGCATCACCAGCAGGCGCTCGATCGACGGCGCCGCCGCCACCCACACGTACAACGGATAAACCATCACGAAGAAGGCCAGGGTGAAGGCCATTAGTACCGGTCGCCGGCCCAGCCGGTCAGACAAGGCCCCCGCCAGCGGGATGACCACGGTCATCAACCCCACCGCGAGCATCTGCACCAACAGCACCTGGTCCAGCGGCAACCCGAGGTTCTTGTGGGCGAAGGTCGGCATGTTCACCAGCACCACGTAGAACGATACCGTGGCGCCACACGCCAGGCCCATCGACACCAGCAGGCTGCGGCGGTGTTCCCGCAGTACCTGCCACAGCCCCGGCGCCTGGCCCTTGGCCTGTTTACGCGCCTCTAGGAACTCTTCGGGTTCTTCCATGTGCTTGCGAATCCACAGCCCCACCGGGCCAATCAGCAGGCCAAGCACGAACGGGATTCGCCAGCCCCAGCTGTCCAGCGCCTCAGGCGTGCACAGGTGCGTCACCAACGCCACCATCGCCGCCCCCGAGAACACCGCCAGGCACTGCCCCACCAGTTGCCAGGAGCCATACAGGCCTTTGCGATGGGCGGGTGCGCTTTCTACCAGAAACGCCGTTGCGCTGGCGTATTCGCCCCCTGTGGCGAAGCCCTGGAGCATGCGCGCCACCACGATCAGCAACGGCGCGCCCATGCCGATGGCGAGGTAGTTGGGCGCAAAGGCGATCATGGCGATGGACACGGTCATCAGGCGGATGATCATCTGCATGGCCGCCTTGCGGCCTTTGCGGTCGGCGTACATGCCCAGCAGCACGCCGCCCACCGGGCGCATGAAAAAGCCCACGCCGAAGGTGGCCAGGGCCATCAGCAGCGAGGCGTATTCGTCGTCGGAGGGGAAGAACTGCCGGGCGATGATGCTCGCCAGAAAGCCGTACACGATAAAGTCATACCACTCCAGCGCATTGCCGATGACGGCAGCGACCACCTGCCGGGTACGCGACACGCCTGTGCTCGAAGTCTGCATAGGGAACACTCCATTCATCTGTTGGGTGACGACCCAGGCACAGCCGCGCCCAGGTTCCAGCGGCAGTCGTCAAATAAAGGTCAGGCGGGCTCGAGCCAGCGCTCGGCAAGCGCGCCCCAATAGGCGGCGCCGGTCAGCAGAATGTCGTCGTTGAAGTCATAGGCTGGGTTGTGCACCATCGGCCGCGACACGCCATTGCCGATGAACAGGTAGGCGCCCGGGCAACGTTGCAGCATCCAGGCGAAATCCTCGCTGCCCATCAATTTGCGGGTGTTGCCGTCCACCGCGTCGGCACCGAGCAGCTCCACGCCCACTTCTTGGGCGAAGGCGTTCTCTGCGGCATGGTTGACCAGTACCGGGTACGCCGGCCGGTGTTCGATGCTGGCGGTGCAGCCAAAACTCTCGGCTTGGCTAACGATGATCGCGCGTACTCGCGCCAGGGTCTGCGCCCGCACCTCGGCATTCAGCGCCCGCAGGCTCAGGCGCAGCACCGCCTGCTGCGGAATCACGTTGGCCGCCTCGCCCGCCTGCAGTGCCCCCACAGTGACCACTGCGGCTTCCTGGGCATCGATATTGCGCGCCACCACCGTCTGCAACACCATCACCACACTGGCCGCTGCCACCAGCGGGTCGACGGTCAGGTGCGGCATCGAGCCATGCCCGCCGACGCCTTCGAGGGTTACGCTGAGCAAATCCTGCGAGGCCATCATCGGCCCATCGCGAAAGCCCAGGTGCCCTGCCGGCAGCCCCGGCATGTTGTGCATGCCGAACAGTGCATCACAGGGGAAGCGCTCCAGCAATCCGTCGGCGAGCATCGCCTCGGCGCCGCCCTGGCCCTCTTCGGCCGGCTGGAAGATCAGCGTCAGCGTGCCGTCGAACTGCCGGGTCGCCGCCAGGTAACGTGCAGCGCCCAGCAGCATGGTGGTGTGGCCATCATGGCCGCAGGCGTGCATGCAGCCTTGGTGCCGGCTGCTGTAGGCCGCTCCGGTGGCCTCATGGATCGGCAGCGCGTCCATGTCGGCGCGAAGCCCCAGCTTGCGTGGGCTGCTGCCGTTGCGCAGCACCCCCACCACCCCGGTCTTGCCGACACCGGTGTGAACCTCGTAGCCCCACGCTTGCAGCAGCCGAGCGACCAGCGCCGAGGTGCGGCTTTCTTCAAAACCCAGTTCCGGGTGTGCATGGATGTCGTGACGGATGGCGTGCAGGTCGCTGGCCACGTCGTTGAGCCAAGCCAGGATGTGTTGATGTCGGGACATGCGGAATCTCCTTGCGCGGGTATGTTCCCGTTCTTGTTGTTCGCGGTGAGATCACGACGGGGAAGGCAGGTCGTGTTGGCTGACAGATAAACGCGAGTGATGGGGGGAGCACAATCGAATGTGGTTCCGCAGGGTGGAACTGGGCATGGGGGATTGCATGCGGGCCGCCAGGTGAACGGTTTGAGATCTTCAACGCCTAGGAGATGGAGCGCCGCCCGCGCGGCGCTTCGCAGCACAAGGCTGCTCCATCTGTTTCGGGCCAATTATTCCTGTGGTATGGCGCGCGGGCGACGTACCTAACCGCCGCCCCTCACTGTTTTGATTTGTACCAACAGGACCTCCTCTGGCCTGGGGCTTAGGATCGCCGACTCTTGACCACGCATACGATTCCAGCCAGCAGCTTCTTTCAGCGACTCCCAGAATAGCTCAGGCAGTGGGAGCCTGTTCGCCGTGGCCTCTTGAATCGTCGACGTTAAGTCGGTGTACAACTGTCTCAACTTGCCCACACCCGCCACGGATGCAGCCCCTATGCCGACTAGCGTGGATGCCTCACTCGCTAGCGAACCCATTGGAAATGCATAGGCCATCGCAACGCCAGGGACTTTTGTCAACGTACTCACCAACCCTCCATTGAATATCAACGCATTGTTAGTGCGGCTCGATGCATCGTATTCCGGTGGCACAGGCCTCCCTTGGGCCTTGGCAACCGATCTTCTGACGATAGTTTTCGAGGCTTTATTCAACGCAGACAACATGCCCACAGTTCCCCATACCAAGCCTGTCCCCTGGCCGACTATGCGCGTAGCGGAATGGCCGTCACGGTCAACATTGTTGACAGGATCCCCCAAGCAGTACGCATAGGCATTGAGCCCACCTCGGCCGAAAGGGCTAAAAGCATCCGGGCTGTAAAAGCGCATCAGCCCTGTACCGTAGGCACGCTTGCCGTTGCCAATCAGATAACCATTTGGCAGTAGCGCATTCGGTTCTCCAACAAACGCTAAGCGTGGGCCGCCCCTGCCCACGTGATAACCATAGGGCGCATAAGCCCGCAATGGGGGGGCCCTGAACATCTGGAGCGAGGGTTGCTTATCATTGGGTAATAGTGCCGTTGTTTGCATGTTTCGAGCCTGCTCAACCTGTGTTTAGAGGGCCAGGCTATTCATATGAATTGGCGTACATAAC
The DNA here is from genome assembly GCF_014269095.1 of Pseudomonas sp. SWRI50. Classification (NCBI taxonomy): domain Bacteria; kingdom Pseudomonadati; phylum Pseudomonadota; class Gammaproteobacteria; order Pseudomonadales; family Pseudomonadaceae; genus Pseudomonas; species Pseudomonas sp. SWRI50. The sequence continues at coordinate 45,541 of NZ_JABWRW010000005.1, read as the reverse complement.
TCTCAGAACTACTGAAGGGAATCATTTTCCCGTCACTGTCTTTGCTGTTACTGGTACCGTTGGCGCACCGTTCAGCCACAGCCTAGGACTGCGTCATGCCTCCAAGCCAAACCACCCCAAACGGCTTCGTCCGCGTCCGTGGCGCCCGCGAGCACAACCTCAAGAACATCGATGTCGATATCCCCCGCGACGCGCTGGTGGTGTTCACCGGTGTATCGGGCTCTGGCAAGTCTTCGCTGGCCTTCTCCACCCTGTATGCCGAAGCCCAACGCCGCTACTTCGAGTCCGTCGCGCCCTATGCCCGGCGCCTGATCGACCAGGTTGGCGTGCCCGATGTGGACGCCATCGAAGGCCTGCCGCCGGCGGTGGCGCTGCAACAGCAACGCGGCACGCCCAGCGCGCGGTCCTCAGTGGGCAGCGTCACCACACTGTCCAGCTCGATCCGCATGCTTTACTCGCGCGCCGGCCATTACCCGGCCGGGCACGCGATGCTGTATGCCGAAGACTTCTCGCCCAACCCCCCCCAGGGCGCCTGCCCCGAATGCCACGGCCTGGGCCGCGTCTATGAAGTGACCGAGGCAACCCTGGTCCCAGACCCTTCACTGACCATCCGCGAGCGCGCAGTGGCGGCCTGGCCCATGGCCTGGCAGGGCCAGAACCTGCGCGACATCCTGGTAACCCTGGGCTATGACGTCGATATTCCCTGGCGTGACTTGCCACAAGCGCAGCGCGACTGGATCCTGTTCACCGAAGAAACCCCCACCGCCCCGGTGTACGCCGGCCTGACCCCGGCGCAAACCCGCGCCGCCCTCAAGCGCAAGCAGGAGCCCAGCTACCAGGGCACGTTCAGCGGCGCCCGGCGCTACGTACTGCACACCTTCATGCACTCGCAAAGCGCGCAGATGCGCAAGCGCGTGTCTCAGTTCATGCGCCCAAGCCCCTGCCCGCTGTGCGCGGGCAAACGCCTCAAGCGCGAAGCGCTGAGCGTGACCTTCGCAGGCCTGGACATCGCCGAGCTGTCGCACCTCTCGTTGCAGGCGCTGGCCGAGGTGTTCCGCACGGTGGCAGCGCCGGCCTACCTGGACCAGCACCAGGGCGACCTGACCTTGGAAAAACGCCTGGCCGCCCAGCGTATCGCCCATGAGTTGCTGGCGCGCATCGACACCCTGCTCGACCTCGGGCTGGGCTACCTGGCCCTGGAGCGCAGCACCCCGAGCCTGTCCTCAGGTGAGCTGCAGCGGCTGCGCCTGGCCACCCAGCTCAACTCGCAACTGTTCGGCGTGATCTATGTGCTCGACGAGCCTTCGGCCGGCTTGCATCCTGCCGACAGCGAGGCCTTGTTCGAAGCCTTGCAGCGCCTGAAACTGGCCGGCAACTCGGTCTATGTGGTGGAGCACGACCTCGACACCATGCGCCGCGCCGACTGGCTGGTGGATGTTGGCCCTGCCGCCGGTGAACACGGCGGCACCATCCTTTACAGCGGCCCGCCCGAGGGGCTCGCCCGGGTCGAGCAATCGTGCACACGTGCCTACCTGTTCGGCGAGCACGCCCAGGCCGTTCGCACACCGCGCCAGGCGCAGGACTGGCTAGCGCTGGAGGGCATCACCCGTAACAACCTCGACAACCTCAGCGCTCAGTTCCCGTTGGGGTGCTTCACCGCCGTGACGGGTATTTCCGGTTCGGGCAAATCCAGCCTGGTCAGCCAGGCGCTGCTGGAGCTGGTCGGCGCGCACCTGGGCCATGCCGAACAGCCTGCCGAGCGCGAAGAACAGAGCCTGGAGGACGACCCCGAACCAACCAGCAGCGGCCGGGTAAAGGCCGGGCTGGGCAGCATCAAGCGCCTGGTGCAGGTCGATCAGAAACCCATCGGCCGTACCCCCCGCTCCAACCTGGCCACCTACACCGGCCTGTTCGACGCCGTGCGCAAACTGTTTGCTGCCACCGAGCACGCCAAGGCGCAAGGCTTCGATGCCGGGCGTTTCTCCTTCAACGTCGCCAAGGGCCGCTGTGCAACCTGCGAGGGCGAAGGGTTTGTCAGCGTCGAGCTGTTGTTCATGCCCAGTGTCTACGCGCCCTGCCCGACCTGCCACGGTGCCCGCTACAACCCCGAGACACTGGCGGTGACCTGGCAAGGGATGAACATCGCCCAGGTGCTGCAACTGACGGTCGAACACGCCATGGCGGTGTTCGCCGAACAGCCGTCAGTACGGCGCAGCCTGCAAGTGCTGCAGGATATCGGCCTGGGTTACCTGCGCCTGGGCCAACCGGCTACGGAGCTGTCTGGCGGCGAAGCGCAACGCATCAAGCTGGCCACCGAGTTGCAGCGCACGGCGCGCGGGGCGACGTTGTATGTACTGGATGAACCCACCAACGGCCTGCATCCCCAGGATATCGACCGGTTGCTGGTACAACTCAACCGTCTGGTGGATGCCGGGCACAGCGTGGTGGTGGTCGAGCATGACATGCGCGTGGTCGCGCAAAGCGACTGGGTGATCGATATCGGGCCGGGGGCTGGGGATGCGGGGGGCAAGGTTGTGGCCAGTGGCACACCGCAGGCCGTCGCCGGGTGCGTTGAAAGCCGTACCGCCAGCTTCCTGGCCAAGGCGTTGTAGCGGTGCTGGGCACCGGCCTCGCCGGTGCCCATGCCATTACCCCGCCGACAGTTCCGCGATGCTGATCTCGCGCATGCGAAACTTCTGCACCTTGCCGGTCACCGTCATCGGGAACTCATCGACGAAGCGGAAATAGCGCGGCACCTTGAAGTGCGCAATCCGCGCCCGCGCCCAGTCACGCAGCTCGTCTTCAGTGGCTGCATGCCCCGGGTGCAAGCGCACCCAGGCGACGATCTCCTCGCCATACTTGCTGCAGGGCACACCAATCACCTGCACATCGGCCACCGCTGGATGGGTGAAGAAGAACTCTTCCAGCTCACGTGGGTAGATGTTCTCGCCGCCCCGAATGATCATGTCCTTGCTGCGCCCGACGATGCGCACGTAGCCCTGCTCGTCCATTACCGCCAAGTCACCGGTGTGCATCCAACCCTCGGCATCGATGCTCTCGGCCGTGGCCTTGGGGTTGTTCCAGTAACCCAGCATTACGCTGTAACCGCGGGTGCACAGTTCACCGATCTCGCCGCGTGGGGCTGTGCGGCCATCGGCATCGATGACTTTGTTCTCCAACCGTGGCTGGGTACGGCCGACGCTGGTCACGCGGCGTTCCAGGTCGTCATTGGCACCGGTTTGCAAGGACACCGGGCTGGTTTCAGTCATGCCGTACGCGATCTGTACCTCGGCCATGTGCATCTCGTCGATGACCCGTCGCATCACTTCGATCGGGCAGGTCGCGCCGGCCATGATCCCGGTGCGCAGGCTCGACAGGTCGAAGGCACTGCGTTGCGGGTGGTCCAGTTCGGCGATGAACATGGTGGGCACGCCGTACAGCGCGGTGGCCTTTTCCTCGGCCACTGCGCGCAACGTGGCGAGTGGGTCAAAGGCGTCGTTGGGGTAGATCAAGGTGCTGCCGTGGGTCATGCAGCCCAGGTTGGCCATGACCATGCCGAAACAGTGGTACAGCGGCACCGGCACCACCAGCCGATCGTGCTCGGTCAGGCCCAGGCTTTCGCCCACCATGTAGCCGTTGTTGAGGATGTTACTGTGGCTCAGCGTGGCACCCTTGGGAAAGCCGGTGGTGCCGGAGGTGTACTGGATGTTGATCGGGTCGTCACAGTGCAGTTGCGCCTGGCGGGTGGCCAACGCTTCGGCGCTGATGGCGTCGGCGCGGGCCTGCAGGGCATGCCAGGCGAGAAAGCCCGGCGGCGGTGAAGCGGCCAGGCTCACGACCCCGCGCAACTCGGGGAACCGCTCACAGGCCAGCGCGCCCGGGTGGCCCTCGGCAAGGCCCGGGATCAGGCCCAGCAGCATGGCATGGTAGTCGGAGGTCTTGAAGGCATCGGCGCAGATCACCCAGCGGCAACCCGCCTGGCCCAGGGCGTAGTCCAGCTCGCTTGCGCGGTAGGCTGGGTTGATGTTGACCAGGATCGCACCGACTTTGGCGCTGGCGAACTGGGTGATGCACCACTCGGCACAGTTGGGGGCCCAGATGCCCAGGCGGTCGCCGGCTTGCACGCCCAATGCCATGAGGGCGCGCGCGTGCTGGTCGACCGCCTCGGCCAGTTGCCGCCAGGTGTAGCGCAAGGCCTGGTGGCGAACCACCAGGGCTTCGCGGTCGGGAAAGCGGGCCACGGTGGTGTCGAAGGCGTCGCCGATGCAGTGGGTAAGCAGGGGTTTGTCCTGGTTGCCCTGGGAATAGCTTGGCTGGGGCATGGGCGTTCTCTTGTTGTTCTTGTACTGGTCATACCGGCCCATTCGCGGGACAAGCCCGCTCCCACAGGTCTCTTGCACAATTCTCTGTGGGAGCGGGCTTGTCCCGCGAAGAAGCCAACTCAAAACTAACGGATGAACACCTGCGGCGTAGTGGTCGACATGTCCCCACCCGGCAGCTTGATGTTCCTCACCTTCTGCAGCGTTTCGGGGTCGAACACCGCCAGGTCATTGAAGGTGCCGCCCAGGTACAGCTTGTCGCCCTTCTTGTCGAAGGTCACGCAGTAGTAGGTGTGTTCAAGGTTAGCCGCCTTGATCAGCTTGCGTTCCTTGATGTCATACCGCGCCAGGCGGTTGAGCACGCCGTAGATCTGGTTCGGGTCCTTCGGCGAGCGCAACCCGGTGAAGTACAACTCGGTCAGGTCGGCGAATTCCTGGGTGTGGGTCTTGCCGGTTTTCAGGTCCACACTGAGGTAACCGTACAGCAGTTCAGCGGTATTTGGGTCCTGCTTCTCGTCCTTGAACTTGGCAATCGTATAGAGCATCGAGAACTCGTGCCGAGGGCTCTGATGCGGCCAGAAATACAGCACATCCGGGGCGCTGTAGCCGGGCCGGTTCCAGGTGCGCAGCGGCAATGCCACCTCGTACTTGCCGGTTTGCACGTCCATCTTGTAGATGTCCGGGCCCGCCACGAACAAGCTGCCGTCGTCAGCGGCGCGCATCAGGTACACCTGGCGCGGCATCGGGAAGGTACGCGCAGGTTTCGCATCAAGGCCATCGGCCGTGCGGAACACCTCCAGGCGCGGCGGCTTGACCACATAGTGATCGTTCAGGCGTTGGGTCGGGTTGACGGTGGCATACACCTCTTTGCCATCAGGGCTGATGGCAAACGAATACATCGACTTGCCGACTTCCCCAGGCACGCTGGACAAGTTGGCGTGGAAGGTGGTCTTGCAGGTGTCCAGGTCGATGCCGTAGATGTCGGCGTAGTGGTTGTTGAGGATGTAGGCGGTACGGTTGTCCGGCGCCATCATCGCGGTGCCGGGGCCGAACGCATCGGGCATGCGGCAGCTCTTGTACAGCGCATCGCTGGCCACATCCACCACATGCAGGTTGTTCGGGTAGTTGGTCACGATCAGGTATTCATGGCCAGCCTTCAAGGCCGGCCCGGTGTCGTCAGCCTGTACCGCCCAGGCGCTGGCCGTGGCGGCGACGGTGAGCGCGAGCTGCGCGCAGAGTCCAGGTTTCATGCGGTTTCCCCTTGTCATTCTTGTTGGGCCGGTCACTTGTCTTTCGGGAACACGGTGCCGAGGTTGCGCCAGTCGTCCTGGGAGTTGGTCGCCTGGGCGTTCCAGTCCTGGTAGGTGCTCATCATGTCCGGCACCTGCGCTGGCCACCAGCAAGGGTCGGAACAGCCGTAAAGGTCGGCTTCCATGGGCTGGCACAGCGAGCTCACGCCACCAAAGGCGTCCACTTCCCAACCCGGGTCGGTGGTGGCGGTACAGCCTGCCACCGCGCTCATCGCCATGACTTCTTCGACACGGTCTTCGGCAGCGGCCTGTTCGAGGATGCGCGCCTTGTTGTTCAGGGGCTTCAAGTGCTTCATGTCAGTGCGCCTTCCGCGGGGTGATGTAGCGGTCGATGAAGGCCGGGTTGGCGGCCATGATGCGGCTGTAGACCTCGATGCCGAAGTCGACCCAGTCGCGCATCAGCTCGCAGTAGTGGTAGGTCGGGTGCTGCGGGTCGCCGTAGCGGGCATAGCTCTCGTGGTAGCAGCCACCGGAGCACAGGTTGCGAATACGGCAGCTCTCGCAGCCGGTGTTGCTGCGGTCCAGGCGTTGCGACAGGAAGTCATTGAGCTGGGCCTGCTTCACACCTTGGTGCACGTTGCCGAACGTCGGCAGGCTGGAGCCGGTGAAGCGGTGGCACAGGTTCAATTCACCTTCATGGTCTACCGCCAGCATTTTCAGCCCGGCGCCGCACGGCAGGGCCTTCTTGTGGCCCTCGTGGATGTCGGTGATCAGTTGGTGCAGGTTGGAAAAGCCGATGTTGCGGTGCTCCAGCGCGGCTTCCAGGTAGCGACGGCCCAGGGCCTTCATGTTGGCGAACACCTGCACCAGTTCGTCGCTGGTGAGGTTGAATGCCGACAGGTCGCCCGAGGTCACCGGGGCGAAGCCGACTTCGGCAAAGCCCATCTCGTTGAACAGGTGATTCCAGATGGTCTCGACATCGGTGATGCCACGGGTCAGGGTGACCCGCGCCCCCACCGGGCGACTGGTATAGCGTGACAGCAGCATCTCGGCCTTGCGCCGCACCACGTCATAGGTGCCCTGCCCGCCCACGGTGATGCGGTTGCGGTCGTGCACGGTCTTCGGCCCGTCGATGCTGATCGACAACCCGAAACGGTGGGCGTTGAGCCAGTCGATGATCTCTTCAGTGAGCAAGGTGGCGTTGGTGGTCATGATGAACTCCACCTGCTTGCCGGCCTCGGCGAAACGCCGCTCGCAGTAAGCGACCATGTGTTCGATCAAAGCCCGGTTGGACAACGGCTCGCCGCCGAAGAACACCACGCTGTAGCGTTGCTCGTCAGGGGACTCCTTGAGCAGCATCTCCACCGAGGCCTCGGCGGTAGCGGTGCTCATCTTCTTGCCGGCAGAGGGTTTGTCCAGGTCTTCCTTGTAGCAATAGGTGCAGCTGAGGTTGCAGCCGGTGTTGACGTTGAGCACCACCGTGTTCAACGCCGTGCGCTCGACCTGCTTGAGGGCGATTTCCGGCGTCAGTGGTGAGCCGTCGCTGACCACTTCCAGGGCGATCAGCTCGCGCAGGGTGTCCTGGATGTCGGCACCGGCAAACTGCTGACCGAGGCGCTGCATCAGCTCCTCGGCGGAGCAGCCTTGCTGGCGCAGGGTGTCGATGATGCCGCCGGTCACCGCGTCGGTGGCGAACAGCGAACTGCTAGGGATGTGGAACAGCATGCGGTCGGCATCCACCTGCACTTCGTGCAGGTTGCGTTCGACCAGGTTCAATAGTGCGCCCATGGCGACCTCCGATAATCGATCCGTTGGAAAACGCGTTCACACCTGCCTTATGGCAAGGGCGGGTTGTTCCAGCGTTGGACGGTGACGATCATGTGGCCCTCGCCGGTCTGGCCGCCGTCAGCCAGGGTGGCGATGACTTTCAGGTTGCCGGCGTTGTTGGTCATCATCTTGCGTGCCGGGTTAGGCCCCGCACCGCCGGGTACGAAGACGCCGTCGGCCTGCATCTGCCCGGCGAACTTGACGTCCTCGTCCTCGACGGCACGCTCGTTGAACGGCTCGACCTTCCATTGGGCGGGCAGGTAACCGATGCGCAGCGGCTGGCCGCTGGCGTCTTTGCCCCAGGCTTCGGCTTCGAAGCGCCCCTGCACCTTCGGCACGGACGCGCCGTTTTCACCGATGCGGGCAATGGAGAACGCCGGCACCACCTTGACCTCGTCGACCTTGTCGTAAACCGCCAGGTTGACGCCCTTGAGTGCGCCCACTGCAACGTCTCGCTGGCCTGGCTTGGCGTCTGCCGCCGCGCGCGCCTTGACCCGCACCAGGGTCGGGGTGGCCTCCAGCACTTCTGTCACTTCAACACCTGCGCCCAGTTCCGGCTTGCCCGTCAGGCCGCTGCCGACCAGGGTGATCTCGCTTTCGCTGCCCACCTTGATGAAGGCCGGTTGCACTGCCAGCAGGCGTGCCTTGCCGTCTTTCACCGCGCTGAAGTCCAGGCCGCGCTCGTCGTGATCGGCCTCGAACATGCGGCCTTTCATTTCGCCATCCAGCGCCGCAAATACCTGGCGTAGGTTGCTGTCGCCCACCTTCACGTTGCCGCGCCATTCATAGCCGTTGTAGAGGATCGCCGAGCCGCTGCCATTGAACGGCGTGCCGTCGGCGTAGCTGCCTTTGACCTCGACCTTGAAGGTGTCAGCCTCCCCTGCACTGACCGTCATCACCCCACGGACATCGCCTTTGGCCAGCATGTGACCGCTGAACGCCCACTGCCCTGGCAAGGCATCGGCCTTGGGCCGGGCCTGTTGCCATTCGGCCCAGGCCGGGCTGTCGAGCGGGAAGCGCTTGGCCAGGTCCGGCACCATTTGCTTGAGGGCGATTTCAAGCCAGTCACGGTCACGCGCCTGGGCCTGGTATTCGAGAGACGGCCATTGGCCGAGGTGGAAGTTGACCAGGTGTTCCCATTCCTGGGCCGGGCGACGCTGCAGGGCAACGCGGGCACCGGAGTGGCAACGGCCACAGGTTTCGCTGAGCTGTTGGTCGAAGTGTTCGACGGTGTTCAGCCGCCGCTCCATGGCGTAGCGCACGCCATCGGTCTCGCTGGGCGCCAGCCCCTGCTTGTCGGCCAGGTACTTGACCAGGGTGCGCCGGTCATCGTCGCTGATCTGCAGGCCGTGCATGACCTGCATGCGGGCGATGCTCATCAGCCAGCCTTCCGGCGTTTTGCGCTGATGGCTGATACGGCTGTAGGTGTCGTTGCCTTCGGGGATATGGCACCCCATGCACTTGGTTTGCAACAGGTTAGGGCCCTGCTCGGCCGCCATGGCCTGGGTGCTCAGCAGCGCGGCGGCGACCAGCGCCAGTTTGCCCGCATGCCGGCGGAGTCGAGTCGTCTTCAAGGTCAGACCTCCACGGTTGTTGTTCTTATCGTTCTCGCACGCTTTGGTACAGCAGGTGTGCATGTGACAGTCGTGATACAGAAACTGTGCCACATACTGGAAAGTTGTTGTATATCAGCCTCTTAGTAGGTTTCGCGTGGTTGCGCAGGCACGCCGGGGTAGAGCCGAAGCGTGCCATTTCGCGACAGGGTGTTTCATCCTGAGACAGGGCCTGCTCTGCAGGCCATTCGCGGGGCAAGCCCGCTCCCACTTAAACGGCGCAGCGGCTGAGTTCGGCTCTATCCCTGTGGGAGCGGGCTTGATCTCACCGAAACGGCGCAGCACCTGAATTCGGCTCTATCCCTGTGGGAGCGGGCTTGATCTCACCGAAACGGCGCAGCACCTGAATTCGGCTCTATCCCTGTGGGAGCGGGCTTGCCCCGCGAAGAGGCCTGTATAGCCACTGTTCCACAACCGTCTCACACCGTCTCAATGTGCAACAGCGCACGCCCGCAATCACAACCTTGCTCCCAGGTAAAACCCAATAACTACAGGGCTTTAACGCCATCTGCTCAGGTTGGCACGCCCATTGCGCCTGTGCCCGACACACCCAATGACAAGAGGCACCGCCCCATGCTTTCCGAACTGCCCATCCTGCCCGCCACCCGCGCCTTCCTCGAACGCAAACTGAAAATGCGCATCGGCGCCGACTGGCAGGACGCCGCCAGCGGTCGCACCCTGTCGTTCCGCAACCCGGCCACCGGCGAGGTGCTGGGCGAAGTACCCGCCGCCGACGCCGACGATGTCGACCGCGCCGTGCGGGCCGCGCGCCAGGCCTTCGACGACTCGCCCTGGAGCCGCCTGCGCCCGCGTGAGCGGCAGAACATGCTGTGGCGCCTCGCCGACCTGATGGAGCGTGACGCGCAACAGTTGGCGGAGCTTGAGTGCCTGAACAACGGCAAGAGCGCCGCAGTGGCCAAGGTCATGGACGTGCAACTGGCCATCGACTTCCTGCGCTACATGGCCGGCTGGGCCACCAAGATCGAGGGTAGCACCGTCGAAGCCTCGATGCCTTTGATGCCCAACGACCAGTTCCACGGCTTTGTCCGCCGCGAGGCGGTAGGCGTGGTGGGTGCCATCGTCGCCTGGAACTTCCCGCTGCTGCTGGCCTGCTGGAAGCTGGGCCCAGCCTTGGCCACGGGCTGCACCGTGGTGCTCAAACCGGCCGACGAAACCCCTCTGACCGCACTGAAATTGGCCGAGCTGATCGAGGAAGCCGGCTACCCGGCAGGCGTGTTCAACGTGATCACCGGCACCGGCCTGAATGCCGGTGCAGCCCTGAGCCGCCACCCCGGCGTCGACAAGCTAACCTTCACCGGCTCTACCGAGGTCGGCAAGCTGATCGGCAAAGCGGCCATGGACAACATGACCCGCGTCACCCTGGAACTGGGCGGCAAGTCGCCGACCATCGTCATGCCCGATGCCAACCTGCAGGAAGCCGCTGCCGGCGCCGCTACGGCTATCTTCTTCAACCAGGGCCAAGTGTGCTGCGCAGGCTCCCGGCTGTATGTGCACCGCAAGCACTTCGACAACGTGATCGCCGACATCGCCGGTATCGCCAATGGCATGAAGCTGGGCAGCGGGCTGGACCCTTCGGTACAGATGGGCCCGTTGATCTCGGCCAAGCAGCAGGACCGGGTCACCGGCTACATCGAACTCGGTCGCGAGCTGGGCGCGACCATTGCCTGCGGCGGCGAAGGCTTCGGGCCGGGTTACTTCGTCAAGCCAACGGTGATCGTCGATGTCGACCAGCGTCATCGCCTGGTGCAGGAAGAAATCTTCGGGCCGGTGCTGGTGGCGATGCCCTTTGATGACCTCGACGAAGTGATTGGCATGGCCAACGACAACCCCTACGGGCTGGGGGCGAGTATCTGGTCGAACGACCTGGGGGCGGTGCACCGGATGATCCCGCGGATCAAGTCGGGCTCGGTGTGGGTCAACTGCCACAGCGCCCTGGACCCGGCGCTGCCGTTTGGTGGTTACAAGATGTCAGGCGTCGGCCGCGAAATGGGCGCGGCGGCCATTGAGCATTACACCGAGCTGAAGTCAGTGTTGATCAAGCTCTGATCTTTTCCTTTATCGGCCTCTTCGCAGCACAAGGCTGCGCCTACAAAAGCACGCGGTCCCTGTAGGAGCAGCCTTGTGCTGCGAAAAGGCCGGCACAGGCAACCCAAACACAACAACAAAAACATGGAGCACACCATGAAGCACACGCTTGCCTGCACGTTGGCCCTGCTGTTCACCACCTCCCTCACCCAAGCCCACGAGCTCTACAACCAAAACGGCACCACCCTCAACGCCGACCTCGAAGCCCTGTTCGGCGTCTTCCACAGCGACGAAAGCTACAACCAGGCCGGCAACCGCCAACCCGGCAGCAGCAACTGGCGCGAGGGCTACGTCAAATACGGCCTAAGCGGCAGCCAGGCCCTGGCCGACAGCGGCGCACTGTATGGCGCCGTCAACCTGCTCAGCTCTGCCACCTGGGGTGATGGCGACGCTGCAGGCCTGACGCTCGGCGACGAACGCCGCACCGCCTTCGAAGACCTGTACCTGGGCTGGCGCTCAGCCAACCTGTTCCCGGCCCTGGGCGAAGATGGCATCGACCTCTCCGGTGGCCGTCAGGTGGTGACCCTGGGCGATGGTTTCCTGATCCAGGGCGACCCGGTCAACCTGGGCAAGGTCGACCTGGGCGCCAACTTCGACCGCGGCGGCGCCTATTACCTGGCCGCACGCAAAGCCTTCGACCGCACCGCCGTGCTGCGCCTGGGCGGCAAGCAAGGCTGGCGTGGCGACCTGATGTGGCTCAAATCCGACAACCATTACCAGGCCGACACGTCGATGGCAGTGACCAACATCGAGCATGTCGCCGACGCCGGCACAATCGGGCTCAGTTGGATCCGCGGCCTCGACGTCGATCAGCGCTACGCGCAGATCATGGGCCTGGAGCACCGCGACGGCATGGACACAGTCAGCCTGCGCGGGCGCGGTAACCTGGGGGTGAAGGACCTGGAACTGGCCGGCGAATACGTCACCCAAGACCGCACGGGCGGGCGCGAGAACGCTTGGTACCTGGAGGGCAACTGGACGTTTTCCGAACTGCCCTGGACGCCCACCGCCACCTACCGCTACAGCCGTTTCTCAGAAGACTTCGACCCGCTGTTCTATGGCCTGAGCCGCGGCTACGGCACCTGGTTTCAGGGCGAGGTGGCCGCCAACTATGCCGGGCCCTTCAACAAGAACAGCCAGGTGCACCACGTGGCACTCAAAGGCAAGCCGCGTGACAACCTGACGGTGGGGGCGCTGTACTTCGACTTCGACACACTCGACACCGACCAAGGCAACCTGGGTGGGCGCGAGCTGGACCTGTATGTGGAATGGATGGTCAACGACCACCTGCTGATCAGCCCGCTGGTGGGGTTCTACAAGCCGGAGCGCAGTGCGGCGAATGGTGGGACGCAGATGGGTAGCCGCGATACCGGGACCTATATGCAGTTGGTGGTCGGGACGTTCTTCTGACTGGGGATCTTGGGGCCGCTGTGCGGCCCCTGGATCTCAGGGCCTGCCCTGCTCCGCCAGCCACCGCCGCAGCATCATCTGATGCGCCTCTGAGTGGCTGCTCATGACCTCATCCAACGCCTGCCCAGCCAGCACCGCGCGCACCACCGGTGCCAACTCCACCCCCTGCAAGTGCCAAACCCCCAACGGCTGATCCGCCGTCACTACCACTTCGGCCTCATCCACAAAACCATCACGTAACACCGGCCTGCGCGCTACCTGCACTGACTGCCAATCGGCCGCCAAATGCAACGGCTGGGCATCGGGCCAACTCCGCCGACGCGCCCAGAACGGCAGCCCGGCGCGTGCCTGCTCCTGAGCATAAAAATCCCGCCCGATACGGGCAAAGCGCATGAACAACTGCTCAACCCGCTGTTGATGAAATTGGCGCGCCGGCGCTGCCCGCTCGGGCCGTCGCAACAGGGTATTGATCACCACAGGCGCCTGCAGCGCCGAGGACAGCGACTGGAAAATCCCATTCCCCGACAGTGGGTCAACCGCCATTGCAGCATCCCCCACCCGTATCCAGTCATCCCCCACGCATTCGCCGGCCAGTATCGCGGTACTGCTACGGGCATGTACCTGTGCAGGTTCCATCGCCTGCGCCCCGAACAGTTCGGCCACTGACGCCGAGTCACGGCGCCGTGTGGCGCAGTACTCAGGCAGGGCGGCCTTGGTCGGCACCCCTTGGGCATCGAGGGTAATCTGCCAATAACAGCGCCCATCGGCCAACCTGGCCATCCAGGCCCAGCCGTCATCCAGGCTTTCCACCGCCGAAGCCGGTGCGCCTGGGGCGTCATGCCAGACATTGAGCAAACTGATCGTCTCAGGTCCGCGCATGCGGTCAGCTGCCAACGGTGCCTGGCGCCCACGGGCCTCAACCAGAAATGCGGCCTGCAGCATCTGCCCGTCGTCCAGGCGCACTTGATGACCCTCGGCACGCGCCACCTCACGGATGCGCCCTTCGATCAGCGTCACCCCTGCCCGTGCAAGGTCAGCACGCAAGGCACGGTCGAAGCGTTGCCGGTCGAGCAGAAACTCCTGGTTCATCTGCAGGTGCTCGCCATTCCAGCGCACCTGACGTGTCGCTGGCATCGCCGCCTCGCTCAGGGCCCCACCTAGGCCCGCGTGGCGAAGACCTTCCAGCACCCGCTGCGAAACGCCTTCCACGGCAGCAAAGCGGCGCCAGTCGGACACCACCGTGACTGAGTAGCCCAGGCGGCGCAACCCAATTGCCGTGGCAGCCCCCGCAGGCCCGGCACCCAGCACCACGATGTGCGGCTCACTCATCCTCGGCACCTCGCCGCTCAGGGCCGCTGAATGCGGCATGGGCGCGCAGCCAGTCGAACACCTGCTGCCGCCCCATGCCGGGCCGCTCACGCAGTAATGCTGCAACGCGCCCGCTCAGCGCAGCACAACCCAGGCTTGCCCCTGCCAGGCCACCGGCGCCGACATGGCCACCGAAGTCCGCCTGTGCAGTGCCCAGCCAGGACCACTGCCCCGGTGCGCAACGGGCATCGCCGGTCATGCGAATCACGCCCGGGTAACTGGCCGGGTACACCGCCCCACCCTGCGCCGGGCTGGAGGCGCACAGCAGCACGCCAGCCGCCTGGGCCTCGGCGCAGGCCTGGTGCAGCACGGGCCGGTCCTGCAGCAGGCCGAGGCTGAGGTTGATCAGCGTCGCCCCCTCTTCCACCAGCCATAACAATGCGGCGGCCACCTGCAACGCACTGGTGCTCGCCTGCACAGAAAACACCTGGGCCAGCAACAGCGGCACCGGGCCAGATTCACGCAGCAGGCCTGCAACAACGGCACTGCCGTGGCCTAGTTGGTCGGGCAACGCTTCGCCTTCTCGCAGCTGGCCTTCCTCAAGCCAGAAGCGTCGTGCGCCCAGAAAATCCAGTGCTTGGGCAGACGAGCAACCGCTGTCGATGACCCCGACACGCAACTCATTGCCCATGCTTGATGGCCTCCTGGGGCAACACCTTCAGCTGCCCATCATGCAGGTACAAATGCAAGTCAGCATCGGCGAGGGTCGAGGCTCGGTGGCTGATCAGAATGCGCGTGCGCCCGGCAAACAGCTGGTCGATGGCCGCGATCACTTCGCGCTCGGTCGCTTCGTCTACCGCCGACGTGGCCTCGTCCAGCACCAGGATCGCAGGGGCCTGCAACACCGCGCGGGCAATGGCGATACGTTGCTTCTGCCCGCCAGACAGCTGCTGGCCACGCTCGCCCAACAGCCCGTCCAGCCCCAAGGGCAGGCTTTCGACCAGGCTGTCCAGGCGCGCCAGGCGCACCACCCGTTCAAGTTCCGCACGGCTGGCTTCGGGCACCCCGTAGGCAAGGTTCTGCGCCAGGGTGCCACGGAACAGCACGATGTCTTGGCTGACCACGGCAATGCGCCGACGCAGCGCCGCCAGGTCGAGTTCGCGCAGGTCGGTGCCATCCAGCAGGATGCGCCCAGCGTCCGGGTCGTAGAACCGTTGCAGCAGATCGATCAAGGTCGACTTGCCGACGCCAGAGGCGCCGCTGATGGCGACCTTCAGGCCACCCGGTACGCAGATATTCACGTCGCTCAGCACCGCGCCTTGGCGCCCGTCATGGGCGAAGTGCAAGGCCTCCAGGCGCAATTCACCTGGCCCGTCTGGTATCGGCTGTGGCGTGTCCACCTGGCGCACGGCAACGGCTTCTTGCTTAAGCTCCATTACCCGGCCCAAGCTCACGGCCATGCGCTGCACCGCCACATACAAGCCCAACAGGCTTTGCACCGGCCCGACCGCCATGCCCATGTAGGTGGAAAACGCGATCAGCGCGCCCAGTTGCCAGGTACCTTGGATCACCCACCAGCCGCCGACCAAAAAAGCGCAGGCGCGGCACCAGGAGGTCAGCGTGCCGGGTATCGCCTGGGTAAAGAACTCGGTCACCTGCACCTTGAGCAACTGGCTCATGTAGCCCTGGCCCAACTGGTCCAGGCGCCCGGCTTCCCGAGCCTGCTGGCCAGCCGCCTGAATGAACTTCATGGCCGGCAGCGTCTCGACCAGAAACGACGAGACATCGGCCGAGCGCTCACGCAAGCTGCGCACCTCGCGCTCGACCTTGCGCCGCATCCAGCGCAACCACAGCACCTCGATCGGGATCAGCAGCGCCAGCAACAGCGACAGCTGCCAAGACAACATCAGCATCAAGGCCACCGCACCTATCAAGCCGATCACGGCAGACACCGCTGAAAACAGCGAGTCCACGGCAAAGCGCTGGATTTCGGCGACGTCGCCATCCAGCCGCGAAAGGATATCGCCGATGCGCCGCCGCCCGTAAAAAGTGGGCGACAACTGTTGCAGGTGGCGGTAAAGGTCATCACGCAGCGCGAACAGAATGCGCCCGGACAATCGCGTATGCAGGTAGCGGTTGACCCCGGCCAGCACGGTGCCCAGCAGGCCCGCAGTGATCATGATCGCCGCCATGTGCCAGAGGGTCTGGTAGTCCTTGGCCAACAGGCCTTCGTCGATCAGTGTCTTGACCAGCCAGGGTTGCGCCAGGGCCAGCAGCGACGCGCCCAAGGACAAGCCCAGCAGCACACCGATGGCGCGTCGATGGGGGCGGACAAAACCATACAGCCAGGCCAACGCCTGACGCATGAGGACAGGGTCGCTGGTCTCCACCAGCCTTGCGAACAAACCACCCATGTCAGCTACGCAACTGCTTGAGCTTGCGGTACAGCGTCGCCCGGCTGATACCCAGGGCCTCGGCGGCTGCCGAGACGTTGCCCTGGTGGCGGCCCAGGGCGCTGCGAATCAGCTCCAGTTCATTGTCCTTGAGGCTGCCGGACGGCGTCGTGCCGCTGGCCAGTTCATCGAGTAGGCAATCGGTGAGGTGATCGAGGGTCAGCACCTGCTCACCGTCCTCACGCATGGCCAACGCGGTGCGCACGACCATCTCCAGCTGGCGGATGTTGCCTGGCCAGTCGAAGCCTTCGAGCAAGGCGCTGAATGCCGGGTCCAGGCTCACGCCCTTGGCGCCGGACTTGTCCAGTAGCCCTTGGATGATCCCGGCCAAGTCGTCACGCTCGCGCAGGGCCGGCAGGCGCAGCGAGACGCCATTGACCCGGTAATAGAGGTCTTCGCGAAAATGCTGTTCAAGCACCAGGCGTTTGAGGTCGCGGTGGGTGGCGCAGATCAGCGCCACGTCGATGTCCTGCTCATCACCCGCGCCCAGAGGCGCCACGCGGCGCTCTTGCAGTACCCGCAACAGCCTGGCCTGCAGGGCCAGCGGCATGTCGCCGATCTCGTCGAGGAACAGCGTGCCGCCATGGGCCTGCATCAGCCGCCCGACCATGCCGCCACGGCGTGAGCCGGTGAACGCCCCTTCGCGGTAGCCAAACAGTTCGGATTCGATCAGCCCTTCGGGAATGGCCGCGCAATTGACCGCCACAAACGGCTTGTCGGCCCGCGGGCTGGCCTGGTGCAGGGCCCGGGCGACGACTTCCTTGCCGGTGCCGGTCTCACCCAGCAGCAGTACCGGCAAGCCATTGCCCAGGCCCTGGCGGGCCATACGCAGATTGCGCGCCAGGCGTGGGTCGCCACCGGCCAGTGCATCGAGCGCCGGTGACGTGTTGGCCAGCGCCGGCTTGCTCACCGCCACGCTGCTGTTCAACTGCCCGTGACGTGGCAGTTGCAACGCGCGGAAGAAGAACTCGCCCTTGGCCGTCTGCACACTGCTGACACCGCCCTGCCAAAGCCGGGCGATGAAGGCCGGCGAGCGCTCGCCGAGCAGGTCGCTGCTACGCCGGCCAATGAGGTCCTGGCGCGGCACCTGCAACAATTGGCAGGCACTGTCGTTGGCCGCCAGCACTTCGCCGTCCAGGCTCAGTGCCAATAGACCGTGCCAGGCACTGTTGAGGTACTGCGGGCGGCTATGGAAGGCCAGCACCAGTTGCTCGGGGTGGCACAGGCCGAACAGCCGGCCTTCGATGTTGCCGGCTGCCAGCATCAGCGTCGACAGGCTGTCCTGCGGTTGCGCCATCACGCCTTCGCGGGTGATGTCGAGCACACCGATCACCTCGCCCCGCGGGTCACGCAGCGGCACCGAGGTGCAAGAGAACGGGCTGAGGCGATCGAGGTAGTGTTCACCGCAGTTGATCAAGGTCGGCCGCCCTTCTACCACGGCCGTGCCGATGGCATTGGTGCCACGCAGGGATTCGCTCCAGCAACTGCCTGGGTGCAGGTCACGCAGGCCTTCGCGGCTGAGCACGTGGGTTTGGCCTTCGATGGCCAGCACGTTGGCCTGGGCATCACCGAGGATGATGATGCCCGCCTTGCCCTGGCGCGAGACCAGGTAATCCAGCTCGGGGGTGACGGCATCGACCAGCAAGCGGTTGCGCTCCAACAGCATGCGCAGGTCATGGCCTTGCTCCAGCCCCAAGCCAACCTGCTCGCCTTGCAGGCAATCCAGGCCATGGCCCAGGCTGCGGCGCCAGGACGCGTCGATTTCGTCGCGCAGCATGCCCAGTGGCAGCTCGCCTTCGCTGGCCAGCTTGAGCCGGGCCTGGCGGGATTCGTGTAGCGGGTCTTGGGCGTTTGTTATTAGTTGTCGCGCCATTTTCTACTCCGGCTGCGCCCCGCACGGTAGAGGGGAACTGGCTTGGGAATTTTGCGCAGTGTGCGGGAGAAATGGCCTGGCGTCATCAGGCTGCTGTCGGGAGGGTTTGGTTGGGCGTCCTCGTGGAGGGAGGTCTTCGCTTTGTAGAGCAGGCTGCGTTTGTTCAACTTGGATTACGTGCTGGACCGAGCCGCGATGGGGTTTCAGGGGGCTCGCACTGTGTTTACAGACTGGGCAGTTGAATCTAATATTTTTTTTTGATATCTGGCCATACGTTTGAGGTATTGTCCAATCGATTCTTTAGCCGATTTATTATTAAGATAATGTCCAGACTCAACAAGCTTCTCCACACCCGACCAGCCATACATACTATGGATTGGACTTTCAATCTTATACTGAATAGCGCTCACCAAGTAAAAGCGGGGGAAGCCTTCTCCATAGGCTGCAGGTCCAGCCATGTAAGTATCTACCATATATTCCGCAATTTGGTATGCCGTCGCCTCCTCTGATTTCCTCAGCGCTTCCCAAAATTCTGGCCCTACGCTAAACGATGCATCCGCTTTTTCACGCACCTTCGATGAACCTGAAGATTTTTTATTACCGCGATCAATCGCCTTGTTTTGTAGGGGCGAACGCTTTCCCCCGTTTTGACTACGCCCGTTGACGTGCCCTTTTTCTCGCGCAGTAGTCACTCCCCTCATCATCGCACTCGGATCCCAGTAGTTGACGGGGTCTGCGCCGCAGTACATATAAGCATTCAAACCACCTTCAGCGAACGGACTCAAGATGTCAGGCGAGAAAAAACGCATCAATACGGGGCTATAAGCCCGCCTGCCACGCCCTAGTAAATCGCACCCAGAAGCACCATCACGGTGCTCACCATTGAAACCAATCAACGACGCTTTCGATGTCAGATCTTCGAACCCATACGTGCTGTAGGAGTGCGTCACTGTTCCTTTCAGTACAGAGTTTTTCCCATCCACCGCCAGCAATAACGCACCCATCGGCATCTCCTTTCTATCTCATTCGCTCAACACTCAGTCTCAGCGCGCAGCCTGCTACTCGCCTGCGCTTCAGCGAGTTGCAGCGTCAGTTGCTTACGCTGTAATAATAGTTGCGCATGCCCCCTTTCTCGAATAAGACTGAGTGCTTTAGATAATTGAATTACTACTCCCTGGCACGTTACGTCAGGCCAAATCCTCCGACTACTGGCAAAAATGTCAGGTGACAAAATTCAAATTCGCGAGAGGGCTTAGGCCGCAAAACGCCTTTGCCTAATGTTTACCGAAACTGGGACTGACACAAATAATTGCCAACACTGGTCCCCTCCCTAACCCCTCCACCTGCAATGACCTCTGATTCAAGCTGGGACCTGTGTGGCTTGCCAGCGATCACCGGCAAAGCCGGTGCCATGAACCGCGTCGCCTGCATCGCCGGCAAGCCCCACAGGGTCAGCAAATCGCTTGCGATACTAGCTCTGTGTGCGAGAGCGCAGCCCAAAGGGCTAGCTGATATCCCACAGGGATAGCCTGATTTCAAGAGCGACGCAGCACCTGTGGGAGCGGGTTTACCCGCGAAGAGGCCCTCAGGGTCGATCACGGCTGCTGATTCTGACTCAGGTACTTGTCCACCGTGGCCTTGCCATCCCCACCATCCCCCGCCACCTGCCACAACCGCCGCTCGATCCCCTGCGCCAGCAAATGCCCCACCGCCGCCTCGATCGCCGACAGCACGCACAGCTGCGCCGGCTCATTGGTGGTATACCCCACCTCCGCCTCCAGCAACTTCTTGAACTCGATGAACTTGAACACCCCAGCACTGCGCCCAACCGAGTAGATGGTCTTGCTGGTCATGACGTTGGCCAGCACCTGCCCGGTGCGCACATCGACTGCGCGCAGGTTCACGGTCACCTGGTCGACGCGGTACTCGCGGGAGATGTCTATGCCTAAGTAACGCGCCCCTTCCCCGCCACTGCGCACGTTGGTGTCATAGGCGATGATGCCGCCTTCGAGCATCAGGTTGGCGGCCTGCAGCGGCGGCAGTTCGCCCATGATGTTCTCTGCAACATCCGGCTTCTTCTGCGAGGCGCGGATGATCTTGCGTTCGGTCAACAGGTTCTGCAGGCCTTCACGCTCCAGCACCACGAACCAGCCACTGGCGCTCAGGGCGTCCATCAGCATGCTCGCCGCGCCTTGGGTGACGCTGGTCGAGAACGAACTGGCCGGGGTGGGTTTGTACTGCCCGGTCTGGTCGCGGAAGCCATACACCACCGCCATCAGCCGGCCTTTAGGGCGTGGCATGTTGATCAGGTCGTAATAGGTCGAGGCGCGCGGGGTCAGGGTCGGGGTTTCCGAGTCCTGTTCGGCCGACATGGGTTCGCGCAGGCTGCAACCACTTTGCAGGCCAAGGGCGGTGAGGATCAGCAGCGTGCTCAGCAGACGTTTCATGGTGTTCTCTCCCCAACATAAATGCCTTTCCCTCTCAGGGGTTCAGGCCGCTGACCTCAATGATCGAAATTTCTCCTGTGGCGCGGTCGGTGACCTTGATGCTCAGCGCCCCTGAATCGTCGATAACGTCGATCAGGAAGGCATCGGTGGCCATGCTTCCGGTGCTGCCATTGCTGATGTTGTCCAGCAGCTGCGACAACATCCGCGACTCCAGCTGGTTGCTGAAGCGCTCCAGGGCCGAGGTGCCCGAGAAGGCAGACGCGCGGTCCTTGAGGTCGGGGTCGTCGTAGTCGTTCTGCGCCTGGGCGTTGTTCAGCAACCAGGTGCCGTTGAGCGGGTTGCCGCCGAAGGCCGGGTTGACCGGGGTGTACACCAGCTCGGTGGCCTGGGCAGCACAGGCGCTGGCCAGCAGGCAGGCGGCGATGCAACGGGGAATGCGGGTTTTCATAGCTCGTCCCTCTCCAGATCGGTGGTGTCCTGCAGCAGGCGTTGCAACTTGCGTTGGATGATCTGCTGCTTGACCAGGTCGGCGGCCGCGACGGCCTCTTCTTTGAGTTCCGTGGTGTTGGGTGGCAGGAAGCGGCGGTACATCACGTCGCGCTCGAACTCCACGGTGATCAGGCTGCCCCAGCGGGCATCCGGGCGTTCGCGCACTACCAGGTTGAAGTCCAGGCGGCTGGTGGCACGCAGGCGGTCGGCGAAGTAGTAGTAAAAATCGTGGCCGATGTGCGAGATGGTGTTGTCGACGATAAAACCCATCATCTCGTCCTCTTCAGCCGCCTTCAGCGCGCTGCTCAGCGAGCTCGCCAGCAACAGGCTCAGGCACAGCGCAGCCAGGCGGTTCATGGCGTGTCTCCCGGGCCGGCATGGGGCTGGGCACCATTGGGGCTGTCGGCGAACGCCTGCTCGGCGACGAACTGCCAGTCGCTGTAGTGCTCCAGCCCTTCGAAGCCCGACCACTCGGCGGCAAAGCCACTGCGTTTGAACGGGGTGGCGTCCGAGCGGCTGTGCACGCCGGTGATGCGGCCGTCGATCGAGCGCAGCAGGCCCCAGTCGTCGCTGTTGGTGATCGGGTCCGGGTAGAGCCTGCGGATGTGCCGCTTGGCCTCGGGGAAGCGGTTGTCCTGCAACAGGTCGGCCAGGTCCTGGGGGTACTGGGCCAGCCCCGGCGATGCCCGGTAGTAGCTGCGCAGGGCTTGGGCGTACTGGCTGCCGACCCACAGCAACTGGCGCTCGTGGTCGCGCTGGGCGGCACTCGACCAGACCGTCCCGGTGGCGGCCAGGGCCACGCTGCTGACCGCGATCAGCAGCAGCACGCCCAGGTAGGTGAAGCCGGCACAGGCTTTACCATTCAGCATAGAGGCTGCCATCACGCGCCCTCCCTGTAGCGCCGCTTTTGATGTCGGCCACGCCACCGGCCACACCTTCTGGCGGTGGCACCAGTTGCCAGGCATCGCTGCGTTCCGTGATCGGGTCCACCGGGGTGTTGCGCAGGTAGCGCAGCTCGACCAACTGCTCCAGTGAATCGGGGTAGTGCCCGGTGTCACCATAGAAGTGGTCCAACGACTCGCGCAGCACCGCCAGGCTCTGGCGCAGGGTGGCCTCGCGGGAGCTTTCCAGGCTGTTGAAGTAGCGCGGCATGGCGATGGTCATCAGCGTGGCGATAATCGCCATCACCACCAGCAGTTCGATCAGGGTGAAGCCTCGGCTGCGTTTCATGGCCGTCACCATTGCCCGTAGGGAATATTGTTGAGGCCTTTGCCACGGGCCTTGGAATACACGTCGAAGACGTCTTCGCCTTCCCGTGGGCTGTCGGGGCTGCTGTCGTAGGCACGCAGGCCCCAGCCCCCCTCATCGTCCTCCTTGGCCGCCAGCAGCGGGTCGTGGGGGATGCGCCGCAGGAAGTAGAACTTGGCCCCCTTGGCACTGCGCACATCACGCACCCCGTCGACCAACACCTGCAGGTTGGGCGGGTAGCCGCTGGCATCCAGGCGTTTTTCGATGTAGCCGGCGTCAAAGGCGCGCTTGTAGGCATCGATTGCATCACGGATCTGATACAGCGCCTCGCGCAGTTGCTGCTCCTTGCCCCGGCGCACCACGGTTTCGGTCAGCGGCGCGGCCATGCTGGCGAGCAGCCCGAGCAGTGCCAGGGTCAGCACCACCTCGATCAGGCTGAAGCCTTGCATGCCGCGTTTCATGGCCGCGGGCTCCCGTTGGTAGGCACCACGGCCATCTGGCTTTCCACTACCGGCGTGTCACCGGACGGCGTATTGCCCGGTACATCGGTTGGCGGCAGCGGCGCCATCTGGCGGACTTGCAGGCTCGACTCGGTGCCGGTGGCAAACTCCATGTCCGACGGGCTCTGGTACGGCAGGTTGCGCACGATGCGCGGGGTGATCGCCAGCACCAGTTCGGACTTGCTCATGTCGTCCTTGTTGCTGCCGAACAGCCGGCCCAGGCCGGGGATGTCGCCCAGGCCGGGGATCTTGTTGCCGCTGGCGTTGTGGTCGTTACGCACCAGCCCGGCCAGTACCTGGGTTTCGCCGTCGTGCAGGCGCAGGCTGGTCTGGGCGTTGCGGGTATCGACCTGAACCGGAATGGTGCCCTGGCGCGTGGCCTCCAGTGGGGTGGCGTTGCTGACCTCGAGCGCAATCTTGATCGCCACTTCGTTGTTCAGGTGCACGGTAGGCTGCACTTCAAGCTTCAGGCCCACATCCAGGTAGGTGACGCTTTCGGTGATCACTGGGCCCTGGGTCGACGGCACCGAGGTGGCGCTGATGATCGGCACCCGCTGGCCGATGTGGATGCGTGCCTGCTCACGGTTGCTGACGCGGATCACCGGGCTTGCCAGGGTGTTGATGTCCTTGTCCTGGGCGTTGATCTTGGCCTGTGGGGCCGGCGAGATACTGATGCGGCTGGAGTCGATGCCGCGCAACTGGTCCAGCACGCTGACCGGTTTGCCGTCGGAGGTCAGCACGCCGAAGGTGTTGGGCCATTGCAGGCCGAGGTCGAGGATGCGCGAGGTGGCCACCTCCATAACCTCCACTTCCAGCACCACTTCGGGGTTGGACTGGTCCTGGGACTGCAGCAGTTTCTCGGCCATGCGCACCGCGTCGGGGCTATCGCGCATGGTCAAGGTGTTGAGGCGCTCGTCGACAAACACGTCGCGGGTCTTGAGCATGGTCTTGACCATGTTCAGCGCCGTGTTGGCGTCGATGCTGGTCAGGTAGAAGGTGCGCATGACCAGTTCCTGGTAGTCCTTGGCCTTTTGCGGCGAGTCGGGGTAGATCATCAGGGTGTTGTCGTTGACGATCTTCTGGCGCAACTGGTTCTGCTCCAGCAGCAGGGCCACGGCGTCCTCGATGCGGACGTCGCGGACGAAGATGGTGGCCTTCATGTCTGGGCGCAGGTCTTTGTCGAAGATGAAGTTGATGCCGGCAACCTGGGACAGCACTTCGAAGATGGTCTTCAGGTTGGCATCACGAAACTCTAGGGTGACCGGGCGCTCCAGCTTGCTACGCAGCTGCGGGAAGGGCTGCGCGGTGCGTGCCTGGACGTTCTCGATGTCGCTGCGCAGGGTCATGCCCTTCTGGTTCTGCGGGTCCAGGCGCAGCACTTCGCGCATGTAGCGCTCGGCACCGAACAGGTCGCCCTGGCGCAGGGCCGCCTGGCCGAGGGCGACGCGTTCGTCGAGGGTGCGGATCAGCTCCAGTTGACGGATGCCTTCCTGGGCACGGCGGTTGTTGGGCTCGATGCTCAGCACCCGGCCGTAGCCCATGCGCGCACCGGCAAAGTCGTGGCGGATACGGTCGCTGTCGGCCTGGCTCAGCAGTGCCTCGACCGCCGCCTGGCGGCCATGGGCCAGGGCGATGTTCAGTTCGGTGTCGCGCGGGTCTTCACGCAGGGCCTCTTCCAGGCGCGCGATGCCGGCTTCGTACTGCCCCTCCTTCATCAGTTCTGCGCTGTCTTCGCGTACCGCACTGGAGCCGCAGCCGGCGATGGCCACGCACAGCGCCAACAGCAGGAACGGAGCAGGCTTGCACAGCTTCGATGACTTCATGGTGCGCTCCCGACAGACAAGGTCTGCGACTGATGCAAAGGCAGGTAGACCAGGCTCAGCTCGTTGGCCGAGACCCGGTCGAGGCGGTAGGTGTCTTCGATGACGTCGCCCTGGCGCACGACGTAGAGTTTTTCGCCGCTCTGCAGAAACACCTGCAGGTCGTCGCGATCGCCCAGGCGGCCGACGAACTGGAAGGGCAACGCCGGTGCCGTGGGTGCGGCAACCACCACGGGTGTGGCGATGATCGGTTGTTCGGTGACGGTGGCCAGGGCCTTGGGTTTGGTCCAGCGCTGGCTCGGGAACAGGTCGGTGGAGGCCTGTTCTGGCCTATTCGCGGGCAAGCCCGCTCCCACCGGTTCCATGGGCACCCCCGAACCTGTGGGAGCCGGCTTGCCGGCGATTGGGGCGTCCTCGACTTGCTGGCCAAACCAATGCCCAGGCGCCCACGCCAGCGCGGCAGAAAGCCCAAGAAACCCGAGCCAGACCAACCCACGTTGAGTATTCATCACGACCTCGACAGGTAGAGGGTCATGCGCAGGCGGGCGTTGAGCTCGCTGTCGCCGATGCGTTTGCGTTGCAGCTCAAGGTCTTCCAGCACCAAGGTCGGCAGCTGGCCAAGCAGGCCCTTGAGGAAGCCGCGGATCTGCGGGTAACTGCCGCGGACCGGCAGCACGATCTGGTAGCGCGCCAACTGGGTTTTCGGGTCGATGCCCAGGGCGTACTCGCCGCGTGCCAGGCTGATGTGCTCGGCACTGGCCAGGTGATACAGGCGCTCGATCAGTTCGCTGGCCTGCGGCTGACCGGGCAGTTGTTGACGCAGGGTGTCGAGGGCCTGCTGCTCGGGCTTGACCGCGATTTTCAGCTCGCCGCGTTGCACCCTTCCCACTTGCACACTGGCGTCTGCCTCGCTGGCCCGCAGTTCGCGCACGCTTTGCCATTGCGGCAATACACCGGCCACCGCCACGCCGACCACCAGCAGGCCAACGGCAACGGCGGCCAGGCCCACCGGGCCGATACGGCGCAGGTGCTCCTGAATGATCAGGCTGCTAAGCGGTTCAGGGGCGCGCATGGCCGGTCTCCCAGGTGGCAGTGAGGGTGAAACGCACCGGGTGCTCCGGCTGGCTCACCATCACCTCGTGATTGAGCAACGAAACATCGCTGAGCTCGGCACTGGCCTCCAGGCGCTGGTGGTACTGCAGCATCGCCTCCAGGTTGCGCGCCTCGGCGGCAATGCGGACCTGGCCCTTGCGAGCGTCCGGGGTCAGGCCAAGCAGCGCCACATCGTCCTGCGGCAGTGCTTCGAGCATGGCGAACAGCTGCTGCCAGGGCCGTTGCAGCTGCTGCGAGACATTGCGCATCTGCGCCAGGCGCTCGGCCTGCTCGCGGCTGGCTGCACTGCTTTGCGGCGCAGCGGTGGCTGGGCGCCGGCCCAGTTGCAGCTCCAGGCTGTGCAGGCGGCCTTCGAGGTCGACTTGCTCGCCCTGCAGGTGGTGTTGCAGCAGCACCAGTGCGGCCACCCCTGCACAGCCCAGGGTCAGCAGCGACCAAGCCAAGGCGCCATTGCGGCGGGGCTGGAATTCCAGGTCGAGGCGGCGCATGTCAGGCCACCGCCCGCCACATGGCGCACAGGGGGTCGGCTTCGCTGGCCGGCTGGCACAGCTGCACCGCTGCCAGTTGCGGCACATCGCCGCGGCCGGGCGCATGCAGGTAGACCCGTGGCAGATGCTCGCCGTACAGCTCGCAGGTACGCTCGATCAACGCTTGCAGGGCCTGGTCGGTATCGGCACAGCCTTGCGCCAGCACCTGCTGCCAGGCACCGCCAGCAGCCAGCAACAGCACGCTGCGGCGCGGCTCGGCGAGGACGAACAGGAAGTCGCCTTGTGCCAGCTGCGCCGAACAACGGTTGTAGGCCGCCATCAGGTACGGCTGCACCGAGCGCAGGCTCAGGCGGCTTTCCCGGCCCAGCGCCTGCAGCCGTTGCAGCAAGGCCTCGGGCAACGCCGTGGCAATGCGTGCGGCACCTGCCGGCTCCGGCGAGAGGACGATGCGCCAGTCACCCAGCGACTGGCCGAAGAGGTTTTCGAAGCAGGCCCGCGCATAAGCATCCAGCTCGCGTGGATGGCCAATGGCATCGCTCCACGGTACCAGGCAGAAGCGGCTGTAGCGGGCCGACAGCAACACCCGCAATTGGGCGCCGTGTACGGCGTGCTCGGCCAGCAGTGCGCCCAGCGCTTCGACAGCAGCTTCCCAGGCCGGTTGGGCGGCGTCGCAGCTGAACTCGCGGCTGCCCAGCCACTGGTGCTGATTGCCTTTCCAGCAACCCAGGCCAACACCCTCGGCGCCGAGCACGGCACAGTATTTATGAGCAGCACGATCACGCAATGAATGTGACACGGTTGATCTCCTCAAGGGTGGTGCGGCCGTCACGGACCAGGTCCAGGGCCGAGGCCCGCAGCAAGCGCAGGCCGCGCTGGCAGGCGAGTGTCTTGATCTGCGACAGGGGGCGGCGTTCGACGATCATCTGCCGCAGGTCATCGTCCAGGTGCAGCAGCTCGGCGATGGCGCTGCGGCCGCGATACCCGCTGCCGCGGCACTGGCCACAACCCTGGGCGCGGACGAACGTCCAGCCGGCCACGGCGGCGCGTGTCAGGCCCG
Source organism: Pseudomonas sp. SWRI50 (assembly GCF_014269095.1). Taxonomy (NCBI): domain Bacteria; kingdom Pseudomonadati; phylum Pseudomonadota; class Gammaproteobacteria; order Pseudomonadales; family Pseudomonadaceae; genus Pseudomonas; species Pseudomonas sp. SWRI50. The sequence goes on along the minus strand of NZ_JABWRW010000005.1, from coordinate 18,220 downwards.
AGGCCAGCAGGGTTTCATCGTCCACTTCGCAGGCGCTGGCGCAGTGCGGGCAGGCCAGGCGAATCAGGCGCTGAGCCAGGATGGCGTTGAGCGCCGAGACAAAGCTGTAGGGGTCGACCTGCATCTGGCTGAAGCGGCCGATCACATCGAAGACGTTGTTGGCGTGGATGGTGGTGAACACCAGGTGCCCGGTCAGGGCCGACTGCACGGCGATCTGTGCAGTGTCTGGGTCGCGGATCTCGCCGACCAGGATCTTGTCCGGGTCGTGGCGCAGGATCGAGCGCAGGCCGCGGGCAAAGGTCAGGCCCTTCTTCTCGTTGACCGGGATCTGCAACACGCCGGGCAGTTGATATTCGACCGGGTCTTCGATGGTGATGATCTTGTCAACGCCGTGGTTGATCTCGCTGATCATGGCGTACAGGGTGGTGGTCTTGCCGCTGCCGGTGGGGCCGGTGACCAGGATCATGCCATAGGGTTCGGCGGCCAGCCGGCGCAAGGCACGCAGGGTTTCGTCGGCAAAGCCCAGGGCCTGCAACTGCACGCCGCTTACCTTGTCGGACAGGTCCTGTTTGTCGAGCACCCGCAGCACGGCGTCTTCGCCAAAGATGCTGGGCATGATCGAGACCCGGAAGTCGATCTGCCGCTCACCCACGGCGACCTTGAAACGACCGTCCTGGGGCACGCGTTTCTCGCCGATGTCGAGCTCGGCCATGACCTTGATGCGCGAGATCACCTGGTCGGCGAAGGCGCTGCCGCTGGCCTTGCCGGCACCGTTGAGCACACCGTCGATACGGTACTTGATGGTCAGGCCCTGGCCGGTCATGCCCAGGTGAATGTCGCTGGCGTGCAGTTTGAGGGCGTCGTAGAGGGTCGAGTTGACCAGCTTGACCACGCGGCTCTGGTCTTCGCTGATGCTGGTCAGCGACAGGCGTTGCAGCGGGTCGCTTTCGCTGCTGGCTTCACTGTCGTGGTCAAGCGCATCGACCGCGTGGAAGCTTTCTTCATGGCGGGCCAGGAACGTCGCCAGCTCGGCGGCGTGCGCCAGGTACAGCGGCGCGCCTTGCAGCACATCGTCGATCCAGGCCAGGCGCGCAGGGTCGAAGGGGTCGGCGAACACACCCATCAGTTCGCCGCCCTGCTCGATCAGCACGAACTCGCGTTTCAGGCACTGGGCCAGGCTGACCTTGTCGAAGCGAGGGGTGCTGGCCAGCAGCGCCTGGCTGTGCAGCACGGGGTAATGCAGGGTGATGCCGAGGCGGCGGGTGAAGGTGTCCGGGGTGTCGTTGGCCAGGCGCTCCAGGCAATTGAGCAGGCGTTCGTCACTGGCTTGCAAACGGGCCTGGGCCAGCAGCTCGCGTGTAAAACCGGCAATCTCGAGTACTTCGGGCATGGCCTGCGACTCCGCTCAGGGGGCGCGTCGCAGGCTGGCTCAGCCAGGGCAGCGGGCGCCGCTATTCCCCTGTGAGCAGTTGTTCGTCATCCGGACCTGGGGGCTTGGCGCCATTACGGCGGCGGTCGGCCAGTACCCAGCTACCATCGTACAACTGCAGGGGGAACGATTCGTTCCTGGTCTGGCGTCGTTCGACGAACCCTTCTGCCGGGTTGTCCGTGGCCCTGCGCCGGCGCTCGATGCCCATCAGGTCGAGGATCGCGCGCGCCAGTTCCGCTAACGGGAACGGTTTGAACAGGACATGGGTCACGCCAAGTTCGGCGGCTCGCTCACGGACCTCGGCGGTCGGGTGGGCGGTGATCAGCACGAAGTGGCACTGCCTGTTCTTGCGCACGGTCTCCAGTACCTGAAAACCCTCCATATCGGGCAAGCGGTAATCCAGCACAATCACTTGCGGTGCCAGGCGTTCAGCCTGCTCGATACCACTGGCACCGTCGTGGGCAACATGAACTTCCAGGCCTTGCGCCTGCAAATACGCCTGCAGGTTCTGCGCAAGAGTCTGTTCGTCATCGACTACCAATACTCTGTTCACCAAGGTCGACTCCCCAAAACTGCCCGGTTTCCCGGTCTGCGAAGTGCGGCCTTGATAAGGCTTGAGCAGGCTTCGTGCCAGGCGTGAATAGTCATGCTGCACCACTGTAAGTCGTTGATCTGGCAAGGGTGCCCGAAATCACCCCAGGCGCGGCGAGCAGGCGAGCTCGCCCGGTTCCCCACATCCGGGGAACCTGATGGCACTTTGCCAAGTCGTTATTCCCCAGCTTTGGGGAAACGCCATCGGGGCCTTCAGTCGGCGATTTCCACTTTAGCGGATTCGCGCAAACGTTGGCGCACAGCTTGCCGCGCTTGCGCCTGCAATTGCCCGATGAGCGAGATCCTGGCCAAGACCAGGCCCTGTTCACGTATGACAGAAGGGTTATCACTTTGGTTCTGCGCTCCTTGCAGTCTTTGTCGATTGGCCATGTAGAAGGCCTCCACCTCGGCCTGGCTGGGCGCGTCGACCGCGCTGAGCTGGGCATACACCCGCTGGGCAGCCAGCTCGCGGCGGGTGTAATCAGCGTACTCTGCCCTATCGAAGCCTGCCTGCGCCAGACGCCGTTCAAACACTGTCGGGCTGCCAAACGCCGCCTCCACTTCACCAACCTGGGCAGACACCTGTTCATCACTGATGCCGATGCCCTGGCGTTGGGCCTCCTGCCACAGCAGCTCCTTGTCGATCAGCTCGTCCAAGGCCTGGTCGCGCAGGCGCTTGTACAGGGTCGGGTTGCGGATGCTGGCCACCGCGCGGCCCTGGGCTTCGAGGTATTCCGTGAAGTAGCGCTCAAGGCGCATCACATCGATCTCCACACCGTTTACCCGCGCGGCCGGCACATCGGCCCAACTCGCCTTGGCGACCAGCAGCAACAGGCACAGCAACAGGGTACGCATGGCAACCTCCGCTCAAGGGGTGTCCGGCACTGGCCGGTACGGGGTGACCGAGGTGAAGCGCGGCCCGGGCAAGGCCACCGCCACCACGTGGGCACTGGCCATGCCCTGCCGGCGACCGGGGCCAAAGCCCAGGGCTGGCGTGAGGCCGGTAGTGACGTCGTGCAGGCCCTCCAGGGCCGTGATCAGTTGCTCGCGGCTGGCATCTCGGCCGATCTGTTTAAGGGCCTCTGTCAGCAAGCGCAGGGCGCACAGGGTGTTGACCTGCAAGGACGCCTGACGCGGGTCCAGGCCCTGGCGTTGTTGCAGCCCGGCGAGGGTCGCCAGGCCTTGCTCGGTCCAGTCTTCGGGCACGAATGGGTAGGCAAGGTAGACGCGCTGCGACCACTGCGCAGGTAAGTTCGCCACGGCCCCGACCACCTGGCTGGACGCTGCAAACAGGTATGGCTGGCGGCCTGCCGCCTGCAACGCGGCAGCCAACTCGGCAAAGACCTGGGCGCGGCCAACGAAGACGATGCCCTGGCCGTCCACCGCCTGGCCATCGAAGGGCTGCAGGGCGCCGGGGGCCCAGCCTTGCTGCACAAGCTGTTCACGCACCTGCTCGGCCAGCGGCGCTTGCTCGTCACCGGCATACACCACACGCAAGCCATCTGGGGCGAGGCCCAAGGCGTCACGGGCGTGGCCGGCCAGGCTCAGCAGTTGCGCAGGCAAGCCCGGCAGCGGGTCGAAGATCTGCGCACTGCCGCCACTGCGCGGGGTGCTGCCGATCAGCGGCACGTTCTGCTGCGCCAGGACGGTGGTCAGTCGCTGATCGAGCATAGGTGCCAGCGGGGTAATCAGGCTGAACACCTGCTCCTTGTCCAGCAATTGGCGAAGGGCCTGCTCGGCGCTGTCGGCGTCGCTGCCCGGGTCGAGCACCACCAGTTCCAGGCGCCGCCCGTGCACACCGCCTTGCTGGTTGAGTTGCGCCAGGCCGTCTTCCAGTACTGCGCGCACCACGTGCCCTGCTTCGGCCAGCGGCCCGGAGCCCGGCAGCAAGGTGCCCAGGCGCAGCACGCCCTCCTTCACGCCCGGATCGCGCTCATCGGCCAGGCGTTTGAGGTAGGCGGTGAGGTTGCGCTGGTCGGCCAGGGTCAAATCGAAACGCGGCATGGCGGCGTCCAGGCGATTGCCGGCAGGGTCCACCCCCTGCTGGATCGCCCTGGCCAGGCTGGCGTCGGTATAAGGCGGGTAACTGCGGCCATTGGCCTGCCGCTCGCCCTGGCCCAGGGCCAGGCGTTGCCAGTCGAGGCTCGGCGGGCGTACACCGCCTTCGGCGCGGCCGCGGCCGTCGGTGCCGTGGCAGCTTGCACAGGGTAAGACGCTGGCAGGAACGCTCATGTCGCTGGAGCCGACGCGTGCCAGCAATTGTGCGTCGCTGCTCGACTGGCCTTCGCGGTAGAGACGCTTGCCGGCCTGTTCGTGTTCGGTGAGGTCGAGGGCAAAGGTTGAGCCGCACAGAGTGAGCCCTAGCACGCATACCAGGCTTTTGTAGGAGCGGCCTTGCGTCGCGAAAGGGCTGCGCAGCAGCCCCAACAGTCTCTGCATCGACACCAAAATCTGGGGCCGCTGCGCAGCCCTTTCGCGACGCAAGGCCGCTCCTACAAGGGCATTGGCCAGCGCAAGGTTCATGATGTCACCGCCCTGCCAGCGGCTGGGCCAGCAGCTGCATGCGCTGCGCGATCGCCATCGGTGGCGCATCGGGGCGGATCTTGCTCCAGCGCTTGCCTGCCACGTCACCGGCAATCAGCTGCGTGGAATGCTGTTCGGGGCTGGGCAGGAACTGGCCGATGCGGCCCAGGACCAGGTCGACACTGGCCTTGTCGCCAGTCAGGAACAGCCAGTTGGGGCCGTCCACGCCCTGCTTCTCGGCAAAGGCCTTGAGCGCCGCCGGGGTGTCGTTGAGCGGGTCGCTGCTGATCGAGACGAACGTCACCTGCCCGGCCAACGCCGGCCCCATGGCCTCGCGTACCTCTCGCAGCTTGCGGGTGATCAACGGGCAGGCGTCGGTGCAGTGGGTGAAGATGACGTTAAGCATCACCACCTTGTCCTTGAGCACATCGCTGTAGAAGCGCAGGTCGCGGCCATTCTGGTCCTTGAGCACGGTGTCAGTGAACCAGGTCTGGGCATCGCGGGTGCCGCCGCCGCTGGTCATCGCCTGGGGCGCTGCCTGTGGCTCGGGCGCCTGCTGGGCATGGCCTTCATGGGCCAATGCGACCGAGGCAAGAATCCACAGGCAACCGCCCAGTACCAGCCAGTCGAGACCGCGCATGCCGGCGCGGCGTGAGATCAGATGGCTCATGGTTGCACCTCGTTATGGTCACCGGTGTGGTCGGCATGGTGTTCGGCGATGGCCGTGCTCTTGGCATGCACCCGGCGTGCGCTGAGGCGGTTGATTTCCGCGACCAGTACCGCCGGGTCGGTGAAGCCGTAGTAGCGGGTCCAGTGGCCGCTGCGGCCATCGCCCACCAGAATCAGCGGCGGGTGCTGGCTGAGGTCGGCACTGAAGCTGCCCAGGCCTTTGAGGGTTTCGGTGATGGCGTACGACGTACCGGTCAGCCAGCTCCAGCCCGGTCCTGTCTGGAAGGCCTTGGCGTAGCCTTGCAAGCGCTTGGAATCGTCTCGCTGGGGGTCGACGCTGATCGACACCAGATGGATTTCTTCACCCACACGGCCACCCAACTGCTGCTGGACCTTGCCCATGATCGACGACACCACTGGGCACACCGTGGTGCAACTGGTGTAGATGAAGCCCATCACCACCAGGTGATCGCCGACCAGGTCCTTCTCCAGGCGCACGGGCATGCCGTCCTGGTCCAGCAGCGAGACATCGGCAAAGCGCACACTGGCTTTCTCCTGTCGCGCGGCGGGCGGTTGCTCGGCATGGCCGCTGTGGTCATGCCCGGCATGGGCCAAGGCCAGGTTGCTGGACAACAACAGGGGCAGCGCCAGGCTCAGGCCCAGCCGTGTGAAAGCATGCTTGGCGTTCATCGCACACTCCTGGTTTGCATCTGGGAAGCGTCCCCTTGGGACGCCGTGGAGGCCGAGGCCGGCAGGACGCGCAGGCTGGTGTAATTCTCTTCGGCAAACTTGCGGCCCAGCGACGGTGACTGCACATGCAGGTACCAGGCGCCGGCTTCGGGCAGGGTCAAGGCCGCTTGGTAGACACCCTCGCCCACTTCTTCCAGGCGCAGGTTGCGCGGCATCGACGACGGCGCCAGGAAGTAGCGCAGGCTCAGGTCGTTCAGGCCCAGGCGCGGTTCACCGTCGTCGCCGACGATGCGCACCCGTGCGGTGAAGGCGCTGTGCTGCGGCAAAGGCTGCTCTAGGCCAAGGAACTCGGCATGCGCGCCCTTGTGCTTGCGGGCATTCGGCGCCTCGCCCACATCGGTGCTGAAGCAGTGGATGATTTGCGGCTGGTTGAGCAGGAAGGCCACGTCGAACTTGCCGGCCGCCGGCAGCTTCACCGTCGAGCCATACACCCCTGGGGCCACCTCGCGCAGGCTGCGGTCGACGACGATGGCGGCGCGGGCCTGGTGGCCGCGGTTGTTGTAGCCCGACATCGGCGCGTTCATGCCCTCGGCGTAGAAGTAGGTGGTGTTGTCTACCGGGTTGACCACGAACACCGAGTTGTCGTCACGCGACACCGATAACCCTTGTGCCAGCGGCAGATCACCGGCTTGGCGCGGCGCGGCAGGGCCGGCGTCGAAGCCCTGGACGATCGGCGAACGCCCTTCCCCAAGGCTGCTCAGGTTGATCATGCTGACCTTGGGCGAGGCCAGGCCGCGGACGTAGGCATAGCCCTTGGTAAAGGTCAGTTGGTAGGGTTCGGCCGCCACCGGGATGCGGTGGATGAGCGTGTCGGTACTGGCATCGATCACCAAGGCTTGGTTCTCCAGGGTGTTGAGCACGATGCCGTAGCGCCCGTCGCTGCTAAAACGCATCGGGCCCAGGCCCTGTTCCGCCGTGACGGTGTGGCGCAGTTGATGGCTGCGGGCATCGATGACCCGCACCGTGCCTTCTTGGCCGTCGACCACATAGACCGCCTGGGACAGCGCCGAGTAGCTCACCGACAGCGGGTGCGGCCCCACCTCCAGGGTCTTGGCCAGACGCATTTCAGGGATGTCGATGATGCTCAAGGTGCCGCTGTCGCGGTTGCTGACAAAGGCGTAGCGCGAGTCGCTGCTGAAGGCGATCTCGTGGTGCCCGGAGCCAGTGGCGAAGGACTTGAGGGTGCTGCGCCCGGGCACGTCGATCACCGTTACCCCGCCCTTGGCCGGGTCGCTGCTGTTGTTGCCGACCCACAGCCGATGCTGGTCCGGTTGCAGCGCCACCCGCGTCGGTTGGTCGCCGGCATCCAGGTCGGCCACGCGGGTGAAGGTCTCGGTATCGATCACCGACACCTTGCCGCGCTCCGGGATCGACACGAACACTTGCTTGTCGTCGCCGGTGGCCGCCCAGTCCATGGGCCTGCCTGGCAGTTCGATACGGGCCATGGTGCTGGTGACGCCCCCCACCGAAACCGTCGGGTCGATGACCGTCAGGCTGGCGTCCTTGTTCAGCATCAACAGGAAGTAGCTGTTGAGGTCGAGCAACGGCCGGGCGCCAATGCTGCTTTTCAGAAACAGCGCGACACGGGCCTTGCAGCTTTGGTCGCGGTCGCCGACCGGTGCCGACTGGGCCGGGTCGATCCAGGCCCCCGGCGCCATGCCCGACAGCGGCTGGCCGCTGGCCTGGTCGCTGACCTTGAAGCGCACGTTGGCGAAGGCGCCTTCGCGCAGCTCGCCCCCGGCCAGCGGCCGCGCCTCGAACTCCACGGTCACCCCGTCCCGGCTGAGCCGGTGCAGGACCTGCGGGTCGGCAGGCTCCTGCAGCAGCTCGCGTGGGTCGCACCAGAGCTGCTCATACGCCACGCCCAGGCCGATCAGTGCCACTCCCAGCAGTACCCCCAAGTAAGCAGGGCGAGTCTTCTTGTTCATGCTCGCACTCCAGTGTCGTTATTGTGGCGCAGCCGTTGCGGGCGGCGCTTCGTTGCTGACCCGCAAAATCCCCCACAGCCCCGAAAGGTTGCCGTAGGCGGCATAGTCGCGGAACAGGTAGTCCCCCGGCACCGCGTTGGCACCACCCGCGCTGGGCAGCATGAAGCTGAAGTGCGCCGCCGGCAGTACGCTTTCCTGGGCACCGATGTAGATCGACATCGGGTTGAAGCCGAAGCGCACCGAACCGATGCCTGGCAGGTTCATCGGGTAGCCATCGGCGTCGTTCTTCTCGGCCTGGTAGGCGTGCAGTGGCCACAGGTGCCCGTCCAGCTGGTAAGTGATGCCGCGGCTGCCACCGCTGGGCATCAGCACATGGCTGCGTGCCGGCTGGCCAGGCTTGGCCCAGAGCACGGGCGTCTGCGGGTCGCCACCGACCAGGGCGTTGCTGTAGGCCATGTGGGCGTTTGGCACATCGGCGAAGCCATTGCCGTCGGCGTGGCCGAACGGTGCGTCCGGCGCCATGCCAAAGCGCAACCACAGCGGTTCGGTCTTGTAGTTCATGGCCATGTTGCCGTTGTCCTTCGGATCGCCCGGCACGCCATTGCCTTCAGTAGCGATACCTTCCACGGGGCGGCCGTCAGCCCAGCGCATGTTCATCGAGCGCTGCCACACCGTGACGAAGTCGCGGTAGTCCGGCTGGCCGCTGACTTTTACCGTGGCCTGGGCACGGCTGGCGGTGTCCTCGGTGAAGGTGGCGGTTTGCGGCAGGATGCTCATGGCGCCCACCAGGCCTTTTTGCGGCTGCTTGATGAAATCGGACGGGGTCAGGTTCAGGCCGCCGAATTCGATCGCCGTGGTGTTGATGTTGTCCACCGTGCGGCCCAGTTGCAGCACCGGCTTGCCTTCACGCTCCAGGTGCCCGGCGTAGTACTGGTACACCTTGCTTGGGTAGGCACCGCTGTTGCCGGCACGCGGCGGCACGGTCTGCACCGGGTTGAGGCCGACGTTGGCACCATCGGACTTGGTGATGTCGTAGGCCAGCAGCTGTGCGTGCAGGCCAACATGGCTGGACGGCCGCATCAGGTTGTTGTTGAACGCCGTGGAGCCTTCACTGCCATTACGGTCACGCTTGACCACGTTCTGCATCACGGCCGTGCTTGGCAGGTCGGGCATCACCAGCGGCAGGCGGTTTTCCAGGGTGATACTGATGCAGTCGCCGGCATTGGCGCGCAGCACCAGGGGCTCTACCGGCACGCCGGGTTTGAGCTTGCCTGTGGTCGCGTCCAGGTCTGCCTTGCGCACATACAGCACCGCGGTCGGGTCGTGCAGTGGTGCGCTGTGGCCGCCAACGGTGAAGGTGGTGCCGTCCTCCTCATCCACCACGGTCACCTGCGGGATGCTGGTCTTGCGGCTGTTGAACACCAGCGTGCCACCGCCAGGCTTGAGCGGCCCACCGACATGCTGGCCGACGCCGGCCGGGTCGGTGATGCTGACCCCGTGGCGGTTCTCCAGAATGTCGTTGGCCAGTGCGGCAACGATCTCGTAGCTGCGCTTGACCGTGGCGCGGGTACCAATGCCATTGGCGTTGGTGGTGGTTTTTGGGCAGATGCCATCAAAGTTTACGGTGTTGCGCATGGCCACCGGCTGCGGGTTGTTCGACAGCGGGAACAGGTCCGGGCGCAAGGTGGTGTAGTTGCGCATGATGCCCCAGATGCCGTTCCAGTAGCCTTCCAGTGCCGCGTCCAGCGAGTACAAGTAGTCGCCATTGGTGGCCGCAGCGCTGGAAATCATCGACACCGGCGCCATGAAGCCCAGCTGCTCGGAGATGCCGATCATCTGCGATGCCTTCCACCCCGAGTTGGAGCTGCTGCCGAAGCCCGAGCCATTCTGCAGCCACTTGACGCCGTGCAGCGTGACGTTGTGCTCCTCTTCATGGCCACCGGCATGCATGCGCAAGCGCACGTTATCACCCGAGTAGGTGCGCAGCAGCGGCGTGAACGGGTCACCGGGCTCGCTACCGGCGGTGTTGATGTGCGGCGGGAACACCGTGGTGCCACCGGTTGGGCCGACCGCCGAAGTGATCGCCGAAGGCGCCATGTTCATCGCTGGGATGGCACGGTCGGTGCGGCTCTGCAAGGCATAGCTCAGGTCACCGCCCAGGCCGTCGGCCTGCATGCCGCGTTTGCCGTCCGGGGCCACTTTGTTGGGGTCGAACACGCGCAGGGCCAGCGGTTCGTTACGGTAGTTGACGACGAACATGCCTGGGTCATCCACCGAAATGGCTTGTGGGCACGGCCGGCTTGGGCAGCCAGGGCTCAGGCCACCGCGCGACTCGACCACCGATTCGAGCAGCGACGAGGCTTTCTGCCGGACCGGTGGGTTGATGGCGTAGCGGAAGCTGTCGGCCGTGGCCGGGTACGACTGGCCATTGGGAATACCGTCCGGCCCTGCGCCCACGTACACGCCGGCTTCATAGGCATGCTGGAAGTCGCTGTACTCGAGGAAGAACTCACGGTAGCTGTCGTTTTTGCCGTCGCCATCGTGGTCACCGGTCTTGATCACTGCTTGCCACGAGGTTGGCCCACCGTCCTGGCGCGCAGCCGGGTTGTACAGCTGCTCGCCGGTTTCGGCGTGGTACCAGGTGGAGCCGGCAGGTTCGGCCAGTACCGTGGCGTACAGGCCCAGTTGCTGGTGGGTCGATGGGCCAAGGTGGTCGTGGGTGAAGATGGTGCCCAGGCCGCGGTCGACGTTGTGCACGTTGACCACAGGGTCGGCGAACCAACGCTGCATGGCGGTACGCGCGCCCAGCCAGTCGGCCCGGCCAAAGCGCCCGAAGTACGGGTGCTGCTTGGCGCTTGGGCAGGCGGCGGTGCCGTCTCGGCTATCGCCTTCGGTGCAACCGTTGTAGGCGCGAATGGCATGCACGCGCTCGACCACGCTGCCGGGTGAAAGAATGCCGTCCTCGTAGTTCCAGCCGTTGGCAGAACCATCGGCCGCGGTGAGGTCCCACTTGGGCAGGTGGATGTGCTGGCCAATCACGTCGGTTGGGGTGCGCACCTGGTAGTCGTCCATCTCATAAATGGACGGGATCAGGTTGGTGTGCTGGTACATGGTGCAATCGAAGGTGTTCATGCGCATCACCAGCGGCTCGGGTGGGCGCTGCTTGGTGATCACTGGCCAAGCGTCTTCCCAGAGGGCAATGATGCGCGCCTGCGGGAAGTGGTAGCCGACTTTGTTGTAGACCGCATCAAACTGAATGTTGGCGCCTTTATAGATGCGTGGGCGGTCGGCGGTGAAGGCAGACGCACCCCGGAAGCTCATGCCGGTCAGGCTTTCACCGCTGGCGAACTCGCCTATGCCCGAGGTCTGGGTAAGGCGCTTGCCGCGGTCGTCCATGCACGGTTCAAAGAACGGTGCCCCGGCCGTCGGCAAGGCGCCATTGGTGCGGAAGTTGCGCGCCACCGGCTGGCTGCCCGGCATCAGCGCATAGCTGGGGTGCTCAGCCTTGGCGTGAAACTTCATGGCCGCCTGTTCGACTTCGGTGCCCTCTTCCGGCAGGTAGATCGGCTTGGCTTTATGCACCACCTTGGAGAAGTCCAGCTTGGTGGTGGTGGTCAGTGCTTCGCCACCTGCCGAGATGCCATCCAGCGCGTGCCGGCCCAGGCCACCATCCCAGCCATCGACCTGGTTGGGGTCCAGGTTGGCCCACAGGGCATTGCCGCTGTTCTTCAGTTGCTGGGCAAGCGCAGGGTCGAGCATGTCCAGCGGCGGGGTCGGTGGGCGCTGGCCGACGCTGCTTTCCATGCCTCCGATCCAGAACGGGTAGCCTGGGTTTTTCAAGGTGCCGTCGGCGTTGCGGTTGGTTTCGCTACGGTCGACCAGGGCCAAGGAGCCGACAGCCTTGGGCGCAGCTGCCCCGTGGCCATGGTCATCGTCGCCCTCTTCTTCCTCTTCATCATCGTCCTGCTCGTTTGCGGCCACCCACTGCTCTGCAAGCTTAGGCACCACGACCACTTTGCCCGGCATCGGCGCCATGGCTTTGCCCGGCAGCGGGACGATGGCGGGGATCGGCGTACCGGCAATGATTTCACCGTCCGGCAATGCCCGTGCGCCGACGGCTGGCTTGCCACTGCGCAGGGCAAACGGCGTGCTGTGGAAGCCGTTTGCATCCTGGCCACTGACCTCCAGCCGGGTACCTTCCTCGAACACGTCGTGCACCCGCCACATGGCCCACATGCCTTGGGCGAAGTGCGGGTAGAAATGGCAGTGATAGATGGCATCGCCGGCTACGCGGTTACGGTTGCCAGAGCCGCCGTTGGCGATCTCGTAGGTGTACCCGATGCCCGGGCCGATGCCTTGGGCGTCCACGTAATCGGAGTTGTCGTCGTTAGGGTTGAACAGCCACTGGTGGCCGTGCAAGTGGAAGATGTGCTGCTCATGACCATTGTGCGTATTACGGAACTTGGTGAAGTCGCCAATGTAGCTGTGGTGGACGTTGGCCGGCTCCGACGGGTACAGGGCCATGCTGGCCTTGACGCCCACGGCATTAGCCGGTGGGGTTTCGCCGGGGCGGATGTTCTCCAGGCCGACGTTGGCTGGCACGTCCACCAGCGTGCCGATATCGCCCACGGTGTGCGCACTGAGGAAGAACTCCTCGTAGGCGCACGACAGGCAGTCATGCATCGGGCCCACGCCCAGTCGGTTGGCCACCACCTCGGCGCCCATGCCGCCCGAGCCGTAGTTGATCATGAACGAATCGCGGGTCGGCTCCAGCACGTGGCCCATGATCGGGTCGGCCCAGTAGCCGGGGAAGGCCTGGGTGCCGGCCACTTCGTCGGCGAACTGCGAGGCGAAATCACGGAACGCATCCAGCCGGTTGGGCAGCGCCGGGTTGCGCTTGTTGACGCTCTCCAGTGGGTAGGTCGAGCGGGGGAAGCTGCCGTCTGGGTTGGGGCCCATGACGATGGCATCGGTCTCGCTGTTGAGAATCTCGTTGCCATCGACCATCGCGATGATCGGCTTGCCGGCCTTGCCTTCGGTGATCCACGGCTCTGCCTGCGGGTAACGGGCCTGGTAATCGATGACAGGTTGGCCTGTGGGGGTGCGGCCGGTGGTGGCCAGGCGCATTTCTTCTTCGGTCAGGGTGTTACGGAAGGTGCGCCCGCCTTTGGGCACCACCACCACCTGGCCGAACAAGCCGTTGGCAACGTTGCCGGCTCCGCCCTGGCCGCCGAAGGTCGCGCCTTGGCTGGTTGCGGCGAAGGCCCCTTCGCGTTCGGCGTACAGGGTGTAACTGCGGGTGTTGCCCGGCGACACCAGGAAGTTGCCATTGCGGCCGGTGTTGGCGGCGATGTCGCCAATGCTGTTGACGGCTTGCATGCCGTTAACCTGGAAACCTACGTGGCGGTCGCTGACTTGCTCATCCGCAACGAAGTGCTCACCGCCTTCATTCTCGAATTCGGTTTCCGGCCCTTCTTCTTCCTCACCTTCGGCCTCGTTTTCTTCGTGGTCGATACCGTGCTTGTTTGGGTTGGCCTGGTAGGCCAGCAGGTTGGTCAGGTTGACGGTCAGGCAGTCACCGGCAGCGACCCGCAAGACGATTGGCCGTGGGCGTTTGTCCGGGCGCAAGGTGACTTTGCCAGGCACTGCGGCTCCGCCTTTGCCAAGCGGGACCTGGTGCTCGTCCACGACATCTTCGCGCAGGGCGAACATCATGCCATTGGCGTTTTGCGCGCCAAGGCGGTTGAACATCAGCGGCTGGTCCAGTGCGACCACATTGGCAACCAGGGTGCGCTGGCACTGCACAGCTGCCTCGCTGGTCGCTTCCCAGCCGAGCAGGGCCAGGACAAGGGATGACAGGACGGGGCCTTTGAGCGGGGTCGACATGCTGCACCTCCGGAACACAGGGTCTCTGCGTGGAGGTTGAGCAAGGTATATGCCAGATGAGAATTGTTATATTTTTTGGTGAGTTACAGGGCTAACCGAAACAGATTGGGGAGGATTCCCCAGCGCTTTTCCCCGATTCGGGGGATGGGGCTGCGGGTAGGGGCAGCCCTGTGCTGGGAAGAGGTCGGTGACAACACCGTAGATAGTCGCCGCTAGTAAGGGCCTCTTCGCAGCGCAAGGCTGCTCCTACACAGAGGGCGTGAAGGGTGGGTCAGCCGATCAAGCCGCGCACGCAGAAATACAGGATCGAAGGGCCCATCAAGCAGCCCAAGCCGGTATGGAAGGTCGCGGTCAGCGCGCCGTACGGCACCAGCCGCCGGTCCGTGGCCGCCAAGCCTGCGGTCACCCCCGACACCGTCCCTGCCAAGCCACCGAACACCATGGCCGAACGCGGGTTGTCCAGGGCCAGCAGGCGGGCCGACACCGGGGTGAACACCATCACCAGGATGGCCTTGATCAACCCGGTGGCTATCGACAAGGCCATCACGTCCGAGCTCGCACCCAGCGCGGCCCGCGTCACCGGCCCGACGATATAGGTCACCGCGCCCGCGCCAATGGTGGTCATGCTTACGGCATCGCGATAGCCGAAGGCATAGGCCACCGCCGCACCTACGATAAACGGCAGCACCGTGCCCAGCAGCAACGCAACGGCGCCAATCATCCCGGCCTTGCGCGCCTCGGTGGCCTGCACTTCGAAGGCCGTGGCGACGATGGCGAAGTCGCGCAGCATCGCCCCACCCATCAGGCCGATGCCAGAGAACAGTGCCATGTCCGCCAGGCCCTTTTGCCCGCCGGTCACGGTACCGCCAACCCAGGCCAGCACCAGCCCAATGACGATGGCAATCGCCGAGCCGTGCACCCGGCCGAACGTCAGGTATTTGGACATCAGTACCGACAACCACATGATCGCCCCGACAACCGCGAACGCGGTGACCAGGCCGTTGTGTTCCAAGGCATTGTCAACGATCGGCCACATGATCAGCGCCCTCCTGCAGGGGCAACCTGCCCAGGTGTTTCGGGTGTGGGCTCCAGTGCGGGCAAGGGTTCACCGCGGTGGCTGCGGCTGATCAGCGCGATGGTCGCGCCACACACCAGTACCGCGCCGACAGCCGCCAGCAGCGCCACCGGCCCGCCGTGCAGGGCCGTGACCACGTTCTGCTGGGCCGCCATGGCCACCACCACCGGAATGTACATCGCGCCCCAGAAGCCGACGCCGAATTCGCACTCCTTGCTCATGCCGCCGTGGCGGTGCATGTACAGCCGCGCACAGATCAGCAGGATCATGGCAATACCGACCCCGCCCACGTTGGATTTGACGCCCAGCAGCACGCCCAGGAAGTCGCCGACGATAACGCCGGCAAGCGTGCACACTGCCAGCAGAGCCACACCATAAATAATCATTGTTGTTGTCCTCAGGTGTTGTCGAAGTTGCTTGTTGTTGTCCTTCGCGTTGCACAGCACGGTCATCGGTTGCCGGCCACCTCCTGACGCATTAAGGCGTCGACGCTATCCAGCCGAGTGGACTCGATGGCTACCACGCGGCCATTGGCGAACACCTGGCGGGCCAGGCCGCTGAGCACACTGCCCGGTGGTATTTCCAAGTGCAGGCGCACCCCGCGTTCATAGGCGTTGCGCAACGTGGCACGCCAGTCCACCACCCGCGCCATGTTGCCGGCCAGGTCGTCGCGCAAGCGTTGCGGGTCGTGGATCGGCCGTGCACTGCTGCCGCTCAGGTAGGTGATGATGGGCCTTCGCAGTTCGACCGCAGCAAAGGCCTCGGCCAGTTCCGCAGCCGGGGCATCGAGCAGTGGGCAATGGGACGGCACGCTGACCGCCAGGCGCCGCGCGACGCCCTGGCCCAGGCTGCGCGCGCGTTGGGCCACCGCAGCCATGGCCGCCTCGCTGCCGGCAATGACGATCTGGTTTTCGCTGTTGAGGTTGGCGATGTAGACCTCACCGCCCGCCTCCACCAGCAAGCGCTCGACACTGGCCAGGTCCAGGCCACTCAGCGCGGTCATGCCATACCCCTGCGGATAGGCGCGCTGCATCAACTCACCGCGCAGGGCAACCAGGCGCACGGCATCGGCGAACGCCAGCGCACCGGCCGTGACCGCGGCGGGATACGCCCCTATCGACAGCCCTGCCACATAGTCGGGGGCGGGACTTTGCTGCAGCAGTCGGCGCGCCCAGGCCACCCCGGTCAGCAGCAGGCACAGCTGCACGGCCCGGGTGCTCTGCAATGCCTGCTCGCTGTCCAGGCCCAGCACCTGATGGCCCAGCGTATCGCTGGCCTCCTCCAACAGTGGGCCGGCCCCCTCGGGCAAGCGGTGCAAAATGCCTACCTGCTGGGCACCCTGGCCGGGGAACGCGAACAAGCTGCTCATGCCGCACACCCCCAGGCAGCCCAGGGGTCAGCCACCAAGCGCGCGCCATGGGGCGACTTGAGTAGTACGCGGCGGGCAACACCGGCCCACTCACGCAGGGCCACGGCACCTGCCGGTGTTTCCAATTGCACATCGATACGGCATGGCGCGCAGTCCAGTATGTCCAGCAGTTCCCGTGCTTTTGTGCGTGCCAGGGGGTGTGGCGTGCGCACGACCACGTCCAGATCACTGGCCAGGTGCAACACGCCAGTCTCGGTGGCGAGTTGGTACCCCACCCCACCTGTCGGCCCCCAAGCCAGCCCGGTGGTATCGAGCACCGGGGCCACCGAGGCCAACGCCTGCAATGCAGGCCACGGGCTCGGTGCTCGCCAGCGCAGGGCCTCAGGGCTTTGCAGGCGTTGGATATCGGCCAGGCGCATCTGTGTGCCCAGCCGCTGATCCCGGCTCAGGCCGCGCAGGCCCACCGCCACCCAGCCGTCAGCGCAGGCGGCGCGGCGCACCACCACCGGCTGACCGCTTGCCACCACCTGATGCGCCCACTGCGGGGCATCTTCAGGCAGCGCGCAAAGGGGCAACCCCCACAGCAGGTCGTGCGCGCGTGGGCTATTCATCTCAGGCCCCCTGCCACTGACGGCGCAAGTGTTCGCGCACCTCGCGGGAGGCACGCCGGTTTTCGCCCGCCAGCCGAGATGACAGGTCGGTCGAGTTGCCGATATCGCGCACCGCTTCGGCCAGGCAGGTACGTACCTTGGCCAGGTCGGCCGCACTTGGCGTCTCGGCGTTGTCCACGCCAAGACGTCGCCACAGCAAGCCCAGCGAGGCATAGCTGTCGAGGTCATAGGCCATCGGCGGTACTTCGGCGGCCAGGGCCTCCAGCGCTTCGACGCTGCGCAATGTAATGCGCGCGGCAGCGGCCTTGCCCATGGCGTGCACCATCACCCCAGCGTCGTCCAACGCGATCAGGCGCTGGGCTTGATAGCCATGCGCGAGGAAGGCGCCAGACATCGCCTTGCCGACCAGCAGCCCAATCACCGGGTGCCCGGCCAAGCGCGCCTCGGCATACGCCTGCACCGCACCGGCCAGCGCCTGGTGAATGCCCAGCGCCTCTTCGCGGCGGCCATAGGCCTGGCTGGGCACATCGATGACGGCGACGATGGCCCGCTTCTCGCCGTCGCGGTCTGCCGCGACCGCTTCGCTCACCGCCTTGGCCAGCCCCCAGCCTTCCAGCAAGCCGACCTCGCCCGCACGCGCCCGGGGGAACGGGTTGTGCCCATCGGGCACCACGGCAATGAAGCGTGCCAGGCGGTTGTCCAGTTCGCCGTCGATCACCTGCAGCGACGCGGGGTAACCCGGCAGCACTTGCCCGCCGGCCAGGCCCGGCAGCCAGTTCATGGCTCGGTTCATTTGGCTTCTCCTTGGTAGAGGCTGCATACGGCGGCGGCATTCAGTTGCGGGCAGTCATCGCCGAGGCGCGACAGCCGCTCGAGGTACCAGGCGTGGCGGCGAGCACGGTCTGTGGCGGGGGTGTCGAGCAGGTGCACAAGCTGCTGGCGTATTGCATCTGCATCATCGGCCACGTAGCCGTCGACCAGCCCACTGGCATGGCGCTGCTCGCCACCGGTCAGGCTCCAGATAAAGGGGCGGTCCTTGGCGTCGTATTCGGCGATGCCCGCTTCCTGCTCGATGACCTGCGGGCCGTTGAGGCCCAGGCGCGCTTCACGGGTGACCAGCAGGTGGCTGCACAGGCCGGCAGCGATGGACATACCGCCGAAGCAGCCGACCGAGCCTGCGATCAGGCCGATCACCGGCTGGTAGCTGCGCAGCTCGACGATCGCGGCCTGGATCTCGGCGATTGCCGCCAGGCCCAGGTTGGCTTCCTGCAGGCGCACGCCACCGGTTTCCAGCAGCAGCACGGCGCAGGTCGGGGTGCCGTTACGGTTGTCTTCGATGGCCAGTTCCAGTGCACCGGCGATCTTCGCCCCGCCCACCTCCCCCATGCT